>JBKCES010000101.1:0-16511 GCA_046304295.1 Cyanobacteriota bacterium | reverse complement strand
TCTTGCTCCCAAAGCAAGCGCGCTACCAAGCTGCGCTACATCCCGGCGGGGTAAGAACCGCTCAGAAGTCTATTATAGGCATTATAGGCCAGATTGAGGCTAGCTTAACTTTGGGGGAATAACCCACAATCCCCTTCAAAGGCACCGTACTGAGCCTGTCGAAGTAGGGGCTAGGGGGGATAAAACTAGGACGCTTACCTTACCGCTAACAACGATGCCCCAAACGCTTTGGCTTCTCCGTCATGGACACCGTCAAGACTTCGCCGAGCCAGACTGGTTCCTAACGGCGCCGCGGCGCTATGACCCGCCCCTTTCGGACTTGGGATTTAAACAGGCTCAAGAGCTAGCCGCCTATTTTCAGTCTGAAACAGTCGATCACCTTCTTTGCTCGCCCTTCCTACGAACCCTGCAGACAGCGGTGCCCATCGCCGAGGGACTAGGTCTCAAGATTAAAGTGGAAGCCGGATGGGGAGAATGGCTGAACCCGGACTGGATGACTTCGGCGCCGGAAACCATTTCCTGGGAAGAAATCCTGGCGCAATTTCCCCGGGTGGATGCCCGTTATCAATCCCTAGTGATTCCCCAATACCCAGAAACAGAAGCGGAATTACAGCGCCGCCTAGAGTGGACCTGGCAGGCCTTGGCAGAGCAGTTTAGCGGCGCTTGGGTTGTAGTGGGTCATAGCCTCACGGTTAGCGGGTTAGCCCGGTTTTTACTGGGACAGGATCTTCCCGAGGCGCCGGTCATGGGCAGCGCGACTCAACTTGCCTACCGTCAAGGCGTTTGGCGTTTGCGAGAAACCCCCAAGAGATAGGGTAAGATGGAGGGTATCCGAGTGGGAGCCATGCCAAGATGCCCGAAGACTTAACCTCAACTCAGCGCGCCGCCGATAAAACTGAACTCTCGGTTCAGCTTGACGCAGAACTTGTCGATCAGATCCAGCACCTCACCAATGATCCCAGTCGGGTGATTGAAACAGCGGTTAAACAATGGCTCAAAGGCGAGCGCAATCGGGACGACGAACTCACCCGCAATTTGCGTCGCAATCCGCCGGTGCCGCCCCTAGGGGAATGGAACGATTAGCTCCTCTTGTATGGCCGAGTCCCCTTTACCGGTTCTCTCCATTGTCATTCCCATCTATAACGAGGCGGCCAACTTAGCGGCGCTGTTAGGGCGTCTCAGCCGATGCTTGGCAGAATTGTCCCTAGCCTACGAAATTATCTGCGTCAACGACGGTAGCCGGGACGAAAGTTTAGCCCAAATGGTGGCCTACCGTCAGAGCGACCCCCGTCTAAAAATCATTGATTTTTCCCGCAATTTTGGCAAGGAGATTGCCCTCACCGCTGGTCTGGACTACGCCCAGGGTCAGGCGGTGATTTTTATCGACGCCGATTTACAGGACCCGCCGGAATTAATCGGCGAACTGGCGCGGAAATGGCGAGAGGGCTTTGAGGTGGTCTACGGCACCCGGCGCTCTCGGCGGGGGGACAGCGTTTTCAAGCGCCTAACAGCTCACCTGTTTTACCGAACCTTGGGGAAAATGAGTCCCCTGCTCATACCTGCTAATACGGGGGACTTTCGTCTGCTAGACCGCCGGGCCGTGGATGCCCTCAAGCGCCTGCCGGAGCGCACCCGCTTTATGAAGGGTTTGTTCGCCTGGGTCGGCTACCGGCAGACAGCGGTGTATTTTGACCGGGAGCCGCGCTTTCAGGGGCAAAGTAAGTGGAATTATTGGCAACTCTGGAACTTTGCCCTGGACGGCATTATTTCCTTCAGTTTAGTTCCCCTCAAAATTTGGAGTTATTTAGGACTGATCATCTCTTTAATTTCCCTGCTCTACGCCAGTTTTCTGGTCTTAAGAACCCTGATTTTAGGCATTGACGTGCCGGGCTACGCCTCCCTGATGGTGGCGATTCTCTTTCTCGGCGGTGTCCAACTGATTAGCCTCGGCGTCCTAGGGGAATATTTAGGCCGGGTCTACGAAGAGGTCAAGGCCCGGCCCCTTTATCTGGTGCGAGACGTTTACGGATTACCGGCGCCGGCGGGAGCGGCTGACGGAAGCGGGAAGTGACGGTTACGGCGCCGGGGTCATGGCTCCGGTTTCGAGTCGGCGCCGGGAATTGTGGCAAGATAGAGCTTGCTCCTTTGCGTTCCCCAACCCCAGATGACTTTGACCTTTCAGTCCCTGATCGCCCAACTACATCAATTCTGGGCCCAGCAAGGGTGTCTGATCGCCCAACCCTTCGATACGGAAAAAGGAGCGGGCACCATGAGTCCCCACACGTTTTTGCGGGCTATTGGCCCCGAACCCTGGGCGGTGGCCTACATTGAACCCTGTCGGCGCCCCACCGACGGGCGCTACGGCGAAAATCCCAACCGGGTCCAACACTATTACCAGTATCAGGTCTTAATTAAACCCTCCCCCGATAATATTCAGGATATTTATCTGGATTCCCTGCGGGTTCTGGGCGTCCACCCGGAGGAGCATGATATTCGCTTTGTGGAAGACAATTGGGAATCCCCCACCCTCGGCGCCTGGGGAGTGGGCTGGGAAGTTTGGCTCGACGGCATGGAAGTGACCCAGTTTACCTATTTCCAACAGTGCGGCGGCGTTGATTGTCGGCCGGTCTCCATCGAAATCACCTACGGGCTAGAGCGCCTAGCCATGTACTTACAAAACGCCGAAGCCATCAAAGCGATTCGTTGGAACGAGGAGATCTCCTATGGGGATATTTTCTGGCAGGGGGAAGTTGAACAATGCACCTATAACTTTGAAGCGTCTAATCCCGAATTACTGCTCAATCTCTTCAACCTTTACGAAGGCGAGGCCGGGCAGTTAATTGAACGGGGCTTGGTTTTGCCCAGTCTGGAGTACGTCCTCAAATGCTCCCACACCTTTAATCTCCTAGACGCCAGGGGCGTCATTGCCGTGGCGGAGCGCACCCGTTACATCGGCCGCATCCGGGGATTGGCCCGGGAAGTGGCTCAGCTCTACCTGCAACAGCGGGAAAGTCTCGGTTTTCCCCTAGTCCGGCGCTAGTGCCGCTCCATCCACAACCCTGAAGAGAATGATCCCCAATCGTGCTAAAATTCCCGTGCTGGACGGGGCAAAAATCCTTTCAGTATTTATGCACCAAATGTCCTGCATTGATATCTGATATCTGAATATCTGGTATCTGAAACAACCGCCGTCTAGTTTTCTAAAGGATTAGGGAAATTGTCCAAGCGCTATCTTTTCACCTCCGAATCGGTCACCGAGGGTCACCCCGATAAAATCTGCGACCAAATCTCCGATACCATCCTCGACACCATTTTAGCCGCCGATCCCGCCGGTCGGGTGGCCGCCGAGGTGGTGGTGAACACGGGGCTGGTGCTGATCACTGGGGAAATTACCTCCCAAGCTGACATCAACTTTGTAGAAGTGGCCCGCCGCAAGATTGCCGAGATTGGTTACACTAACGCCGATAACGGCTTCTCTGCCAACAGTTGCGCCGTCCTCGTCGCCGTGGATGAGCAATCCCCTGACATTTCCCAGGGCGTCACCACCGCCAGGGAACAGCGCCACGCCCTCAGCGAGGACGAACTCGACCGCATCGGCGCCGGCGATCAGGGGCTGATGTTTGGCTTTGCTTGCAACGAGACCCCGGAATACATGCCCCTACCCATCAGCCTGGCCCACCGCTTCGCCCGGCGCCTAGCTTTCGTCCGTAAAAGCGGCGAATTGCCTTACCTGCGGCCCGACGGCAAAACCCAGGTTTCCGTGATCTATGAAGACGGTGTCCCGGTGGGGATTGACACCATTCTGATTTCCACTCAGCACGACGAAAGTATCGGCGCCGTGACGGACAACGACGAAGTCCAAGCCAAAATTAAGGCCGACCTCTGGGAAGCGGTGGTGAAACCCTGCGTCGCCGATCTCTCCATCCAACCTACGGAAGCCACCCAGTATTTGGTTAACCCCACCGGCAAATTCGTCATCGGCGGCCCCCAGGGCGACGCGGGGCTAACGGGACGGAAAATCATCGTCGATACCTACGGCGGGTACTCCCGCCACGGCGGCGGAGCCTTTTCGGGGAAAGATCCTACCAAAGTGGACCGCTCTGCGGCCTACGCGGCCCGCTATGTGGCCAAAAATATCGTGGCCGCCGGTTTAGCCGCTAAATGCGAAGTGCAGGTCAGCTACGCCATTGGGGTGGCTCGCCCCGTCAGCGTCATGCTAGACACCTTCGGCACTGGTAAGGTGGATGAAGATAAATTGCTGGCGGTCATTAGCGAGCACTTTGAACTGCGGCCTGCGGGCATTATCCAAGCCTTTAACCTCCGGTCTCTCCCTGGGGAACGGGGTGGGCGCTTCTTCCAGGATGTGGCGGCCTACGGTCACTTTGGCCGGGATGACCTCGATCTACCCTGGGAAAAAACCGACAAAGTTGAATTACTTCAGTCGGCCTTTGCCGCCGCCGCTGTCGGCCGTTAGAAACGCCTAAACGCCCTTTTTTAGCCCCTTCTTCTATGCTGACAGGAGGGGCTTTTCGGTAATCTGCGGCAAGTCTCTCACCCTTGCTAGCCGCTTTCCGGCAATTTCCCCTGTCATCCAGTATCTAATAATTAATCCCCCTGGGGAAACTGCTCCCAGAGGCGGGTGGCCTGCCGGAGACTGGCGTAATTACCCTGCCCTAAAATGAGATGATCTAAAAGGGGAATTTGCAATAACTGGGCGCTTTTGAGGAGGACTTCCGTCAGTTGGATATCCTCCGGGCTGGGGTCGAGGCCGCCGGAGGGGTGGTTGTGGGCCACGATCAAACGGGTGGCACCCTGGCGGATCACTTCTTTAAAAATTTCCCTGGGGTGAATCAGAGTTTCTGTGGCGGTGCCTATGGTTAACACCTGGGTCGCCAGGAGACGATTTTTGATGTCCAACATCACTACGGCGAAATGCTCCTGGCTCTGCCACATGAGATCCTGAGACAGCGCCGCTGCGGCCATGGCCGGACTATCCAAGACTAGGCGCTCGTTGGGACGAGTGAGATAAACCCGTTTTCCCAGCTCCACCGCGGCCAAAATCGTCGTCGCCTTAGCGGGGCCAACGCCGGGAAAATTCATCAATTCTTGGGGATGGATTTGGCGGAGAACATCCAGAGGATCCTGTTTGTTTTGCCCCAACTGAGCGAGGATATATTGCCCCAACCCCACCGCCGAGAGTTTGCCCTTGCCCTGACCGGTGGCCAGAAGAATAGCCAGTAATTCCGCCGGCGAGAGAGAACCGACGCCCTGGGCCAGCAGTTTTTCCCTGGGGCGCTCGGATAGGGGCAGGTCGGCGATCCGTAGGCTATAGGTCATAAACCCTCTGACAATGCGGACAAGACAGGCTCTTTAACCTAACCGGATAGCCGCAATGGGGGCAAAGAGAATGACTTCCGTCTTGCAAACCCGCTTGTAGGGCTACCCGCTCGTCAAAGACAAAGCATTCGCCTCTCCAGAGACTATCCTCCGGGGGAATCCTTTCTAAATAGTTTAAAATTCCGCCTTCTAGATGATACACCTCCCGAAAACCAGACTGCTTTAACAGTGCCGTGGCCTTTTCGCATCGAATGCCGCCGGTGCAAAACAGCGCCAGTTTGGGATTTTTCTCGGGGTCTAGGGAACGACAGACATAGTCGGGGAAGTCCCGAAAGCGCCGGGTCTGGGGATCGACGGCGCCGGGGAAGGTGCCGACGGCCACTTCGTAATGGTTACGGGTATCGATCACCGTCACCTCTGGGTCTTGGATGAGCGCGTTCCACTCCTGGGGGCTAACATAAACGCCGACCCCCTGCTGAGGATTCACCTCCGGGAGTCCGAGGGTGACGATTTCCCGTTTAACCCGCACCTTTAACTTGCCAAAGGGGAGATCCACCGACGGGGTTTCCCGGAGCGTTAGGGGTTC
This sequence comes from Cyanobacteriota bacterium, assembly GCA_046304295.1. GTDB lineage: Bacteria > Cyanobacteriota > Cyanobacteriia > Cyanobacteriales > Microcystaceae > Synechocystis. Next base: position 10,588 of record JBKCES010000101.1, on the reverse strand, counting down.
TCCCCCTAAATCCTCCCCTAAACGGGCCACTAAATCTCTGACGGCGCCGGTCTCCCCCGCTAGGGTGGCGTTAATCCCCTCCGGCGCCAGTAAAATCGTGCCTCGTAGATTCCCCGCTTCGCCCCAACTCCGCCAACGGCGCCGGCGTTCGGGCAGGCCGTCTAGGGGCTGAAACCGGTAACAGGCGGCGACAAGATAGGTCATAGAAACTCGACAAAATCCTCCCTCGATCTTTCGGGCAATCCTCACCGGAGCGCGGGAAACCCATTATTATAGTTTCCCATACTTTCAGACTAGAGGGAGGGGGTCGCCCAAAGTTGCAACCACAACAAAGTCAACTCCCTAAGCCTCCCTCCCAAGATTAGAATAGAAATTGACTCCGTTGAGCGAATTGCCCCATGACCACCTCCCCCGACTTTCGCCACATTTTTGTCATAGAAGATCAAAAAGCTCGACGTATAATAGCTCTAGATGAGCCTACCTATTCTATCGGTCGGGAGTCAAGTAACGACATTGTTATTTACGACCGGGTCGTGTCGAGACACCACGCCACCCTAGTGCGGATTAAACCCAGTCCCAAAAGCGAGAGTTATTCCTATCGCATTATCGACGGAGATTTGGAAGGAAATCGCAGTACAAATGGATTGATTATTAATGGACAAAATTCTTTTACCCATGATTTAAAACATGGGGATGTGATTTTATTTGGGAGCGAGTCTAAGGCCAGTTATTATATTGTCTCCACCAGCTTAGAAATCGCCCTCTTTAATCCCCTAGAAATCTCCCAGTATGAAGAAGTAGGGCGAGCTTATTCAGAAGAAGATAGCAAATCCACCATTATTAACGACGAAGAAGATATTTCCAAGGTGACTCAAGCCTCCATGGATTTAGTCCGCTTTTCCTCCTTTGCGGAACTGAGTCCTCATCCCATTGTGGAAATGGATTTTACGGGTAAAATTATTTACCTCAATCCCCCCGCTAGCATTAAGTTTAAAAGTATTCAGAAGGATGGTCTAGACCATCCAGTCTTGACAGGACTGCTCAATCAAGTACAAAACGTGCGGGGAAATTTACTCCTGCGGGAAATTCAGATTAAAGAAGAAATCTACGAGCAATACGTCCATTATTTAGCGGAAACCCAGGTGATTCGGAGTTATCTCTGCGATGTCACTCAACGGAAACAGGCAGAAAAAAGCCTTGCGCAACAGACCTTTTACGACGCGCTCACGGGTCTGCCCAACCGGGGCCTCTTTGAAGAGCAGTTAGCCATCGCCCTGGCAAAAGCCAATCGAGATAATACTCCCGTTGCGGCGCTGTTCCTGAATTTTGCCAACTACAGCCGCATGATCAACGCCTTTGGGCTGGATAGCAGCGATTTTCTCCTCAAAACTGTGGCCCAGCGCCTAACGGAGACTTTAGGATCTGACGGTCTGGTTTGCCGTTGGCAGGGGGAAGAATTTGTCATCCTTCTGAAATCCCCCGGCAATTCCGAGCAGATCCGGGTGCTGGCGGAGAAGATTCTTCAGAATCTTCAGGGCATTATGGAAGTCTCGGGGCAAGCCATCCACCTCAAGGGGCGTCTGGGCGTCGCCCTCTATCCCCAGGACGGCGCCGACGCGGCCGCCTTATTAAAAAACGCCCACACGGCGCTGGAGCAAATCGAGGCGCAAAATAGTAGTGCCTACGCTTTCTTTAACCCCAAACTGGCGTCTAAAGCCAATCTTCTGTTCCGCTTAGAAAACCTTCTATACGAAGCCCTAGATAAGCACCAGTTCTATCTAACCTACCAGCCCTTTATTCGCATCTCCACCTCCCAAATTACCGGCATCGAGGCCCTTCTGAGGTGGCGTCATCCCGAGTTGGGAGAAATTTCCCCGGTTAATCTCATTCCCCTGGCGGAAAAAACGGATTTGATTGTCCCCATTGGTCAATGGATTCTGGAAACCGCCTGCCATCAAAATAAGGCGCTTCAAGATCAGGGGATTCCGCCTTTACCGGTGACAGTTAACCTGTCTTCCCGACAATTTAAGCAAGGGAATTTGGTAGCTTCCGTGGCCCAGGCGCTGGAGAAAACCGGTTTAGATCCCAAGTGGCTCACCCTAGAAGTCACCGAGACCGCCATCATGGAAGATGCGAGTTATTCTCAAACGGTTTTACAACAACTGCGGGAATTGGGAGTCAACCTATCCTTAGATGATTTTGGCATTGGCTTAGGCTCTTTAAGCTGTTTGCAACAGTTTGCCATTCAAACCCTCAAAATCCATGAATCCTTTATTGTTAATCTTCCCAACCAGCCCAAAAATCAGGCCATCGTCCGAGCCTTGCTCCTCCTGGGGCAAAGTTTACGGATTCGCATTATCGCCGAAGGGGTCGAAACCTTGGAACAAGTGGAGCGCCTACGGGAACTGAAATGCGAAGAGGTGCAAGGGTACTGGTTTAGCCATCCCCTTAAAATTTCCGAACTGGCGCAATTTTTATCCCAATCCTCGATTCAATAGTTTTTTATTTTTCTCATCGTTATCTTTAGTTAAACGCTCAATTTAAAGCTCTTATTGACTCACTCCCCTTATGAATAGCTTGTTTGAAACCAAAAGTAACTCCGAGTCCCAACATATTTTAGTTTTAGAGGACTCTAACTGTCGCCGCACTATTATGTTGGAGGAGAGCCAGTATAGTCTGGGGCGCCATTCCAGTTGCAGTATTCAAATTACCTCGGCCCAAGCCTCCCGACACCATGCGACCTTAGTGCGCAAGTTTAATAACAAACTCAATCGAGACATGTACCTGATTGTAGACGGCGATCTGGATGGCAATAAAAGTCAAAACGGGGTGTTTATCAACGGCTCTAAGTGCTTAGTCCATGAACTCAAGGACGGCGATTTGATTAACTTTGGTTGCCACGTTAACGCCAGCTACCATTGCTTACAGTTTGGGCAATCCTATTCCCAGTCTCCGATGCGGGATAAAAATGGGGATAGTTTTACAACCTCAAGCCAAAACCGACCCGCTGCGGCGCTCAGCGACCCCCTCAACACTTTCCGACGCCCGGAGGAGGATACCTTTGAGGAACAGTCCTATATTGATCCCAGCACCAATCTGCCTAATCAGGTGCTTTTTTTAGAATACTTAAATCTAGCCCTCTCTAACGCGGAACGGGGTCAGCATCAGGTGGGCTTAATTCTGATCCAACTTAAAAATTGGCAAAGGTTGGTGAAGGACTATTCCCAAAGTTTGTCGATTTTAACGTTAAGTCAGATCGGGCAACATCTCCGTCAGGGTCTCCGCAACGGCGATGTGGTGGCCCGCTGGGGAGAGAATGAATTTATCGTTCTTTTGTCCCATATTCAGGGAGAAGAGAACCTCGAAGGCGTCTCCCAGCGCCTCCTACACGCGTTGCTCGCGCCCTACAATGTCCAAGGGAAAACGCTTCAGTTTGATCTGGCTCGGGGAAGCGCCCTTTATCCCCGGGACGGCTCTGCGGTGGAAGCACTGATTAAAAGTGTTCGCTCTCGCCTGCAAACCCTACCGCCCCAGAATTCCCATTTGGTCTTCGCTCCGTCGGATTCCGGCTTTTTCCAGACTTCCCAATGGGACGCGCCGCTCCCGGAAAAATCCACCCTCAACTTCGCCCAACTCAATTTGGAGGACTCCCCCGGCGCCGAGGCGGAACGGGAGCGTTTGTCGAAAGTAGAAAAACGCATTCAACGGGCCCTGCGTAAATCGGAGTTAGAGCTTTACTTCCAGCCCCAGGTGAATGTTGAAAGCCGGGAAGTGGAAACTATGGAGGCGCTGATTCGTTGGTTGCACCCGACCCAGGGCATGATCGCACCCCGACAGTTTTTACCCTGGAGCGATCAAACGGATATGATCTTGCCCCTAACGGAGTGGATTCTCCAGAGCGCCTGTTTGCAAAATTGCGCTTGGCAGACCCAGGGGTTACCGCCGGTGATGGTGTCGGTGAATTTATCCAGCAAGCAGTTTTATCACCAGAATTTGATCGCCCTGATCCAATCGGCACTGGCGGGAAGTCAGTTAGCGCCCCAGTGGCTGGAGCTAGAGATTACGGAAACCACTATTCTCGAAGACCTAGACAGCGCTCGGCAGATTTTGCGGGAGTTGGACGAGCGGGGGATGCGCATTTGTTTAGATGATTTTGGCGTGGATTACGCTTCTATCCGTTATTTACAGGAGTTGCCCATCCACAAGTTCAAAATTGATAATTCTCTGGTGCAACGCCTCAATACCTATCCCCAGGATACCGCCCTCTTAGAAGTGCTGGTTAGCCTAGGACGAAGTTTCCGAATTGCGGTGGTGGCGGAGGGAGTGGAAAACCAGACTCAGTTGGATATCCTCCAGAAACTCCGTTGTCCCCTCATTCAGGGCTATTACCTCAGCCATCCTCTCAATGGTCTGGACGCGGCCAATTTTTTGGGACAGTACCATTTTGAACTTCCCGTTGTTCCCGTCCCCCGGCGCTCGGCGCCGGAGTGGGGCGAGGATAGTCCCTTCGCTCGACTCTAAGACCGATGGAGTCCTGGCGCGACCTTTCTCCCCAAACTTGGCGGCGCTGGTCGGAAACGGCCCGGCGCCAAGCTCAATTCGGTCGTTTACCCCCCTACATTCCCCAACTTCAAGCCGCCGATCCCCGCGCCTGGGCGTTGTGGGTCGGGGATGGGAACCAAACCCTCTATTCCGAAGGGGAGGCGACGCTGTTTTCCCTGATGAGCGTTGTTAAACCCTTTGTTTTGCTCTATTTGTTCAGTCTCTATCCAGAGGAAACGATCCGCCAGTGGGTCGGCTTTGAAGCGTCCCCCTATCCCTACTACTCCCTAGCGCAACTGCAAGCCGACGGCGGTTTTCCCCGTAACGCCTGCCTCAATAGCGGCGCGATTACGCTAGCGGACAAACTTCCCGGCGCCGACCCGGAGGAGCGGATCAAGCAGTTTCAGGACTGGATCGGCTCCCATGTCCGAATCGCCTTAACCTCAGACACCGAACTTTTACACTCTGTGGAAGCCACCCCGAATCCTCGTAATCGGGCGCTGGTGGAGCTTTTGACCGAAACCGGGCATCTAGATGATCCACCGGCGGCGCTGGCCACCTATAACCGACTTTGCTGTCTGGGAACGACCGCCCCAGGGTTGGGCAGTTTAGCCCGTCTACTTTTGCCGGGGTCTTCTTTACTCGGAACGGAAAAGGTTCGCCAAACCCTAGAGGTAGCCGGACTCTACGAACAATCTCCCGACTATACTCGGCGCTGGGGTTGGCTCTGCAAGTCTGGGGTGAGCGGCGCTTGGTTGGCCCTAGCGCCGGAGGGAGATTTGGCGCTGGTTTGTTATAGCCCTCCCCTTTCCCCGGACGGCCATTCCCTGGCGGCGCTGACGCTGATGACCGAAGTCCATCAAAGCTCTCTGTTTACTCATTGAGATAGCTTTTATATACAGAGTTGGGCATCTTCTAATATTTCATAAGGTTTTCAAAAACAATAAGGCGAGCTTATCACCCTGATTCCTAGAGAGCCTTGATGAGTTCCATATTTCGGTTAAATCATAAGTTAGGCGCGACTCTAGGGGGTGGCACAATAGTCATTTTTTTGGAGTCAGGACAAGCGCCGTTTAAAAAATCCCCCTAGGGTAATGGCCGCGCCGGCACCCAACAGCGTCAAGGGTTCTGGTACTGCGGTTGCGGTCACAGCGCCGGTGATGGTAACGGGAGCGCCGCTACTAAAAGGAGTAAAACTACTGACGACGGTATTTAGCGCGCTGGCGCCGCCGCTGGGGGTCAGGGGGGAACTAAACACTAAAGAAAGCAAATTATTGCCGCTATCCAACCAATCAATGGCCGTTACGCCGCCGGAGACACTGACATTAATGACGTTGGCGGCGCCGAAGGTAAAGGAACCGACCATGACGTTACTAAAAATGACGGTGGGATTAGCTAGGGATTCATCATCTAAGGTGAAACCGCCGGTTAGGGGGGTAACGGGATTGGTTAAGACCTCGCTACCGGGATCGAGTACCCAGGGGAGAGCTTGGGCTGGCAGAGTTCCTAAGGTCAGGGCGCCAACGGTCAGAGCTAGGGAAAAAGCAGGCTTGGACAAAGGAGCAAAGAAGTTCATGGGCATTAATCAGGATAATTGGCGAACATGATAGTGAGGAGTCAAGACTCGGCTATCTAAACTAAAGAAAACCATTGGGGATTGGTTAAAAAGTCAGTAACCGGAGTGCCGGTATGATCGATTACCGTGGCTAACAAGTCAGTGCCGAAGGAAATTTTGTTGCCATCGAAGGACAGGAATTCAAGGCTCAAGCCATCCAGTAAGAAGCGATCGCCTTCTGTGGCATTGAAGTCCATGAGGCGATCGCCGCCATCTCCAGCCCGCAGAACGAAGTCATCTGCCCCAGCGCCGCCGTAGAGGAAGTCTAGTCCCGGCCCCCCATCCAACGAGTCGTTCCCGGCCCCGCCGAAGAGTTGATCAACCTCGGCTCCGCCGAAGAGTTGGTCGTCGCCGCTGTCTCCTAGTAGTACATCCCGCTGGGGAGAGCCAAGCAAAACATCTGAACCGCCTAACCCTTCCAGGCGATTAGCGCCGGTACTACTTTGGGCACTGATAGTATCGTCGCCCTCGGTTCCTTCCGTGCGTCCCCCAGCGATGGGTGCTGGAATAATAATATTGCTAACACTAAAATCGATAGGCTTGTTGCTCAGTGTCGCAAACTGCGTGCCCTTGAAGGTCAAAGCGCCGGTGGTAGAGTCATAATTAAAGAGGCTAGATGTGGGGTATACTTCACCGACTGTTGCGCCAAAGTTAGAAGTAATTTCAATCTTATCTTCAGAAGGCGAAAAGTCGGTAATAGTGTCCACTCCGTCACTAAGGATCTGAAATTGGAAAATATCGAGACCTGAGCCGCCTGTCAGCGTATCGTTGCCTTCATCTCCATTGAGGGTGTCATCCCCTGCTCCTCCATCGAGGATGTTATTAGCCTGGTTACCTGTAATCACATTATTGACTGTGTTACCTGTGCCATTAATGAAATCTGTTCCTGTCAGGATAAGATTTTCGAGCTTGGGCAGGTTCGCTAGACTAAAGGTGACGCTGGATTGAACGGTATCGATTTCTCCCATTACACCTGGATCAACAAAGATTACACCCGGATCGATTACACCTGGATCAACAGAGATTACATCTGGATATAATGTGCCTAAATTAAGCGCATCCAGGACAAAGGTGTCGGTAACAATATTAGTATCTTCGATAATATTGATATTATCGAATCCACCCGGGATGATAACGCCGCCGCCGCCGCCGCCTAAATCAGGCAAATAAAAATCCTCTTCGATAATGATGTCATTGATGCTATCAACAATGTAGAGGTCACTACCCGCGCCTCCTTTGAGAGTGTCATCCCCCACCCCTCCATCGAGGATGTTATTAGCTTGGTTACCTGTAATAACGTTATTGGCGGCGTTACCTGTGCCGTTAATGGAATCTGTTCCTGTCAGGGTAAGATTTTCGATGTTGGGCAAGTCAGCTAGACTAAATGTGACACTGGATTGAATGGTATCTGTTCCTTGATCGGCGTTTTCAGTAATGGTGTCGTTGGTAGTATCAACAATGTAGGTGTTGTCGCTCTCACTACCAATTAAGATATCAATACCCCCACGACCATCAAGGGTGTCACCGGTAGCGCCACTGATAAGGATGTTGTCGCTATCGTCACCGATCAAGATATAGCGGAGGGCTCCTGCAAAGGGTCCACCACCGCCTCCTGGGGATAGGTTGCCTTCAGTAGTAACCGAGTAGGTTGTATTGTCACCTAAAAACTTAATTGATTGGATGTCGGTCAATGTGTCTGTGCCGTCTCGATAGGCCACCTGGTCGTTAATGACTAAGGCTTGCGATGTATTGGTGAATGCGTATTCAAAGTATTTTCCTTTCAGGACAAAAGTGTCATCACCAGCGCCGCCCACAATGGTGTCATTGCGGATTGATCCTTCAAGGATATCTCCGTTCGAAGTTCCCCGCAGAGTGGCATTGCCACTAATGAGTGAGTGATATTTAGCAATGCGCCCTTCGTTATAACCAAATTGTATATAGTGATTCAGCCCTAATCCTCCAAATGCTCCTCCACTAACTTCGTTCTTAACGTCTGAATTGCTATCGAGGTAATATTGTTCATCAAAACTAGCGTTTGTGAGTCGTCCTTCTGTTTTTCCATAGGACAAATAGTGAGCTAAAGCAGGAACATTGGCAGTCTGCACATCAGGGTTAACAAGATAATAAAACGCCTCGTTAAAGCCAGAAATAGTATAGTCACGATCTGAAAAACGAATTAACCTAGCTTGAGTCAAGGTTCTTTCACCATCTCGGTTTGGCATTGTGTCCGTAATTACTACGTTTCCTGATGCGTTAAAGCCAAATGTATATTCACTGAGTTTACCACTTAAACTTAGAGCAACAGTGCCACTTGTATTTGCAGTAGCAGTAATAGTTAAGGATTGACTTAAGCTATCGATTCCACCGTCAGCAGTATTACCATTATCTTTAACAATAAATTTGAAATTACCACTACCCGCAGGATTTGCTACACTCTTGAATTTCATCCCTTGTAGTTGATCTAGAGTGTAAAATGTATTAGTAGTCACCACAGTTGTTTCATCTGCAAGGACAATACTGCCTAGGTTGCTGCCAGGTATTTCCGTCACGTTGTAAGTTAAGGTTTGGGTAACTTCATCACTACCACCACCTGGACTGTAGCTAAGTCCTTCCAATCCTAATGAAGTAGTAGTTGAACTAAAGTTACTAACAATGGCAATACTTTTGATTTGACCACTGGTGAGGACTGGGGCATCATTTACAGCGGCAACACTTGTGCTAATCCACCTATTAATGTTTGCAAACTCGACCCTGAGCTTATTAGGAGTACCATTGTAATTAGCCGAGGGAAGAAAGCGGACTGAATCATCACCAGTTAATGACTGTCCATTTGTAATATTCTGCCAATTTTCGCCTTGAGGCTTGTATTGCCAGACACCTGAAGCAATGCTGGACGGGATCTCTAAGACAGTAATTTTACTTATGGATTGGTCGAATAAAGTGCTAAATTCTAATCCTGACGGATTTGCGTCTTCTAGTACAGCACTTAAAGTTCCATCAAGTGATTTATCTGGAGATGCTTGAATAGTAATACTCGTCCCATATACGCCTGAAAATGTGCCACTAAGTGGAGTATTTATACCTGCCTTGAAAACGTTTTGAGCATAATCAGTATAGGTACTTGTAAATTTGTTTGGGGAATATCTTTTTCCAAAATTATCAGTTAAATTGGTTAAATCAGCATTGTTTATTCCTTCCAACTGGTCTGTATTAATTTTTACAGTAACAGCAGGGCGGTCTGTTGTGTTATCTTCCCGTGCATTATCGCCTGCTCTTAAAAAACCACTATATGAAATGTCAAAGCTAACTTTCGCTTGAGCAGTGTAGTCAACCGAACTAGAAGTTCGTAAAGCCAACAAGGTTATTGACCTTTGAGTTCTTGATGAAAGTTCTGCATTGTATGATGATGTGCCTTCGGCTGTTTTAGTTGTCGTTTTACTATTTGACACGCCTTGTTGTGATGAGAAGCTAATCTCCCCAGTCCAAGTAGTGTCAGTTCCAGAATCATTTACTTTAAGTGAAAATGTTTTACTAAACTCTGCTCTCACTCCTTCTGTAAACGAAAACTCAGTAGTATGCGACAAAGATTCCTCTACACTGTATGAGAAGCTTGTAGTCATTGTGTCACTTGTCGAACCCTGGTTTATTCCTGTGTATGTATCAAGCCGGAGTGGTTCAATAGAATTGGCCCTAGGAGTCCCAAGCGTCATTGAATTTGAGTCAATGGCAATTTGAAAATTGCTTAAAGAAATGGCGAGGCGTTCATTTGCCTTATATCCACCAGCATAAGTATCGGTAGAATTATAACGGGCTTGTAGTTTATAGCTGGGATTGGTACTTGTGCCAGTGTTTATAATCTCAAAGTCGTCACCCACATATTGACTCTTCGTACCACCAGCATACGCAAAACCTAGGGCATGGGCAAAGTTTGCTAGTTGAGTAACAAGCTTTGGTTTATTGACTACTTGAGTTGCAACTTCGCTAATGTTTTTTGCAGTTAAATAAGTTGTTGAAATCGTAGCAGTATTATTCTTAAGAATTAGACGACCTTCAGGTGTTGATCCATCTTGAAAAAAAATATCATTACCTTCACCTTGAGCTCTACTGCCACTAACGATGGTAACACCAGCTATGGTAACACCAGCTATGGTAGCGCCACCGATGGCTGAGTTATTACTAAAAGAAGTATTAGCGGATTGGTTTAAAACAGCACCTGATCTGACAAATATCGCACCACCTAAACCAGCGCCAGCACCGCCTGCTCCACCGACACCACCATTGACACCGGTTGTATCACGAGACGATTCACCGGGTTTGCCGCCTGAACCGGCAAAACCATTCTTACCGTAGTCACCCCCGTTACCTGCGCTGCCACCAGCACCTTGGTATTTATCCGACCATTTAGCGCCAGCACCACCGCCGCCGCCACCA
>JBKCES010000100.1:0-5365 GCA_046304295.1 Cyanobacteriota bacterium | reverse complement strand
ATGGTAGTGGTTTTCCAATTTCTGCTCAGTCGTGCCCAAAAAGGGGCAAAAAGCCTGATAGGGGAAGACTTTGAAGGTATTTTAGTCTCTGACCGCTATGGGGCCTATAACTGGCTAGACATCGGTCAACGTCAGGTCTGTTGGGCCCACCTACGAAGAGATTTTATCCAGATAGCACAACGGAGCGGGGTTTCCCGAGAGATTGGCGAAGGCCTGTTGAGGCTACAGGAGGAATTATTCGAACTGTGGTATCAGGTCAGGGACGGAACCCTAGAAAGAACCGACTTCATCGGCGCCGTTGAACCCCTTCGACAACAGGTAAAAGCTATTCTAGAAGAGGCGGCCAGTTATCCTATCGGTTCCAAGGAGAAGACTCCCTGGGCAAAAACCGTGCGCACTTGTCGTCAGTTACTCTCCGTGGAGCCTTCCCTCTGGACTTTTGTCTATCATCACGAGGTCGAACCCACCAATAACATCGCCGAGAGAACTCTGCGCCCAGCCGTTATTTGGAAACGGCTCTGTTTCGGAACTGAGTCTCATCACGGTAGTCTTTTTGTCGCCCGTATTTTGACTGTCGTTTCTTCTCTCAATGCCCAGCAACGAGACGTGCTTGATTTTCTTTATGAAACCATCCGCTCCTCTCGTTTGAACCGCCCTTCTCCTTCCTTACTACCTCTTTCTCCTGCGGACGACGAACCCCCTATTGTTTCGTAACCCTCTGAACGCTTACGGCGGATAACGACTACGTCAGGGTGTTTGATAAGGCGTTTTTCTATTTCAATAAGCAGGCGATTTTGCTGACTAATGTAGATGATCAGGGTAAATCTTTTGCAGAGCGCCTGAAGGAGGGCAAAAAGAGCTTAAAGCTGAAGCCCCTTGAGTTAACAAATGGGGAACGGACGTTGACAGAATTGGAAATAACAGCGCCGCCGGTTGGGTTTGAGGGCGATTTGGCGGCCTATTTTGAGCGGGAGATTAAGCCTTTTGTCAGTTCCCTAGATTATAGGGAGCAGGCTTTAGTGGTAACGACGGAGAAGGCGCAATATCGTTTTGACCCGGAGCGGGAAACCCTGATTAAAACGGTTGCGGGTCAGCGGCAGGCGCTGGGTTGCGGGAAGATTATGGTCAAGTCTGCGTTGAAGAAGGGGACAAAAACGAAGCCGGAGTTTATTGAAATTACGGTGGAGCTAGCGCCGGACACTCAGAAGGATTACGAGATTATTTCCTACCATCCCGATCCGGTTGAGAATCGGGCGGGGATTGAGGCGTTTATGGCGAAGTATATTACTAAGCCTTTTGAGTATTTGGAAAATGTGGTGGGGGTGGAGATCAATTTTAATAAGGTGTTTTACCAGCCGGAGCGGTTGCGGAGTGTGGAGGAAATTTTGATGGATATTGGCGAGTTGGATCAAAAACTCAAAGACCTTGAGCGGTCGCTATCTTTATGAAGACTTTAGAGGAGATCAAAAGTCAATTAAGAGCTGGAAAGTTTGAGTTTACCCGCCACGCTTTCAATCGGGCGATTCAACGTAATATTAGTGAAGCAGAGATTAGAGAGGCGGGTTTGACAATGGAATTAATTGAAGATTATCTAGATGATAAGTTTTCGCCAAGCTGTCTGTTACTCGGCTTTACTTTGGCAAATCGAGCTTTACACCTTCAAGTCTCAAGGCTTGAGTCCGATGATGTAAAAATTGTTACAATATATGAGCCTGATTTAAACCGATGGATCGATTATCGAAGGAGAAAACCTAATGTTTAAATGTCATGTTTGCGGTTCCGAAGAGGCTCATAATGAGTCTATCAGTGAAGTTTTTAACATCCAAGGGAGATTTTACTTGGTTGAAAATATTCCAACTGTCGTTTGCTCGAAATGTGGAGAGGAGGTATTGAGTCGAGAAACGACCGAGCGAGTCCGGGCTATGTTACATGGTCAAGATCAGCCGATTAGATCAATTCCTTTGGAGGTTTTTTCCTATGATGAAGCTGTATGATTTTAAGTTAATTTGCTTGCCCTCATCCTCCAGTGCCGTCTCCCTATTGCCGATGCCTATCGGGAGGCGCTATAGTGTGCTTCTCTCACCTGTAGCCATCATTTAACCATTAGAACAATAATTAGGTTATGCTGAGAATCGTTTAGTTTAACTTTTGCTTAGAAGCAAGATAACTGTATGCAATACAAAGTAAATCTTAAGCAAACGGAAGAAGGGTATGCTGTTTGGTGCCCTATTTTACCCGGTTGCGCTTCTCAAGGTATAACCAAAGAAGAGGCGCTGAACAATATTCAAGATGCAATTGAGTCTTATTTAGAAGTCACTCATGAATTAAACCAAGAAATAGAATCTTGTTATGTTGAAATTCAATTAAATCATGCCTAGTCTTCCGGGAATTAATCACCAAAGAGCAATTAAAGCCTTTGAAAAAGCAGGATTTCGGGTTGTTCGACAGGGAAAGCACATTACCATGACTGATGGAGAACACGTTCTAACGGTTCCTAGAGCTAATCCAATTAATGCCTACACGATGGGAACAATTATTAAAGGCGCAGGTATGACTATTGAAGACTTTAAAAAACTGTTATAGTCGAAGCTCGTATTTCACAAGTTCTGAATACTGTTATAAAACTAAGGAGGCTTAGGCAATGAGTAATGAACAATTGTCAATTAATGGTTATTCGTCTTACAAGGATAGCGGCGTTGAGTGGCTGGGTGAAATTCCTGAGCATTGGAAGGTTAGAAGAATGAAAGAAGTTATTATAGGGGCTTTAAATTATGGAGCCAATGAAACGGCTATAGACTCTAATCCTAAACATCCTCGATTTATAAGAATAACCGATTTTTCCGAAAATGAACAGTTAAAACAAGAAACATTTAAATCGCTTCCCCCTGAAATCGCCCAGAAATATCTATTGAAAGAGGGTGATATTCTTTTTGCTCGTAGTGGTGCAACTGTTGGCAAAACATTTCATTTCAAAAATTATCAAGGGCAGGCTTGTCATGCAGGTTATTTAATCAAAGCTCGACCAAATCCCAAAATAATAACTTCTGATTTTTTGAGTTACTACACAAAATCTAGCTTCTATAATACTTGGAAGTCTCAGGTATTAATCAAGGCAACTATTGAGAATATTAGCGCAGAAAAATATAGTTTTTTCTTGTTCATCCCTCTCCCATTACTTTCTGAACAAAAAGCGATTGCTGATTACCTCGACACGAAAAGCGCCGAAATTGATCGCAAAATTGATCTACTGACCCAAAAAGCCCAACGTTATGAGGAATTAAAAACGGCGCTGATCAACGAAACCGTCACACGGGGTCTTGATAAGTCTGTCCCGATGAAAGATAGCGGGATCGAGTGGATAGGCCAAATTCCTGAGCATTGGCAAGTTGTCAGAATTAATGATATTGCAATTCAACAAAAAATTAAAAATATTGATCTTAAAGAGAGAAATTTACTTTCCCTCAGCTATGGAAAGATTAAAAGAAAAGATTTTGACACCAGCTTTGGTCTTTTGCCTGAATCCTTTGAGACATATCAAATTATTGAGCGTGGAAATATTATTCTCAGGCTGACAGATTTACAAAACGACAAAAGAAGCTTACGTGTTGGTTTTACTCCTGAAAATGGAATTATAACTTCTGCGTATTTATGCTTAAAAATTCTTAGAAAGGTTTATCCACATTTTGCTTACTATCTACTTTACTCTTATGATGTAGCAAAAGTGTTTTATTGGTTTGGTGGTGGACTTCGGCAGTCCATGAAATTCGATGATATAAAAATATTTCCATTTATAATTCCCCCACTTTCCGAACAAAAAGAAATTGCCGACTACCTCGACGCCAAAAGCGCCGAAATTGAGCAAATTATCCAAACCATCAAGACCCAAATCGAAAAATTGAAAGAACTCCGCAAAACCCTGATCAACGACGTTGTCACCGGCAAAATCAGAGTAACAGATATCAATACTGACTAAACTCTATGCCTAAATTCAAAATTATCCAGCCCGACCAGTCCTACACCTTTGCGGACTACTTCAAACTCAACTTCGCCCCCCAGGATATCCTCGCCCACTTCAGTGTTAGCCTACAACGGCGCTCTCTCCGACTGCCCCAATATAACGGCGCTTTAGATCGCCTCGACGATCTCAAAAACCGCATCGAAGAAAGCCTACCCCGCCTCGGGTTAACCAGCGAAATGGCGCGACGAGAATTTCTAATCGCCCCCGTCCTAACCGATTTGTTACACTATACCCAGGCGACCCTAAACATTGAATACCCCATAGCCGTCAACAACCAACTCAAAGGAACCCTAGACTATCTTCTCCAAAACCAGCAAACCTTCCTCGTCATCGAAGCCAAAAACGAAGACCTAGAGCGGGGATTTATTCAACTCGCCATCGAACTCATCGCCCTTGATCAATGGATTGAATCCGAGCAACCGCTCCTCTGCGGCGCTATCTCTACCGGCAACATTTGGCAATTTGGACAATTTGACCGCCAGAGTCGCCTCATCACCCAAGACCTCGACCTTTACCGCGTACCCGCCGATCTCGATAACCTACTTCGTATTCTGATCCAAGCCATTAATCATTAAACTTTCAATTAAAGTAACTGAATAGTTAAAAAGGAGAAACAGCCAATGGACTACAAAGAACGAATTACTCTAGAACCAGGTAAACGTAGTGGTAAACCCTGCATTCGGGGAATGCGCATTACCGTTTATGATGTGCTGTCCTATCTTGCCTCTGGCATGACCTATCAAGAAATCTTGGAGGACTTTCCTTACCTTACCCAAGAAGACATCTTAGCTTGCCTCAGCTACGCCGCTGATCGCGAACATCAAACCTTACTGACGCAAGCATGAAACTGCTATTTGACCACAACCTCTCGCCCAAGCTGGCGCGGCGGCTTGCTGATCTCTTTCCAAATTCAACCCATGTATATACTATTGGCTTAGATGAAGCCGATGATCGCAAAGTCTGGGATTACGCTCAACGCCATGACTTCATCATCGTCACCAGAGACAGTGACTACAATGAACTGCTCACCTTCAGAGGGTTTCCGCCCAAAGTTATTTGGGTTCGTCGAGGTAACTGCTCTACCAATGAGGTTGAATTTATCCTGCGAACCCACGCCGCCAATATTCAAACCTTAACGAATGACCCTACTCTTGGTATTTTAACCCTTTATTGATCCTAAAAAAGTGCTCTACGCTCAATCATGAACGGCCCATTCAAGTCCGAAGTGCACCAGGGCCTGACTGAGAGAAGAATACCTCATAGGGGGTACAGTAGTCAAGAGATTTACGGGGGCGATGGTTGAGTAAATTTGTTGCGTGTGATACTTCAGACTGTTTGACTAGTTTG
>JBKCES010000099.1:0-10703 GCA_046304295.1 Cyanobacteriota bacterium | reverse complement strand
GTCCGTGGAATTTTATGGTTAATTTGATTGCGGGCTTGATTGCCTACACCTACCTTCCCTGCAAGCCCTCTCTTCAGTTAGACCCGAAAGCTCTTGCTGCTCTCCCTCCTGCTATCCTCTAACTTCTGTCGAACTCACGTTATACCAATAATCGTTCTTGATGAAGTGTCTGTCACTCAGATTGTGAGGGTCAATGGTGAGGCCGAGAGAAGCCCAAATATCACCAATCATTCCAAACAAAGAAAAAAATCAGTCCAAGCAATATCTAGCCTAATTCCTGAAAGCCTTATCTAGACTGGCTTTTGAAATATTCAAGATTTTTATCACAACCTGCGAAATGTCGAAACCAAACCTAGACGAAGAAATTGCCAACTGGGATGGTTCCTAGCGCCGGTAATGCGCCGGTAATGCCGGTGAGGTTAATTACCAAATCGTTGGCGCTTTGGAAGCCCGCTGTCCCGTCGTTGATAATCAGGTATGTAGAAGTACCGGCTTTAACCAGCGCCGCTTGGTTCGGTTGTAACGCCTGATTGCCAGCCGCAGCGCCGTCGGCGTCGGCGAAGACATTGGTAACAATGGTATTCACGTTAGTGGTCGCGCTATCCGGGGCGTGGGTGAAGGCAACAGGAGCGCCGGTGGCCGCGCCGCCTTGAGTTAGCAGGTCGATTTTATCGGCGCCGATGGCAAAGTCGCTGATCCGGTCTAGGGCGGTAACGGTGGATTGACCGAATTGAAAGACAAAGATGTCATTACTCGCTTTACCTGCGAGGGTATCGGCGCCGGCACCGCCGTTGAGGATATTAGCGCCGGTGTTGCCGGTGATTTTATTTTTGAGGGCGTTACCTGTGCCGTTAATAGCGGCGCTCCCGGTGAGGGTCAGGTTTTCAAGGTTAGCGCCGAGGGTATAGCTGATACTGGATTTAACGGAATCGGTGCCTTCGTTGGCGTTTTCGGTGACCACATCGCCGATGTTATCGACAGTATAAGTATCGTTGCCTAAACCGCCAATCAGGGTATCGGCGCCGGTTTTGCCGTCTAGGGCGTCGTTTCCGGCTAAACCGATAAGGGTGTTAGCCCCGTTGTTACCAGTGAGTTTGTTATTCAGGTCGTTCCCCGTACCGTTCAGGTTGGCACTGCCGTTGAGGGTCAGGTTTTCAGCATTGGCTCCGAGGGTGTAGTCCATGGAGGCTTTAACGGCGTCGGTTCCTTCGTTGATGTTTTCGGTAATGACATCCCCGATGTTATCGACAGTGTAGGTATCGTTGCCTAAACCGCCAATCAAAGTGTCGGCGCCGGCTTTACCGTCAATGATGTCGTTGCCGTCTAAGCCGGTGAGGGTGTTAGCTCCGCTGTTGCCCGTCAAGGTGTTGTTGAGGGCGTTGCCGGTTCCATCTAGGTTGGCGCTACCGTTGAGGATCAGTTTTTCGACGTTGTTGGGGAGGGTGTAGGAAATAGAAGCGTTGACAGTATCCGTTCCTTCGTTGAGGTTTTCAACCACTACGTCCCCGGCATTATTCACTGTATAGATGTCGTTTCCGGCTAAGCCAATGAGAGTGTCGGCGCCGGCGGTGCCATTAAGGCGGTCGTTACCGGGAGTGCCGCTAAAGTCGTCGTTAATGATGGTTCCTGTAACGGCGGTGGGTGTACCAATAGTGTAACCTGTCCCTGCTGCAAGGGTTAATACGAAAGTTTCATTGCTTTCAACGGTGGTATCGGCGATGGGATCAATGGTCAAGATTGCAGTGCTTGACCCAGCAGCAAAGGTGATCGCCTTGCCTGTTCCAGGGGTTGCGCCAGTGTAGTCGGTAGCAGTGGCTGTGCCTGTAATGCTGTAGTTGACGGCGAGGGGGTTAGTTGTGGGGCCAGTACGAGTGAAGGTATAGACCAGATTGGCGGCGCCATCTTCGGTAACACTGCTAGGAGCGACGGCTAGGTTAACGGTGGCAGGTGTAAAGTCCCTGACATCAAGGATTTTTAAACCGTCATCAGAATCTGCGACATAAGCATAGTGGCCCACTACCTGTACCCCCTGAGCGGCGCCTGTAGTGTCATAGGTTTCAGCGAGGGTGGGGGCGGCGGGGTTACTGATGTTGATAATTTGCAGTCCTGAAAGCCCATCCGCGACATAGGCATAGTTGCCCACTACCTTTACCCCAAAAGCGTGGCTAGTGTCATAGGAACCAGTGAGAGTGGGGGCGCCGGGGTTACTGATGTTGATGATTTGCAGCCCCAAATCACTATCCGCAAGATAGGCATAATTGCCCACTACCTGTACCCCCTGAGCGTAGCCTGCAGTGTCATAGGAGCCAGCGAGAGTGGGGGCGGAGGGGTTACTGATGTTGATAATTTGCAGTCCTGAATTCCCATCCGCAATATAGGCATAATTGCCCACTACCTGTACCTCCCGAGCCTCGCCTGTAGTGTCATAGGTTCCAGCGAGAGTGGGGGCGGAGGGGTTACTGATGTTGATGATTTGCAGCCCCGAATCATAAGTCGCGACATAGGCATAGTTGCCCACTACTTCTACCCCAACACTGTAGAATCGGTCGTTATAAGAACCAGTGAGAGTGGGGGCGGCAGGGTTACTAATGTTGATGATTTGCAACCCCGAATTACTATCCGCAATATAGGCATAGTTGCCCATTACATGTACCCCCCGAGCATAGCCTGTAGTGTTATAGGTTCCAGCGAGAGTGGGGGCGGCAGAGTTACTGACGTTGATGATTTGCAGCCCTGAATTCCCATGCGCAACATAGGCATAGTTGCCCATTACCTGTACCTCCTGAGCGGATCCCGTGTCGTAGGAACCAGTGAGAGTGGGGGCGGCGGGGTCACTGATGTTGATAATTGCTAGCCCTGAATAACTATCTGCGACATAGGCATAGTGGCCCATTACCCGTATCCCCTGAGCGATGTCTGGGGTGTCATAGGTTCCAGCGAGAGTGGGGGCGGCGGGGTTACTGATGTTGATAATTGTTAGCCCCGAATCATAGTCTGCGATATAGGCATAGTTGCCCACTACCTGTACCCCCTGAGCGGCGCCTGTAGTGTCATAGGTTCCAGCGAGAGTGGGGGCGGCGGGGTTACTGATGTTAATAATTGTTAGCCCCGAATCATGGTTCGCAATATATGCATAGTTGCCTACTACTTGTGCTCCCAAAGCGTCGCCTGTAGTGTCATAGGAAGCAGTGAGAGTGGGGGCGGCGGGATTACTGATGTTGATGATTTGCAACCCTGAACTCCCATCCGCAATATAGGCATAATTGCCCACTACCTGTACCCCAATAGCCTCGCCTGTAGTGTCATAGGTTCCAGCGAGAGTGGGGGCGGCGGGGTTACTGATGTTGATAATTGTTAGCCCCGAATCATAGTCTGCGATATAGGCATAGTTGCCCGTTACCTGTACCGCCCGAGCCTGGCCTGTAGTGTCATAGGTTCCAGCGAGAGTGGGGGCGGCGGGGTTACTGATGTTGATAATTTGCAGCCCTGAATAACCATCCGTGACATAAGCATAGTTGCCCAGTATTTGTATCCCTTGAGCAAAAGTAATATCATAATTGCCTTTAAACACAGGGTTACTAGGATTGCTGATATCTATAATCTCCAGGGTGTCTCCCACCGCATAGGCATAGTTTCCTACCACTGTCACAGCACGGGCATAGCTTAAACGATCCCATACCCCCACCCGGGTAACAGACTGCTCCACCGCCACTGCTTGGCCTTCAATCATCACCACCGCATGATCATCTTCTGTTTTAATCCGACTCAACTCAGCAGAACTCAAACTCACCCCGCGTACGATCGCCGAAAACAATTCCCCCTCATCCCCGGTTGCGTCCTCTGCATTAAAAACCGAGTCCAGATAATGCCCAATCTCTTCAAACAAAATGGCTTGCAACTGCGTCCCATCCCCATTAACCAAAGACTGGGACAGATAGATCTTGCCTGTCTGAGCTGAAAACGCCCCTAGCGCCCCCTGCAAAACCTCATCCGCCAACACCTCAACCTCCGGCAACTGGGCCAGCGCCGACCGGAAAGCCGCCAACGACGGCGCTGGGGTTCCAAAGACAAGGGCGAACTTTTCAGCAAACAGCGGGCCGGTGGCAAAATTTAACAGGGTTTGGACGGCATCGGCGACAACGGAGTGGAGGGAAGCGGTATCGATACTCATCACAGAACATTTGGGGGTTTGCAAGATGCTCATAACTCTAACATCCCCAGCCGCAAAAAACAAGTCCCCTATAGTTCCAAGAGCGAATTTTTACGAAACCGATCCTAATTCCAAGTGGGTTAGCGCAAATCTAAAGCAAAGCTCAAGAATCTACTAGGACATAGATTCGCTCGCACCGTTCGGCGGGACAACTTCATAGCCTCATCCAGTTAAGGAACAAACTACAAAAACTCCCGGCCCAGGTAGGGTTGAAGCGCCTGGGGAATCTTAACGGCGCCGTTAGCCTGTTGGTAATTTTCCAAAATCGCGGCCATCGTCCGGCCCACCGCTAGCCCCGAGCCGTTGAGGGTGTGGACAAACTGAGCGCCCTTTTTGCCCTTCTCCCGATAACGAATATTGGCCCGACGGGCTTGAAAATCATGGAAATTGGAGCAACTGGAAATTTCCCGGTAGGTTTGAGCGGCGGGAAGCCACACCTCTAGGTCGTAGCATTTGGCGGCGCCGAAACCTAAATCGCCGCTACAGAGTTCAATCACTCGGTAGGGCAGTTCCAAGGCTTGCAAAATCGCCTCCGCATTGGCCACCAGCGCCTGGTGTTCCGCTTCCGAAGTCTTCGGGGTGGTTAATTTAACCAGTTCTACTTTATTAAATTGATGGAGACGAATCAGTCCCTTTACGTCCCGGCCGTAGCTCCCGGCCTCCCGGCGGAAACAGGGCGTGTAGGCGCAGTGCTTAATAGGCAATTCCTCGGCGTCCAGAATTTCCTCCCGGTAGAGGTTCGTCACCGGCACCTCCGCCGTGGGAATCAGCCAGAGGTCGTCTTCCCGACATTGGAAACTTTCCTCCGCGAATTTGGGCAATTGTCCCGTGCCCTGGAGGGATTGGCTATTGACCAACAACGGCGGCAAAATTTCCTGATAACCCGCCTGGGTTTGGCGATCCAGCATCAAACTAATCAGCGCCCGCTCCAGCGCCGCCCCGGCGCCGACTAGGGCCACAAAGCGAGATTGAGCCACCTTAACCGCCCGTTCGGAGGCGAGAATCCCTAACTTTTCTCCCAGTTCCCAATGGGGCAGGGGATTTTCCAAAGTCGGCTTTAACTCGTCCCCCCAGCGCCGAATTTCCACATTTTCCGTTTCATCCTTGCCGAGGGGAGTTGTGGGACTGGGTAAATTGGGCAAGCCCAGGAGCAGATCCCGAATCTCGGTTTTGAGAGCCTTTTCCTGGGGATCCAACTCCGCCAGTCGGCGCTTGAGGTCGTTGCCCTCCTGTTTCAGTTCCGCCAAAGTCTCCGGCGCCGCGCCCTGTTGAGCCAACCGCCCCACTTCCTTGCCGATCTCGTTGCTCCGGGCTTGGAGTTGGGTTCGACTGACTTCTAGACCCCGTTGCTCTTGGTCTAGCTCCAGCAAGCGCCGGATCATATCCCCGTACCCCGCCTCGGCGCTTCGGGACTCTAGGCTAACGGTGATTTGGGCGGGATTTTCTCGGATTCTTTTCAGGTCTAACATAGCTCAAGGAATAAATGGTTTTGATGTCTCGTGTAGCGTGCTTTCAGGATGGGTTATGACACGGAAATTCCTACTGTTCAGAAATTTAAGATTCACCAATTAAAAAGTTAAGTGTTATGGAATTTAAAATTAGCTTGTTTTTCAATGGATTTTAGAGTTCCAGTAGGAATAACTTTCTTACTGTGAATAGGAACAACCACTGTGCGACGGGTAATTAGGATTAAACAGTTTAAGGTGAGAACCTGTTTGAGAAACTTCAATAAAACCATTTTGCTTCAATAAGCGAATTACCTCCTTAGCCGTCAGTCGAGGAGATTTAGGCATTTTAGTTACAAGGCAAGTTCAAAGATCTCGTGGGTTTTATTCGAGACTAAAAACTCATCTGGAATTGGTTCTAGCATGAGTTGAATTGCGTCTTGCACATTGGAAATAGCCATTTCTTTGGTGTCCCCGAAGGAAGAAATAAAGTTGAGTTCGGGACAGGTGGCGGTGTAAGATTGCGCTTCTGTATCCCATTCAAGAATGATGCGAATTTTCATGGTTGTATTGAAAAGTGAGGTCAATTCTAATGGAGAAAATGACGAGCGCCGGTGAGAACCATAATAATCCCCAACTCGTTGGCCGCCTGAATAGAGTCCCGGTCTCGGAGGGAGCCGCCGGGTTGAACAATGGCCGTAATGCCCGCCGCCGCGGCCTGGCGCACGGAATCGTCAAAGGGGAAAAAGCCGTCGCTGGCTAAATAGGCTCCCTGGGCCCCGGCGCCGGCTTGCTGGAGAGCGATGGCCGCGGAGCCGACCCGATTCATCTGCCCGGCGCCGACCCCGAGGGTGGTTTGATTTTTACTGATGACAATGGCGTTGGATTTAACGTGTTTGCAGACCTTCCAAGCAAAGGCCAACTCCGCCAACTGTTCCGGGGTGGGCTGGGTGTCCGTCACCGTCTGCCATTGCTCTGTACTTTCCCGTAGGTCGTCCGCGGACTGCACCAAAAAGCCCCCGGCGATGACCTTGAGGGTCTGGGCGGGGCCGACGTGGAGATCCGGCAGAAGTAAAACCCGTAAATTGCTTTTTTTGGCTAAAATTTTCCGGGCCTCCTCGCTACACCCCGGCGCCGCAATACATTCCAAAAAGGTCTGGGTCAAAACCGTCGCCGTCTCGCTGTCGATGGGTTGGTTCAGGGCCACAATGCCCCCAAAGGCGGAAACGGAATCGGCGTCAAAGGCTTTGCTATAGGCTTGGGCTAAGGTTTCCCCTAGGGCGACGCCGCAGGGGTTGGTATGTTTAAGGATGGCGGCGGCGGGGGTTTCCGGGTCAAATTCGTTGATCAGCAGACGGGCCGCCTCCAGATCCACCAGGTTGTTATAGCTCAACTCCTTGCCCTGGATCTGCTCGGCGCTGGCCCAGCCGGAGGGTTGGGTTCCGGTTTGATACCAGCCCGCCGTCTGGTGGGGATTTTCGCCGTAGCGGAGGGACTGCCGGAGAGCGCCGGTAAAGCTAAAGCGTTGGGGTTGGTTCGCCTTGCCTTCTAGATCGGCGAAATAGGCCGCAATGGCTTGGTCGTAGGCGTTGGTCAGCGCAAAGGCCTCCCCGGCGAAGCGTTGCCGTAGGTTTAGGGAAATCGCACCGGTTGACCCAAGGGCGTCCAGGTAAAGCTCGTACTGGTTAGGGTTAGAAAGAATGGCCGTATGGGCGAAATTTTTTGCTGTGGCTCGGATCATGGCGGGGCCGCCAATGTCGATTTGCTCCACCGCTTCCGCTAGGGTGACATCGGGTTTGGCGATGGTTTCTTCAAAGGGGTAGAGATTAACCACGACTAAATCTAGGGGACGAATATTCTGAGCCTCCAGATCCGCCACATCCGACGCCAGATCCCGCCGGGCCAAAATGCCCCCGTGGATGCGGGGGTGGAGGGTTTTCACCCGGCCCCCCAAAATTTCCGGTGCTCCGGTGTAGTCGCTGACCTTCGTCACCGCAATCCCCGCGTCCGCCAGAGCCTGGGCTGTGCCACCACTACTGAGCAGGTCAAAGCCAAAGTCCTGGACAAGGCGCCGAGCGAAGGGAATCAATCCCGTTTTATCGGACACGCTCAGCAGGGCAAGGGGGGCCATGGTTTCTCCTAGGGAGGCGACGACGAGGGGTTGCAAGGGAGTTTAGATATAGGGTTCGAGAAATTAGATTACCAAAAAATAGACATCAACATCCTCCCCTAATCGGCGCTGGTTAGGAGAGGATATCCGTCCAATCAGGAAGGGCGGTCTGAAAGACCGGCGAACTCATTGGCTTTTTGCGCAAACTCCACATCCAGCGCCGTAATGCCCCCGGCGTCGTGGGTCGTCAGATCAATAGTGACCCGATTATAGACATTGAACCACTCGGGATGGTGCCCTAACGTTTCCGCCACCAGCGCCAATCGGGTCATAAAGCCAAAAGCTTGATTAAAATCCTGAAACTGGAACTGACGGTGGAGCTTATCGGCCTGAAGACTCCAACCGCAGAGGGTCTTTAGGGCGCTTTGCAGATCGTTATGGCTAAGGCGAGGGGGAGCAGGCATAATTCAGACTAGGGGTAATTGACGTAGGTTTATTATTGCCTAGCTTCCAACCATTGGGCGATGGCCGGAGGCAAGTCTTTTTGAACCTTGCCGCTGACATACATGCCGATATGGCCCACGGGGAAAGATTGAACCGTGTAATCGCAGTTCTCTAAATAATCCCCCAGCGCCAAGGAAGAGGCCGGCGCTACGAGGTGGTCTTTTTCGGCGTAGAGATTCAGCACCGGCATAGAGACATTTTTCAGATCCACTCGCCGGTCGCCGATCATGACGTCCCCTTTAATCAGTTTATTGCCTTGGTAAAAGTCCTTCATAAACTGACGGTAGGCTTCCCCGGCTTGGTCGGGACTGTCAAAGATCCATTTTTCCATGCGCAGGAAATTAAGCAGTTTAGCCTCGCTCTCCATAATCTCCGGCATATCTAAATATTTTTGATAAGCCAACTGGAGGGGTTTGAGGGTCAAAAATTCCAAGTTTAGATAGTCCCCCGGAATATTGCCCAGCGCCGTCACCATCAGATCCACGTCCACCGCCTCGGGCCCGAGTTGGCAACCGCCCCGCGCGTTCAGTAAAGTTTTCGGCTGGTCGAAATCCACCGGCGCCACCATGACAATCAGGTTCTTCACCTTCTCCGGGTAAAGGGCGCTGTAACAGAGGCTAAAGGTGCCCCCCTGACAAACGCCCAGGAGGCTAATTTTCTCTAAGCCCCGTTGCTGGCGAATGACGTCCACGCAGGTGTTTAAATAGCCGTTAATGTAGTCGTCGAGGGTGAGCCAACGGTCGCCCCGGCTCGGGTAGCCCCAATCGATCAGATAGACGTCGACGCCCAGTTTGAGCAAATTGGCCACCAACGAGCGCCCTTCCTGAAGATCAACCATATATGGGCGGTTCACCAGGGCGTAAACAATTAAAACCGGGATGGGGAGAGGATTTTCCACCGCGGGTTGAAAGCGATAGAGGGTGATTTTATCTTCTTGGTAAACCGCTTCCTTGGACGTGACTCCAATTTGAATGTCCGCTTCCGTCAGTTGGCTCAGGTTTTCCATTCCCTTAAGAAATTTTTCCGTCAGGGCGACGGTTTCCTGGGTGGCTTCTTCTAGACGCATTTGGGTTAAAAAAGGCAACATAATTCCAATCCGGGTAAAAAGTAAACAATCGGCGCTTTTATCCCCCCTAACCCCCCTTAGAAAGGGGGGAAACGTTCTCAAAGTCTCCCTTACAAAGGGGGATTTAGGGGGATTCATGCAGACGGCTCATAGACCGCCAGGCGCTGTTTCAATGCCTTGACTTCCTTTTTAAGCTGGTAAATCGTTTGGTGAATTTCGTCCACTTCTGTCCGGGTCGGCAAATTCATCTGTTTTAACCCTTCTTCCAAAAGCGCCTGTTGGCAGAGCCGGTAGCGGTTCAAACTATTGATAAAACGGCCGCGAATTTTCAGGTTTTCCGGCTGACAAAAGGCCGTTTCAAAGACGAGATCCGCCGTTTCGCTCCAAACCTGTTGGAAGGCCCGCCAGTCCTTGGGGGTTTTTCCCTGTTGGGCCCGTTGGACGAGTTCCCCCAGCAGGCGCTCTAGGGACTGATATTGAATCTGTCCTAAGAGCAGTTGGTAATCCGTGGTGGCCCGGTAGAGCGCCGTCCAACTGTCAAAACCCTGCAACAGTTTGGCGCTGATTTCCCGACTGGGGCCGAGGAGGGGACTGCGGGTTAAACTACCAAAGCTTTCTTCGTAGAGCAAATTCCAATACAAATTATTGAGTTCGATCCAGGGCTGACTTTGTCCCGGTTGGGCTTGACTTAACGGTTGCAGGGAAGACAGCGCCGCCTGGAGCCAGAGTTGGTTAAATTTTTGCGCTTCTTGCAGGTACAGACCCCATAACTGCTGGAGATCCTGAGTCGCTTGCCCCGCTCCCTGAAGTTGGCGCTGGATCTCCTGAAGGTATTGGTTAATGACCGCCTGCCCGTTTTCCCCCGCTTCCACCTTGGGCCAGAGGGTCTGCCAGGTCTGGAAGGCGCTTTGGAGGAGGGTAAAGTAGGTCGTTTGATTCTCTTGTAAGGTCTGGGTTAGGGGCGGGAAAGCGCCGGCGCTGGTCTTTTCGAGACAGTCCCGCCAGGTTTGCCAGGCTTGATTGCCAGTTTCCAGCCAGAGCTTACTCCAGGGGTTCATGAACTCCGGCCAGGTGGTGTTGGATTGCATAGGCGCCTCCCCTAATAACTGCTTTACCGCCCATTATCGCTCAGTTTCCCCAGGGCGAAGCAAGACCAAATTAAGTTTTTTTATCCTAAAATTAGAATCATTAATTTTCTTCACTCAATCCATGACCAGCTCTCCCATTAGCGCAAACCCCCTTCCCCTACCGATTCCTCAATCCAACTTAGGTGTTCGTCTAGTGGAGGTCGCTCACATTCCCCGAATCAGCGCTCAGCCGCCGCGTTTAAATTTTCTACGCTCGCCCCAGGACGGGAGCGGGCGCCTG
>JBKCES010000098.1:0-9489 GCA_046304295.1 Cyanobacteriota bacterium | reverse complement strand
GTAATGACCAAGGGTTAGCAAACCCTAACCTGAAAATTTGCGTTGAGCGCCGGAAAATTTTCTACCCTAGAAGAGGCGCCGACTCGAAGCGACCGGCTACTGCCGTTAACCGCTAGATTAACCCCAGGGTTTCGTCTCCCGCCTACTGTCCCCTCTAAGGAGTCCTTGAGAACCATGTCTGTTGTGACTTTAACCATTGACGACCAGGCCGTCGCCGTACAGGAAGGCGCGACCATCCTGCAAGCGGCCAAGGAAGCCGGGGTTCCCATTCCTACCCTCTGCCACCTGGACGGCCTCTCGGACACCGCGGCCTGCCGCCTCTGCGTGGTGGAAATCGAAGGGATCAATAAACTTCTGCCAGCCTGTGTCACCGCCGTCAGCGAGGAAATGGTCGTCCACACCAATAGTCAAAAATTACAGGACTACCGGCGCTTGACGGTGGAGTTGCTATTTTCTGAAGGCAACCACGTCTGCGCCATCTGCGTGGCCCACGGCAACTGCGAATTGCAGGATATGGCGATTCGTGTCGGCATGGATCACAGCCGCTTTACCTACCAATTTCCCAAACGGGAGGTGGATCTCTCCCATCCCTCCTTCGGCATCGACCACAATCGTTGTATTCTCTGCACCCGTTGCGTGCGGGTCTGCGACGAAATCGAGGGCGCCCATGTTTGGGACGTGGCTTACCGCGGCGCCGAGTGTAAGATCATCTCCGGCCTCAATCAACCCTGGGGAACGGTAGATGCCTGCACCTCCTGCGGCAAGTGCGTCGACGCCTGTCCCACCGGCGCGATTTTCCACAAGGGCGAAACCACCGCCGAAAAACACGGCGACCGCCGCAAGTTAGAATTTTTAGCCACGGCCCGCAAGGAGAAAGAATGGACAAGATAATTCGCAAATTTTTACAAGCTTGGCAAGGGGTTAATTTACTCCCCTTCTTGCCCCCCGTTTCCGTCCTCGTTACCCCCTAAATTCCATGTCTAAAATTCGCTTCGCTACGGTTTGGTTGGCGGGTTGCTCCGGTTGCCACATGTCTTTCCTCGACACCGACGAATGGCTGTTGGAACTGGCCCAAAAAGTGGAGGTGGTCTTCAGCCCCGTGGGGTGCGATCTAAAGGACTACCCCGATAATGTGGACGTCTGTCTGGTGGAAGGCGCCATTGCCAACGAAGAAAATCTCGAATTGGCGCTGGAGTTGCGACAAAAAACCAAGGTGGTCATTTCCTTTGGGGACTGCGCCGTTACCGCCAATGTCCCCGCCATGCGCAATATGCTCAATGGGAGCGACCCGGTTCTGCGGCGCGCCTATTTGGAGTTGGGCGATGTCACCCCCCAACTACCGGAGGAGCCGGGCATTGTGCCGCCTCTGCTCGATAAAGTCGTCCCTCTCCACGAAGTGATCCCCGTGGATATCTTTATGCCCGGTTGCCCCCCCGACGCCCCCCGCATCCGCGCCACTTTGGAGCCGTTGCTCAACGGGGAGCATCCCTTGATGCAGGGGCGAGAGATGATTAAGTTTGGCTAGTTTTATGTAAGCGGTCGCCCTAGGAAAAGGGGTTGGGGGGGTTAACCTAGAGAGCAAATCTATCCCTAACTCCTCCCAGACGGGGAAAAGGACACTTTGGCTCTTAAAGTTAGATGCGACGCGGTTCCCCCCCAATTATTACAAGCTGTTAAGAGTCTGCTCCATTCCAGGGAGCCAGTGGGAAAATTAAGATAACCGGACTCTAGGGTCATCGCCCCGGCGCCGGTTTCAACTTGTTCTCATTTTTGCCCCCCCTTTGCCGGAGACTCCTCCTATGATGCTGTGGAAAGCGAGACACCTAGGGAACGCAGTGTGGCTCTACCTCAACCAAACGCTCTTTTGCTCCCAAACCCCGACGCTCTGGCGCCCCAGCCAATTTTGGTACGCTTACCGCATCCGCCTGCTGGAAGCCTGCTGGCTCAAAAGCGTTAGTCAGGGTCAAAGTCATTCTAATCACTAAGATCCTGTAACGCCAGCGAATCCCAGACCCCAAAGGCAGACCCACTGTCCCCAGAGCAAAAGGGGGACCGTTTCTCGGCGCTCTTGTTCCAGGAGATGGGCGGCCATGAGGAACGTTCCTCCCAAAGCGGCGCCGAGAAATCCCCACACCTCTTCTCCCCAGAGAGCTCCTCCTCCTCCTAGGGCGAGCAGGAGAAACCCCCAACTTCGTAACCCTAGTTGCAACAGTTTCTCTCCGGCCCTGAAGGATTGACTCCAAATTGCGGCGAGGCAACGTCCCGCCAACAGCGCCGTAATCGCCAATAATGGCGTCCAGTTCAGGAGAGTCGGGGAAGGCGAACCCAGCGTCCACAAACCGTAACCAGCTCCCCAAAGCAGACAAAACTTTCCCCAACTCGAAATTAAAGATTGACCCAGACGAAACCATTCCGGTGCCGCAATTAAGCCCCAAGGAAAAACCCAGACAACCAACAACCCAGGGGAAACCGAAAAAACAGGGACTAGCGGTTCAAGCCCATCGCGGCCCAAAAGTCCCGGCCCCAGACCCAAGGCCAAACCGCCCCACAAAAGCGGGGAAACCAGTAACCGGGGGGTGTCCCAGAGGATAAATGCCAAGCTCCCTAAGACGGCGCCGGGAGCGGAGGATAGATTTAAACCCGCCCAGAAGCCGAGACCCAAACCGAACCCTAAACTCCAAAAGGGATTCCGACGACTCAGCAAACCGCAGAGAAGCGTTAAATTTTGGGCGGCCAAGAGGGGCCCCGCTTGGGGCAAAATTCCCCCGAGGCTTAAATAAACCCCGGCGGTCAGAAAGGCGCTTGTTCGCCCATAGGCAAGCTCCCGGGCTAAGCCATAGACCAGTAAGACTGAGAGCCACAGCGCCGCCTTCGGCCCCAGTTCTCCGTTAGGGTGAAGGAAACTCGGCAGAAAAATTAATCCGGCGCTGGCCAGCGTCAAAATTAGAACGGGCCCTCCGTCCCGGCCCCAGTCAAAAGAAAAGGTCAAAAGTCTATATTTTTATGCTTAAAGGACGACAAGACGGCTTAAAGGTTTGTTGGATTAGAGAAAGAGACTGTAAACCCTATTGAAAAAAGAGAGCTTGGCAAGGTTGAGCAGAATAAGTGAAATAGTCAAATCTGACCCACTTTCTATAGGGGAGCATCTTAACTTTTGCAATCTGGACGGGTAGGATGCCCATCCGACAGGAAAAATGGGTTGTACAAGCATCTGGTCTATACAAATCTGGAATGCTCCGGTTTACTGTCCGGCGCTCCTAATTATACGATCGGTGCTTCACAAACGAAGAGCGCCGCCTGAGTTAGAAACAATGCGGGGCTTCGATGCCCCTCCCTAGGATAGTCAACGCCAATGGCCTTTGATATAGTGCGCTCAGGGATGTAAGTTATCGTCAACATTGTTCAAACATGGAACTCAGAAGCTTTAACCAGCGGCATTTAACCGGAGGGAAAAAGGCGTTTTCCCAAACGGCGCTGATGGTTTGCACTTCTTGTTTGTTTTCCGGTTACGGGCAAGAGCGGGCGACTGAGCCAGATAATTCGCGTCAAGACGGAACCTTGGTCATTTACGCCAAATTGTTGAACCTTTTACCTTCCCTCGGCCATGTGGGGGAAGGCCACTGTCGGGAGACCGTGCTCAATTTATGAACGACAAATCAAGCAAAAATATTATTTTTCTCCTCGGTCTGCTTTGGCTTGGGGGCTGGCAAACCCCCGCCAGCGCCCACGGAGTCGCCCTAGAGTATCAACCCCTCCAGGGCTACCGGATCAAGGCCACCTACGATGGCGGTAAACCCATGGCCGAGGCCCAGGTCGCGGTTTTTGCGCCGGATAACCCCACTCAGCCCTGGTTAAAGGCGACCACAGACGGGGAAGGGCAATTTCTCTTTAATCCCCCAGCGCCGGGGAATTGGGAAGTGAGAGTGCGCCAGGGGGGTCATGGCAATATCATTGTGATCCCAGTGGCGGAGCCACAGTTAAAACCCTTAGTCCCGCCCGAATCGAGAGGAGAACCCGGCCCGGTGAAAACCGCCGCCCTCGGCGCCTACACCCCCCTGCAAAAAGGAGTGATGATCGGCGCCGTCCTTTGGGGATGCCTAGGCACGGCTTTATTTTTTACCCGTAAACCGAAACCCTTAAAGAACGATGCACATTCCTGACGGCCTCCTGCCGGCGCCGGTCATTATTGGCGGCTACGCCCTGACGGGGCTAGGAACTTGGTATTCCCTCAAACAAATTAACCGTCGCCCAGATCCCTCCGCCGAGATGCCTAGGGCGGCGCTATTGACGGCGGCTTTTTTTGTGGCCTCTTCTATTCATATTCCCATTCCCCCCGCTAGCGTCCATCTGGTGTTAAACGGTTTATTGGGCGTCGTTTTGGGGTACTACGCTTTTCCCGCTATTTTAATCGGTCTGTTTTTACAGGCGGTCATGTTTGGTCACGGCGGCCTGACGACCCTCGGGGTGAATACCGCCATGATGGGGGGAGCGGCGCTGTTGGCCTACGCTCTTTTCCAGTTCCATACTGCCTTTAAACGGATCTTACCGGGGAATCAAGCCTTAACGGTCTTCGCATTCCTCGCAGGCGCCCTAGGGTTAGGGATAGCGGTGCTGATTTTCGCCGTCTTAACTTTGACTACCCTTCCCGCGGATGTGAACCCCGGCGCCGAACGGGTGGCGATCTACGGGCTGATGCTGGCCCATCTGCCCCTAATGGTTTTAGAAGGGATTTTTACCGCCATGCTGGCGCTGTTTCTTCAACGGGTTAAGCCGGAGTTATTGAAGATAGGGCAATGAAAACAGGGTTAGATCATTATGTCGATCTCCAGTCCTGGTTACATCAGTGGGAACCCCGGTGTAAACTGGTCGGGCTAACGGCACTGATCTTCGCCTTTGCCGGGGTTCAAAACTGGCGCTTAATTCCCTATATGATGGGCGTTACCTTGGCGCTCTATGGTTTATCCCAATTACCCTTGAAATTCTGGTTAACCCAGATTCGTTACCCCGGTCTCTTCCTGCTGGGAATGGCGGCGCTGTTACCGTTTGTGGCGGGGGAAACCGTTCTTTGGCGCCTAGGGGGGATCAGTCTGCGTCAGGAGGGACTGCTGGCACTGGTTTTAATCTCTACCCGCTTTCTTTCTATCATTACTGTAGTCTTAATTTTATTGGGAACCACCCCATTTTTGACGCTGATTCATACCCTCGGCGCTTTAGGGATTCCGGCGCTGTTAACCGATATGCTTTTGTTGGTTTACCGCTACTTGTTTGAAACCGGCGAATCTTTAACCCAAACCCAAAGAGGCATGAAATTACGGGGATTTTCTCCCAAGCTGGAAAGGAAAACCCTCCAGGGTTTAGCCAGTTTAACCGGCACTCTTTTAACGCGCAGTTACGAACGGTCAGAACGAGTCTATCAGGCCATGCGGACTCGGGGCTACGGCGCCGGACGTCGCCGGGCCAACCGTCCTCCGTCCTGGGGAAGCGTGTTGGGGTTAGTTCTCAGTCTCGGAACGGCGCTGGGTTTCGCGGTCGCGGGGGTTGTCCTGTGACTATGAATCCCCCGGCGCTGACCCTGACCAATCTTTGTTTCTCTTACGGGGATGGAACTGACGCGCTCCGGGGCGTAACGTTACAAATTAACCCAGGGGAGCGTTGGGGGCTGATCGGCTGTAACGGCTCCGGCAAAACCACCCTATTTCTCTTGATTTGCGGCGTTCTAGCGCCGAAAGCCGGGGAGATTGAACTTTTTAATCAACAGGTTAAACTGGGCCAGTTTTATCCTGAAATCGGCCTCGTTTTCCAAAACCCCGACGACCAACTTTTCTGCCCTTCGGTCTGGGAAGATATCGCCTTCGCTCCCCAAAATTTAGGCCTCTCCGAAACAGAGATTCAGGAACGGGTCACCTCGGCGCTAGCGATGACAGGAATAGAGGCTCTAGCTCAACGGCCCCCCCATCACCTCTCCGGCGGCGAAAAACGGATGGCGGCCATCGCTGGAGTTTTAGCCATGAAGCCAAAAATGATTCTCTACGATGAACCTAGTGCCAATCTAGACCACCGGGCCCGGCGCCGTTTAATTCAGTTTCTACAAGAGGCGTCGGAAACCCTCATGATTTCCTCCCATGATCTGGAGTTGATCCTCGAAGTCTGCGACCGAACGGCGCTTTTGGACGGTGGAAAAATCATGGCGACCGGCGCTCCTCGTCAACTGTTGGGGGAGCGGGAATTAATGGAGCGCTATGGATTAGAAACGCCCTATTCTTTACGCTAATGGTGATTGAACTATTCTGCTCGGCGCTGGCCCCAGTTATCAATACATAAAATCTAAAATTTGCTTAAGTTTCTGACTTAGGTTAGATTTTAGGGCGGGGTTGTCAACGGTAGTCCCCCTCTTTTTACTCAGGCTCCTCCTCAACCCATGGCAGAGATTCGCCTCCTCGAAATTTACAATCCCTATCCCCAGGCCCTGCTCATGGACTTGGAGATTTGTCCCCTGGCGGAGGGTTATCGTTTGGAGTTGAGCCTGAGCGCCCAGGAAGAGAAAGTGTCTTTGTTAGAGGGAAGCCTTAAATTTGGGCTGAAGACGGGGCGGATGAGTCTAGAAATCCAGGGGGGCGAGTTTCAGCCCCAGGAAACAGACGTTTTTCCCCAGATCTCGGCGCCGGGGCCGGGGTGGCTCTACCCTCTGCCCCCGGATTTAACCCTCTGGAAAGGCGGATCTCGGCGTTGCTCCCTCGGTTTCCTCGCGCCGGTCTCCCTGCCCATGCTGGCGGTGGCTAGTTTTAGGGTAAACCTGGAAGAACTCTCGATTCTCGACGGTGACCATCTCTGGCGCCCGGATCTCAGTCCCAATCAGCTGGGAGTCATCGAGCGTCTGCTGGCCCGTTTTCTCTGGCGCTATTCCTTGCCTAATCCCCTCAGCGGACTGCAGGTGGCGGTGGGAGATTTACCCGCCTGGGAAGACCGTTTTAGCTGCCCCCTGCTGACGCCCAGCGCCGAAGCCTTAACTGAACTGCGAGAAAGCATTGAGGCCGTCAGTCAATCTCCCCAAACCGACTTACCGACCCTAGCTGTTTTAGGGAAGCTAGACTATCAGCGGGACTGCGCCGGGGGTCGCTTCCTCGGCGCCGATTTGCCGGGAATTGAGTGGCAGGGGAGCATTCTCCGACACGGTAATTTTCGGGGCGCCCTGTTAACGGACGCCGACCTGAGCGGTGCTGATCTACGTTACAGCGTCCTCAGCGGCGCCGATTTGAGCGGAGCCTATTTAGAAGGGGCCAATCTCCGCGGCGCCAATTGCCATAAAAGTAGCCTAGCGCTAGCCAATCTCATCGGCGCCGACCTGCGGGGCGCTAATTTAGTCGGGGCGGCGCTCCAGCAGGCTAATCTGAGCGGGGCGTTAGTGGAAGGCGCCCGTCTGGGGGATAATGCCGGCCTGACCCCGGCCATGGTTGAAAACTTACAGGAGCGGGGCGCCGTCTGGACGGCGGAGAGTTAGCGCTTTTGATAAACCCCAGATAAATTGACCGGAGCTTTGAGGGTCGTCGCTTCCCGCACCGCTTCCATAAACTGGGTCACCCGAATCGGATCGATGGGTTCGGTGATTTTTCCGTGTCGCTTGAGGGAACTAGCCACAATCACCCCGTCCGCGGCTTGCAGTAATTGCCCCACATTGTCCCAATCGGCGCCGCTACCGATAAACACAGGAGTGTCCTGGGCCGAGGCTTTCGCTAGTTCTAGGTCGTCTAAACTGGGGGGACTGCCAGTGGCCCAACCGGAGAGGATCACCCCGTCCGCTAGCCCTCGGTGGATGGTGTCCCCCACTGCGGCGCTTAAATTGGCCATCCCCAAAGGCCGGGCGTGTTTGACCAAGACGTCCGCTAAAATCGCCACTTCGGCGCCCAGTTCCCGGCGATAGCGGAGTAGTTCATGGGCGTTGCCCTCAATCAACCCTTGATCCGTGGCCATGACGCCGGTGAGCACATTGACCCGGATAAATTGAGCGCCGACGCAGGTCGCCACCGCTAGGGCGCTTTGGCCGTCGTTCCGTAGAAGATTAATTCCCACCGGCAGAACCACCAGATTCATAATCCGATCCACGATCAAGGTGACGGCGCTGACCGTAGCGGGATTAACGGCGCCTTTGGTAAAGGGGGCGTCAAAAAAATTTTCCACAATGATGCCGTCTACGCCCCCCGCCGCCAAGGCCGTCGCTTCTTGCTCCGCCCGCTCAATCACGGCTTCGAGGTTGCCGCCCCAGCGAGCCGAGGCGGGGAGAGGCAGGAGATGAACCACGCCGATGACGGGGTTCCGAGTCTGAAAAATTCGAGTTAAGTCCACTGCGCTGAAATCCTAGGTCGCCCCGGAAGAGGCGTTCACACTTGGGCGGGCGACGAGGCCAGTTAACCATCTTACCCTACCGGCGCCGTGGTTTTCAGGCGTTTGCAATCGCCCGCCCCAGGAGGTATCGCCCAAAGCGGAACTTACCGATTAGATAAAGAAATTTCCCACTGGGATAGTTCCCAGCGCCGGAAAAGTGCCGGTAATGCCGGTGAGGTTAATCACTAAATCGTTGGTGCTTTGGAAGCCCGCTGTCCCGTCGTTAACGATCAGGTAAGTTGAGGTGTTGGCTCGGACTAAAGCGGCGCTGTTAATGCCAAGCTCCTGATTTCCCGCCCGGGCGCCGTTGGCATCGGTAAAGACGTTAGTGACGATGGTGTTGATATTGGTGGTGGCGCTGTCCGCCGCGCGAGTAAAGCCCGCCGGTTTACCCAGCGCCGCCCCGCCTTGAGTGAGTAAATCAATCTGATCGGCGCCGATGACGAAATCGCTAATCTGATTCGGAGCGGTAACGGTGGATTCTCCAAAGCGGACAACTCGGGTGTTGCCCTCCGCACTAGTAAGTGCAGATAGACTGCCGATGATTCCATCACCGTTGGCATCTACCCCAAAGACCGTTTCTTGAGCGAGGGCGGCAGAGGAGGTCAGGCTACCGATGTTTTGAGTGGAGGTTCGCGTCCAGCCGCTGTTCATGACCCACACGTGCATGGTGTTTGTCCCCGGACTAACCCATAGGACTTGGTTAACCCCGCTGACGGTTTCGGCGGCTAGAGTTTGCCAACCGCTATAGATTCCTTCGTAGACGTGGGTCGTACCGTTTTTGATGGAAATAGGGGTGTTACTTCCCGCCTGGGCAAAGTACTTATTGCCGCCGTCTTTCAGCAACTTCGTGTTACCTACCGCTTCAATGGCGGTATCGTCGTTGGTGATAGTTCCCGTAACCGCCCCTGCTGTACCAATGATATAACCTGCACCCGTCGCTAGGGTTAGAGCCACGGTTTCGTTACTTTCAACCACCGCGTCGGCGGTGGGGTCAAGGGTCAGAGTTGCGGTGGCGGCGCCGACGGCAAAGGTAATGGTTTTGCCTGTACCGGGAGTCGCTCCAGTGTAATCTGCGGCATCTGCTGTTCCGGCAATACTGTAGTTCAC
>JBKCES010000097.1:0-5623 GCA_046304295.1 Cyanobacteriota bacterium | reverse complement strand
CAAACTAGTCAAACAGTCTGAAGTATCACACGCAACAAATTTACTCAACCATCGCCCCCGTAAATCTCTTGACTACTGTACCCCCTATGAGGTATTCTTCTCTCAGTCAGGCCCTGGTGCACTTCGGACTTGAATGGGCCTATCTATTTATGTATTTGACATCTTCTAGGTCGATAGTGTGTTCTTTAAGATTATTTACACGAAGAAAATAGACTCCGTTCTTGACATCATCTGTATAAAAACCTTCACGGGGACCATCTCCTCGATTCCAAGATAGTATTAATTTTCCGATTCTGTGAAATAATGGGTTACTTATTAACTTGTTTCTTACTGATAAAAAATGTGGTTTGTGGTAATAGGGATCAATTCTGGCAATAAGATTGTAAAATTTGACTAAAAATATTTTATTTTTATCGACATCAGGACTTAAAAAAAAATTATCTTTCCCAGACTCTATTTCCTCAATAAATCTCGCAAGCTCTCTGCTAATAAATTCTAACTCATTATTATTCGTTGCTTTACCTGTTGCGTCATAACCAATATCCTCCGCAATAGCCATAAAAATCGGATAATTAACAATCACATTTTGCTTGGCTTCTGTGTATTGATCAATCAGCACCTCCTTCAACGCCTCAATTTGCTCACCATATTCCGCGGTAACCGACTTTTTCCACTCTTTATAGGCTTCCGAATCGATCAACGCCTTACCGGATAAATTTTCGGTATTGTCAAAACCGAGCAACTCCTTCAAATGACGCTTTTTATCATTCTCAATTTTAGTCAAAGCTCTTAAATAATTGTTATCTAGCTTAATTGTATCCTGCAAAGACAACTTAGCCTGCCGAATTTTTTCCGTGACCGCTTGACTATGCTTCTTCAAAAACAAAACCGAACTTTTAACCCCGGCGCCGTTAGCGGTAAAAGCCGTTTGGGGTAAAGAAACCACCGCCACAATACGAAACTGTTCCTCAATGCCATCCCGCACATACTGCAAACTAGAATTAGTCAAAATTCCATCAGGAACAACGATTGCCAAATAGCCGCCTTCCTTCAGAAAACGATGACACTGCTCGATAAATAAAACTTCTGTGCTTTGGGAATCCCTAGCTGTCGCCTTACTTTTTGGGTTGAGCCAATCCTCCGGCTTCATTGCAAACCCATATTGGTGCATATAAGCCCGCTCTGTTTGCTTAATCACTGAACCAAAAGGCGGATTAGTGATAATAAAATCAAAATGATTATATTTAAAGCCCTTATTCCCGCTTCGTTGTATCAAATCTTCGCTATGTTGCAGACCATCCGCCGTGATAACATTGGTGTGACCATCATCATGGATGATCATATTCATCTTAGCAACGCGGGCAATTTGTTCGTTGATTTCGATCCCAAACAAATTATTTTGGGCGAAATTATGCCAATACTGATAATGTTGATTAAATTCTTTTGGATTTGTTTCATAATTAGGATAATATTCGCCCGCTTTCTGACGAACTTTATCCAATGCGTACAGCAAAAACCCACCGCTCCCGCAGGACGTATCTAAGACTAAGGAATTGTGGTCAATGGGCAGAACCTCCACAATAAACTTAACAATCGGTCTGGGCGTAAAAAACTGTCCAAAGTCCCCCCGGAAGAATGACCCTGTAAAAGTCTCAAAAGCCCGACCCTTACTATCTAAGTCCGTATCTCCCAAATTAATACTTTCCAGATAACCAACGACCGTCCGTAATTTCTCTGGACTTAAACGAATATCATCCTTAAAAACTTCAGCATCGGCTCTACGACCTTCTTCATAAAGCTCCTTAATACGACGACTTAAAGCCTCGTTTTCTTGTTTTTTCCTTTTATCCGCATTGGGTTCTTCCTCCTCGCTCACGCTAAAAACCTGAAAATCGTAAGGTTCCCCTACTTTACGGGCCTTCTTCTCATCCCAAATCTTACAAAAAATGAGCTTGTCCAACTCGTCAAAAGCTTCCGACGGATTCAACTCTCCCCCACCCCAAAGCGCCTGATGAGCTTGCTTAAAACGGCGAGTTAACTCATCTTCCGTAACAATAAGCAACTCAAATAATTTTTGTCCATTAGAAACACCGCCCCCCTTAGCGTACTTAAATCTTGCTAAAGTTTTAACCCCTGACTGAGGAATATCAGTAATCGTGATTCTTTCTTTGGGCTTCTCTTTTGGGACTTGATAATACTCATCCTTAATCCCCGAAGTGACCCAAACGTATTTAGCTCCATCTGCTACCGCATAGCTAAAACCTTGCTCCACGGCCATTGCAAATTCTGACTCTGAAACTTCTTGCTTCTTACACTCCACAACAATATAAGGCGACTTATGCTGATTATCTTCATAAACAATAAGATCCGCTTCCTTGACAGACGATCCCATCGTCACAGAAACAAACAAACGAATCCGAGTTGGATCATAACCATAGATTAAGACCAGCTTTAAAAAAGTTTCAGCCTGCACAGCCTCTTCTGGGTTGCTATAATTCCGCTTTTTATTTTGATGAACATAGGTAATATATTTTCGATCCTCATCAAACCGAATTAAACCCCTTTTGATACCTTCTTCAATCAGACTCATTTTAGTAAAACAGAATAACCATGAGATATGTGGGACGAGCGATTCTTTTTTGATGATGCACCCGACTGCTTCGTTTACACTAGCATAGACCCAGTTTCAGATAAAGATTAACGGCTCTACACAAATCTTTACTTTTGCTCCGCCAAAACGGCGGCGCCGTCCTCCCGCCACTCGGGACACTCCGGGAGCCGATGCTCCAGGTAATGCCGGGAAAATAGGGGTTTATTGGGTTTTTGCGCCTCCGCCATCCTAGTCCTTCCGCCCTATACTGCTCAGGGGATTGCTTAACTATAACGAAAAGGACGGGACGCGGAACCCTAGACATTGCCTACGACGCGGCCCAACCGCTTTATATCTCAGCCGGTAGTGGCTCCCTGGGAAGCTCGCAGTTGCCCGCAGGCGGCGTCGGCCTCCAGACCCCGGGAATAGCGGACGCTGACGGGAATATGCGCCTGGGTCAAGACGGCGCTAAAGGCTTCAATCTCCGACGGTTCCGGGCGCCGATAATCCGCTTCCGAGATAGGGTTGGCTGGGGGAGTGGAGACTAACTGCAAGGGACAGTTCACACCCTTGGAGCATCAAGTGAAGCTATCATACTTGCAATTTCAGATTGCATCTCTACTAGAATTTGACGCATTGCTGGTTGCTCTACGGCTGGCTCAAGTCCAACGGTCTTTAGCGCCTCAATGCTAGCAATTTTGTCCATTATTTGTAGCATTGGAGAACGAGGAGGAATGGGAACGGGCCCCTTTCGGGGATGCCACAAAAATCCGCCATCCCCTCGAATCGAACCAAAGAATGAAGCCACAAACTCTAAACCATCCAAAGGACTTTTTCGATAACCAGAGCGAAGTAGCAGAGTGGCTTCCCGAGTCTCAGGGTCGATTCGCAAAACTTCAATCATCGGCTTGCGACTAAACCGACCTCCAACATCGCCATAGGTATCGCCTGATTTCAGCCAGGACTCTCTCTGATTGTTACCATTATAGTTTTCAAGAAGATATGAGCAGGGTTCCAGAGTATTTGGTCTTACCCCTTTGCGGTGAAGAAGAACCATCGGCTCCTCAATCCCCAGATCCCAGCCTTCGTTCATCCGAAACTCTACATAGATGTCTTCAATAAGCGCAACAAGGTAACCATCTAGATCTCGACGATGAAGTGGCCTTAGAGTCACAATATGTTCACCATCAGCCGGTGGCTGCCATACTCTGCGCTCATCTAGCCATTTTGCAATAGCCATATTGGCGGCATTAAGCCCAGGTCCAAAGCGGTCATAACGTACTCCGTTTGCTACAGTTCGGACATTGTATGCGCTCATAATATCCCATGGATCACCATATTCATCTGATTTGCCTTCAGTCCGCGAATGACCCAAGCCCAGACCATGTCCAAGCTCGTGAGCGACGCCGGTTAAGTCTATCGAGAACATTGTGGGATCACCGGCATTGAATTGCAGAACGACCCTGCCAATTTGTGCGAAATAATCGAACAGCCCACTGTAAATAATAACAACCCCATCAAATTCTGAAACATCAATTCCTAGTGAACTTGCGGCTTCTAATCCCCAGGAAATTTCATCGCTTCTAATTCGATTGTTTGCAATATTTGTCTGGTTTTCTGAATCTTCCTTTTGGTAAATCGCATAAAGTTCTGCCCGTTCTGCCTGCGAGTGCGTGCTACTTAACCATCCAAAGACCTTGTTGTTGGACAGATCAAGTCGTCCATGAGACATATCCATGTAGTAGTCAACAAGATTGTTGGTACCCTTGCCACTACGGGTGAACCGTAATTCAGCTTCTTCTGTGGAAAAGGGTTCGACATCTTGATCAGATAATTTCAGAAGCAGAATTGCCCAGACTGACCGCATTTTTAATACCTCTTCAAGACCTAATCTAATTTTTAGTTATAGCTGTGTACAGACTTTTGAGATCCGAACTTTGACTCGCCTCATTGCTCTAATGGCGCATGACGGACTCGCACTCTGGGTGAAGTCTGAAAGCAACAGTTTCTCAACTCTTGGGGATACTTTAGCTCCTCTCAATTGGAAAGTCAATCACCCCTCGGCGCTAATCACGACCATCTCTGCCCTTGGCCTTACTATACAAGCGTTTGGGGAAATGTAAAGTTTTGTGTCGGTGGTATGACAAGCCCCGTCTGATTTCCGTAAGCTTACTTTCCATAAGCCTCGCCAGGATTATTCTATTGGCGTTAGAGCGCCGTTAAATTACTCCTCACTGACAACGGGTAATTGCCCTGAGAAGCCCGCAGTTGCCCGCAGGCGGCGTCGGCCTCCAGACCCCGGGAATAGCGAACACTGACGGGAATATGCGCCTGGGTCAAAACGGCGCTGAAAGCCTCGATGGCGGCAGGTTCCGGGCGCCGGTAATCGGCTTCGGAAATGGGATTGTAGGGGATCAAGTTAACGTGACTCTGGAAACCCCGCAGGAGTTGGGCCAGTTCCTTGGCCAGCGCCGGATGGTCGTTGACGCCCGCCAGTAAAATATATTCAAAACTAAGCCGGCGCCCGGTTTGTTCCACATAGTCCCGGCAATCCGCCATCAGTTGAGGCAAAAGATAATGTTTGGCTTTAGGGATTAAGGTTTCCCGCAGGGGTTGGTTCGGCGCGTGGAGACTGACCGCTAGGGTAACTTGCAGTTTTTTCTCGGCTAATTGGCGGATTTTTTGGGGCAAGCCCACGGTGGAGACCGTCAAGGAGCGTTGGCCGATGCCAATGTCTTGATTGATGGATTGAATCGCTGGCAGAAGTTGGGGCAGGTTTAACAACGGCTCCCCCATGCCCATAAAAACCACGTGACTGACCCGCTCCTGAAAATCTTCTTGGACGGTCAACACCTGATCCACAATTTCATGGGCTTCCAAATTGCGTAAAAAGCCCCCTTTGCCCGTGGCGCAAAAGCGGCAATCCATGGCGCATCCCACCTGGGAAGAAACGCAGACCGTCAGACGTTTGGCGCTGGGAATCCCCACGGTTTCAATGATTAAACCGTCCTGACGCTTCAGCCAAGATTTACG
>JBKCES010000096.1:0-6784 GCA_046304295.1 Cyanobacteriota bacterium | reverse complement strand
AAAGTCCCCCTTGCAAAGGGGGATTTAGGGGGATCAAAACCTGACAGGATGGTGACACTCTCGGATTGACCGCGGCACCAAAGCTATAAAAAAGCCCCCCAGTAGGGGGGACAGAGATTACACGCAAGTTTCAGAGAGCTCCGTTTACCGTTTGAAGTTGCCGGTGGCGTACTCAGCGGAGCCGTTGTTGTAGGCGTCGAGGATGGTGTGGATGGTGTTACCCAAGCTATCGGGGAGCGGGTTGACACCGGATTGGGAAGCGCCGAGCCATTGGACAGCGTCGCCGAAGTAATCGGCAATATCTTTACCGCTGCCGACTAGATCCACCGAGTTGCCGGAGAGGTAGTTGAGCCAACTGGCCACGGTGCTTCGGCCCAGTTTTTGGTCAACTTGGCTACCGCCGCCGCCGCTCACTAGGTTGCGGGCGTTAGCAAGACTAATGAAGAGGGTGTCTTCGCCGTTATCGGTGACGCCGTTGCGGTTGAAGTCGCCTACCAAGATCCCAGTGGAGGTGGTGAGGAGTTCCCCTTTGGCAAAACCGGGTTTACCTGCGTCTTTCCCTTCGTTGCCGACAATACCGTCCCAGAAGGGTAGTCCTTTTTGGTGCCAGAAGCCGGGAGTGCCGGTTCCGGGCGCCGTCAGACCAGCGCCGCTGTTATAAAAACCGGCGTCGAGACTGACGTTGCTTTCACCGC
This sequence comes from Cyanobacteriota bacterium, assembly GCA_046304295.1. Lineage (GTDB taxonomy): Bacteria > Cyanobacteriota > Cyanobacteriia > Cyanobacteriales > Microcystaceae > Synechocystis. The sequence goes on along the minus strand of JBKCES010000096.1, from coordinate 6,089 downwards.
TCTGAAGAGTAACGTTTTGGCTGAGGGCGGCGCCGTTAGTTAAGACGGCATCGGAGTCGAGGAGGTCGTTAGCGCCTTGGTTGCCTCCGGTCAGGGCCAGACTGCGACCGTTGGCGGTTTGGCTGACGTCGAAGGAGACTTGATAGGCGGCGCCGGGGGTCAGACCTGTGAATTGGTAGAAGCCATTGGCGTCGGTGGTAACGGTGGCGATGATGCCGTCGTTTTGGAGCAGGTGAACCGCGGCGCCGGAAATGCCGGTTTCGCCGTTGTCTTGGATGCCGTCGCGGTCGGCGTCGAGCCAAACCCGGTCGCCGAGGGAGGCGGTTTGGTAGAAACCGGCGTCGAGAGTGGTATTATTTTCGCCGGGGGCGAGGGTGATGGCGGCGCTGAGGAGACCTTCGGAATCAGTGGAGCCAGTGCCCTGACCGGTGGGGCTGACACCGTTGAAGCCGTTGGGTTGGACAAATTGAACTTGGTAGCCAGTGCCGGGGGTTAGACCGGTGAATTGGTAAGAGCCGTTGGCATCGGTGGTGACGGTGGCGATGATGCCGTCGTTTTGGAGCAGGTTAACCGCAGTGCCGCTAATGCCCGCTTCGCCGTTGTCTTGGATGCCGTTGGCGTTGAGGTCGTGCCAAACGAAGTTGCCGAGGGAGGCAGTTTGGTAGAAACCGGCATCGAGGGTGTCGTTATAGTCCCCGCCTTCTAGAGTCACTGCGGCGCTGATCAGTCCTTCGGAATCGGTGGCGCTGTCGCCTTGACCGGTGGGGCTGGCGATGAAGCCTTCGGGTTGGAAGAATTGAACTTGATAGGTTCCAATTTCGATGTCTTCAAAGATGTAGAATCCGTTTTCGTCAGTGCTGACGGTGGCGACAATTTCGCCGTTGGCCAAGAGGTTTACTGTTACGTTTCCAATCCCGAGTTCTCCGTCTTCTTGGATGCCGTTGGCGTTAGCGTCGTTCCAGACGAAGTTACCGAGGGAGGCGGTCTGCGGCGCCGGATCGATTTGGATAAAACCGGCATCGATGGTCTGATTGTATTCTCCGGGGGCGAGGGTGACGACTTGGCTCAGAGCGAAGCCATTGGTTAAAACGGCATCGGAGTCTAAGGCGTCGGTGGCGCCTTGGTTGGCTTGAGTCAGTTGGTAGAAGGCGCCGACGGGGAGAGATGCGGTAGAGGGATCAAAGAGGACTTGGTATTCAAACCCGGCGGTAAGGCCTTTGAAGTCGTAGAAGCCGTTGATGCCCGTAGTGGTGGTGGCGACGACTTCCGTGGTTGCAATGGCGCCGTCATTGTTGAGATCCCGGAGGAGTTTAACGGTTACGCCCGCAATTCCCGTTTCGCCGTTATCCTGAATACCGTTACCGTTGCCGTCGAGCCAGACGCTGTCGCCCAGTTGTGCAGATTGAGTGACGAGGACTAGGGGTTGGAACTGGTTAAACTCGTGGGCAATAATTAATCCCTGAAGCTGACCAGCCGCCGCTAGATAATTATTTCCTTTTTGTACGGCTTCATTGACTAACCATATTACATTGCTATTCGGTGTGTAGGAGGAGTTTTGCTGATTGAGCAGTGTCCAAATTGCATTTTGAATGTCAGTTGCGTTGATGCTGGTAGTACTTATAGGATTGCCGTTTTCGTCACTAGGGGATGTGCCATAGAAGTTTTGGTTTAAGAGCCAGTTGATATTATCAAGGTTTTCGTAGTTATACACCCTGGTAATTCCATCAAAATTATCAGTCGCTTGATAGCGCAAGGGGGTGTTAACTAGAGAGTTTTGAAATTCAGTGCTTGAAAAAACGAAGTAATCTTGATAAGTCGAGCGAGCGATGGAAATAGTCCGGTCAATACAGTATACGTCATAGATCGGAACCGTTAAATAGCTCAGTTCGGTAGGAGCCGTTAAGACATCCACGTCTTGATAGCTATTAATAATACGGGGGGCGAAATTTGTATCGCCCCGGAGGACTAGAATAGAAATTTCGTATTGGTATGCTGGGGGTTGGTAAGTCATAGGAGTTTAGGGGGTTAATAATTTATATAGAAGGAGGAGGTGTTCGCTGTGAACGATTTGGGGAGGCTGAAAGCCTTGGGTGGACTAGGCTTCTACGGAGGAGAGATTGCGTAAGCAACACTGCTTAAGTGTTTCTACGGTTTTATCGTAGCATTAAGCGCTTTTTCGTAGGGTGATCTGTGTCACAAGAGTTCGGTGTTTCTCGTCACCGCTACCTAGGATCGCTGTCGGCGCAAGTGCAGAAGGTGAAGTGATAAGGTTAAATGTCTGAAAGAAATGGGGGGGGATAGTTATTTTTGGGGAGATTTCGGTGATCGGCCTCAAAAAGTTAAGTGTTTTCACGGTTTCAGTATAGCACGTCAACTCTTTTTTGACTCATGATTTTCGGTCACAACTCGATTTTCGGCGCCGATCCATGCGCAGGAGAGGTGGATTACGAAAATTTGCCCCTCCCCTAGCCCCTCCAAGCAGGGGAACTGCTCGGTCTTAACTTCCCCTCCCCGAAGGAGCGGGGTGGGTCTGTCTTTGCCTACGGTGGCAGACTTGACAGCATACTTAGTCAAGAATCACCACCTCGCCGCTTGACAGACTGGTGAAAACCCGTAAAATGTCATCTAGACAACGCCCTACTTGCCGCAAGTGGCGCTAGGATTTGGGGGCAAATCATCTAAGTACCTGAGCCAGCCTCCCTCCGGGTCAAGTTCCAAGTCCTACCCACAGTCAATACGCCTACTTTTATCCTGTCCTTCTTTTTATTCTGAACGTTATGAGAATGTCTTTAGAAAAACTTGCCCCTCTTCTGCCCATCATTTTAGGTCTTGGTTTTATTTCTCCAGTTTATGCTTCTAGTCAGACTGGAGCCCTATTCCAACTTTTATCCGGTGGTGACCTGAATTCTACGGGTTTAGAATTTACAAACCCTCAAGGAACCTTTAGTCTCACAAGCTTTACTTCGACTTACAACGGCACCCTACTAAACAGCACTAGTGATAATAATTGGCTAGAATTTGATGTAACTCTTGCTGTCTCAGGGTCAAACGTGACTGTAGAATTTGAGGCGCAAAGTAGTACGGTTTTGAATACTGGCTCTTATGTGGCAACCTATAATCTCGACTTGCCACCCGATTATACTTTTACGGGCACAACCTTTACAGTCACTAATCCTACTTCTCCTACTAATTTTTCAGCTAGCACATCTTCAGGTTCTACAGGAAATACTATCACTGGTGTAACTTCTACTCTATCTGTTACAAGTCAAAACACTTTTAGCACAGACCAAGGTTTCACCAGCAACTACCAAGCCGTCCCCTTGGAAACTGACGCCTTGCCCCTAGTTGGCGTCACGGCTCTTTTTGCCGGCGCCGTTTGGTGGAAACGCCGGCGCGGCGCTGAAGCTCTCGATCTCAGCAAAGCCACTCCCGACCCTGAGCAGATGACAGATATCAGATGACAGATATCAGTGAAGGGGAGCGGCGCCGGGGAAACTTCGGCGCTGTATGGGGATTTGTCGGCGCTGGCGCTGGAAACGCAAGACCCAGAATGATTTAGGGCGCCGCGGATAATCTTTCCTCCACCCAACCCTGTAGCATCGTCGCTATCGGCAGATTACGGCGCTGGCTTTCCTGACTCAGCGCCGCCATCACCTGAGCCGAAAACGCAAGGGTAATCGTTGGCTCATCTTGATCAAAACGCTGAATTTGGGACAAGTCTAAATATTCGAGGATAGACTCCCCTTCGTCAAACTTGCGATCAAACTCTTCAGCTTTCATAAAGATTTACCTCATCTGTTCTAGATTAAGGGCGAAGCACCGATTGCTCTAGCACTTTCCTGATATATTTTTGGTAATTCATCCCCTGAGCCTTAGCCATATTTTTAACAGCGGTTAATAGCTCTGAAGATAAGCGCAGGGTAATGCTTTTATCCTTCGCCGCAAACTCAAGGGTTGTTTGACTAAAATTTTCGGGCGCTAAATAATCCGTCAAGTCTTGCTCTAAAAAAGCTTCTGCCTCTTGATCGCTATTCATTTCTGGTAAAGGCTTGCTCATACTTTCGTACCTTATTTTTGTGCATGTAACGGGTGCCAACAGGACACAATTGAACTATGTCGTCCTGAATACGTAAGGTGAAAAAAACAAACATTGGTTTACCAGATGCTGAAGAGCCAACAGCGATAAAACGTTCTTCTTGGAAAGAATGCTTGATATCCGGCGCCACCCAGACTTCTCCCTTGAAGAATGCCTCAATATCACCCTTGGCTAAGCCGTGTTTTTGGCATTTTTGTTCATTGCCTTCATCCCAATCAAATCCATCAATTTTTGGATTCATGCTCCTAGCTTATCAACTGTATGTACAATTGACAATTATTACACGCAAGATAAATTGACAGCGGCGCCGGGGGGGAACTTCAGCGCTTGGAGGTAGAGTGTGAAGTCATGGAAACCGACAAATGGTTTTACGAATTATTTCTCTCCCAACCCGGCGCCGTCGCCGAGTTAATGCCCGGACTGCCTCCCGATTGTCGTTATCGTTATAGCGCTCCGGCGCTGAAAGCGACAGAACTGCGCCTAGACGGCGTTCTGCTCCCCACCGAAGACGACCCCGAGTTGCCGACCATTTTCCTAGAAGCCCAGATGCAGAGAGACGAGGGCTTTTATCGGCGCTATTTCGCCGGGATTTTTCTCTACCTCCAGCAGTATCCCCTGAATCGTCCCTGGCGCGGTCTGGTTATCGCCCGCAGTGGGCGCCAAATCCTCGGGACGGAACTGCCCTACGAAGACTTACTGGCGGGGCGAGTAACTCGCTTGTATCTGAATGAACTTAAAAATCGACAGGGATTAAGTCCCCATTTGGCGCTATTGCAGTTATTGACCGCCAATCAAAACAAAGCCGAAGCCATCAGCCGCCAGGTCTTAGACTCAGCGGAGAACCCGGAAGCCTTTCGGCGCTATCTCAGCTTGATCGAGTCTATACTAGCCAATAAGTTTCCCCAAATGACGACCGAGGAGATTACCCGGATGCTAGGTCTAAAATCAGCGGATATTACCCAATCTCGTTTTTATCAAGAGATTCGACAGGAAGGACTTCAGGAAGGACTCCATGAGGGGCGCCAAGCTGGACTTCATGAGGGGCTAGAACGGGAAGCGAGGCTGGTCATCCGTCAACTAGAGCGCCGGTTAGGCCCGTTCCCCTCTGAAATCCAAACACAAATATTATCTTTGCCCCCGACGGCGCTGGAAAAACTAGGGGAGGCGCTACTAGATTTTGCGGCGCTGGCGGACTTAACGGGATATTTGGCTGATTCATCTCATAAGATCGAAGAAGAGTCTGAGGGATTAGGAGAATGACTAGGACATCGAAAACACAGTCGGCGATTATTCGCACAGAGCGGGGACTGACAATCGCCGGGACTCGCATCACACTCTACGATGTGATGGATTATTTGACCGCACAATACCCACCTCGGTTCATTCAGGGACTTTTCAATCTGACTGACGAGCAAATAGACGGCGCTCTTGCCTACATTGAGGAGCGCCGCGTCGAAGTTGAGGCGGAATATCAGATTGTTCTGAGAGAAGCGGCTGAAATTCAAAAATACTGGGAAGAGCGTAATCGCAAACGTCTTGCCCAAATTGCGAAGTTGCCGCCACCGCCGGGTCGAGAAGCGGCTTGGGAAAAGCTACAACAGCACAAAGCTCGGTTGCAAACTCAACTCAATTCTCAAGCATGATTTTTCTCGTTGACCACAACCTAGAGAGACATGCGTTACTTTTTTCAGGTAGTATTAATAATCAAGGTTGGCTTGAATTTCTGCCGATTCGCTTTGTAACCCTCAAAGAGATCGCTTTGTCCGTTGAGAGCAGCGATAGAGTTGTCTGGCAATTTGCTCAATCCAATCAGATGATTCTGCTCACAGCCAATCGCCGGATGAAAGGAAAAGGTAACCGTTCAGGGGGGTATCCAAACGTTGCAAGCTATAAGATTAGACGATTTCGGCATTGAAAATGCCGGTTTTTGATTATTTTAGGTTTTCTCTTAATAGTAAAAATTCTAATTCCCAGCTCAAAACCCCCATTTTCC
>JBKCES010000095.1:0-5063 GCA_046304295.1 Cyanobacteriota bacterium | reverse complement strand
GTGCAAGTGCGATCTTTTAAATAGGAAAACAGAGATGGAATAAATTGGGGTCTTGTGGGTTTACTATGCTTGACAAAAAAGCGTTTTATGCAGTGGAGCAGATTTCAGTGAAGCCTCGCCTCAAAATGTAATCCTTGTTATAAAACCATATGCGAGCCTCAAGACCCGAAATTATAACCCTTTAGCAGTAAAGCTTTGAGACTGTACTATCCGTGACCTTCAATCGGCTGAAAGCCCCGTCTCTCCTTCCTAATTCAATTTCATCAGGAAAATACGAGCACAAAAAATCAACTTTTATTCTCCCAATCCTTTTAGCGGTAAAGCTTACAAGTCATTAATTATATTTCAGATGTGTCTATTTTCTTGATATTTTTCTTGCGCTTACCCTGTATAAAATAGCCGAATCTTCTTCTAAAAAGGAAAAATTAAATAAGCAAAATCCTCTCAGAGCGCCCAGAAATAGAGGTTCAAGATATCGACCATCCCTGGGTTAAAATCGGGGGCACCGGTTTTGGGGAGACTACGGCGGCCCTGACGCCAGCGCCGATCAAGATGAGGTCAAAGAATCCGTAGAGGAGCAACTTTATGACGCACTTTTGGAAGTTTAAGAAGTAGGTTTATTATAGCGGTGTCTGCGCTGGCGAGGGACAAATAAGATGGCTGAAACCCTTACTCAGTAAGGAATTCTGTGTTCTCACTCAGGAGAATACCGCTATATTCAGTTTGACTTCTAAAGATGAAATCAAGATGAAACGCTCCTTCAATTAGCGTATTCAAAACTAAAACGTCCATTGACTATTCGACCTTGAATATCGCTGAGAATCGCTAACTTGTAGCTCCCCGGCGCCGGATTACTGAAGAGAAAAGTCACTCAACCCTCTGCGCTTAAAACCCGCATTCGGCGGATTGCCTAAGATTAGCAAAAGCTCCCCAAAGATGAGAAAGGTTAATTCAAGGCGTCCTTCAAGGCCGTGCGAGCGGCCAGATGATTACGGGTGGAGATTAAAATTTCCGCCTCCCGTTGCAGGCGCCGGGCCGTGTCTTGCAATTCCAATAGACTTTGTTGCTCGCTGGCCACGCCGTAGAGATTCCCGGCTACCCAGTAGGAAAGTTCTACCGGCAAGGCGGGCAGATCATCGGGCAATTCTAGGGTCTGGTCGGTTAACTTAGCCGAGAGCCGCACCACGTCCTGCAGAAGCCGGTCCACCTCCCGAGCTAGGGGATGGAGATCCTGTCCTGTGTATTGGTCGTCGATCCACTCTACCAGCCCCACCCGATAGGGTTTTTCCCGCACGTATTCTAAAATCCGAAAACGCTGTTGCCCCAGGGTTAAGACCTTCATACGGTCGTCCGGCAGACGTTGCACCTTCAGCACCTCTGCGCAACAGCCCACATTGGCGATCTCTCCCGTGGCGGGGTCCACCATCACTACCCCAAAGCGCCGATCCTCCTCTAGAATCGTATTCATTAACATCCGATAGCGAAATTCAAAGACGTGGAGCGGTAGGGGACGGCCCGGAAAGAGGACAACTTCAGGGAGCGGGAAGAGGGGAAGTTCCCGGATAGCAAGGGAAGAGACCATCGTGATTTGTATCGTAATGTTAAGCTGTCTGGGCTACATCATACCAATAATTTCCGTTTCGGGCGGGCCGGCACCGTCTTCCCCCAGTCCCTAGGGCGTCTGTGGTAGCCTAGGGAAACTCTCCCTTGGGCGTCAGGAACCTTTTGTCTGCGGGAGGGGTCTGGGGAAACTGCCCAAGTTAAGGACAGATTCTGTCCATCTTTAACCCGTGGGTGCTGGGTTTTCCCCGCCAGTGAGGAGCTAAATTTTTACCTATTGTCCGTATTAAAGTCTTAACTATTTGTTTGTCTGAGGTTGTTTGCATGAATTCTGCGATCCGTCGGGGAACCCTCTGGAGTCTAGCGGGGTTGACCGCGCTGGCGGGCGCCTTAGCCCTCCCCCTCAAAGTTTTAGCTTTGCCCGCCGATCAGGTGGTCCAACTTTTACAGGGGATTCCGGTCTTTACCATCGCCGATAATCAGGGAGCGCCTCTGGTGGCGGTGGACGACAAAAATCAAAAAGTCAGCGGCGTCTTTATCAGTCAACAGGACGCCCAAAAATTCTTTACCGATCTCAAGTCTAAAAAACCGGACGTGGCCGCCAAGGTCAGCGTTCAGCCCGTTTCCCTCGGGGAGGTGATGAAAATTACCGCCGCCAATCTCAATAAACCCGACACCCTCCGGTTTGCCTACGTGCCGGAACAGTCCCAGGTGCAGGTGGCCCAGCGCCTCTTGGGCAAGGACTATCAAGGCGGGGTGCCTCTCTACGTGGCCCGGGGCGGCAAGGAGCAAGGGTATTTAACTATTCAACAAAATAACGAACAGGTGATTCCCTTCTTTTTTGAAGAAAAGCAAATCAACGAAATGGTGGAGCGCTTCAAAAAAGATAAGCCGGACTTGGCTGGCACCGTCAAAGTCGAGGTGGTGATCATGGAAAACGTCCTCGCCACTCTACTAGAGAGCAACGACGCCATGCTCTCTAAAATTCGCCTTGTCCCCACGGAGGCGGCGATTCAGTATATTCGCTCGATTGCGGCCCAACAGCCCCCCGCCAAAAAGTAAGGGTGGAGACGGTTTCCGGGGCCATACTGAGCCAGTGGCGAGCCGAGGCCCGGCAACAAGCCTTGGCCGCGGGCCTTGACCCCCAGGAAGTGGATTGGCTCCTGCACTGGGGCGCCGGGGTGGATAAATTACAATTGCGGTTGCAAACCCAGGTTTCTCTGCCCCGACCCTGGGAGGAGGTGCAAACCCTCTGGTGCCGACGTTTAACCGAGCGCCGACCGTTGCAGTACCTAGTGGGGGAGACCCCCTGGCGCCAGTTTTGTCTTCAGGTTCAGCCCGGTGTCCTCATTCCCCGACCGGAGACGGAGCAAATCATTGATCTGGTTCAAGAACAAGTTCGGCTGACGCCCGAGTTAGCCCAGGGCAACTGGCTGGATTTGGGAACCGGGAGCGGCGCTCTGGCGTTGGGGTTGGCTCACCTTCTGCCGGAGGCCCAGGTTTACGGTCTTGACTATAGTGCCGTCGCCTTAGAGGTGGCGGCAAGCAACGCCCGGCGCTATCCCCCGCCCCGGCCGATCCGCTGGCGCCGGGGGGATTGGTGGCAAGGCGTCCTGGATTTAAGGGGACAATTAACCGGTTTAGTCTCTAATCCGCCCTATATTCCTCGGGGAGAGTTGCCCCATCTCCAGCGGGAAGTGAGGGATTACGAGCCAGTTTTGGCGTTGGACGGCGGCGAAGACGGTTTAGAGAGTTTCCGAGTGCTAGTCCAAGAAGCGCCGGAGTTTCTGGTTCCTGGGGGCCTTTGGTTAGCGGAAGCAATGGCGGGTCAAGCGCCGCGAGTGGGTCAACTGTTGGAAAACCAGGGGGAGTATCGCTCTATTGAAATCCACAGAGATCTGTCGGGTTGGGAGCGTTTTATCCTAGCCTGGCGCCGGTAAGCGCCGGGCCGTCCGTTAAGATGGTGAGATCCCTCTTTTTGCCGCCGCCATGACCCTGTTGCCCCCCTGGATTGTCCTTGACCCCCTGTTGGGAGAGTGGCTCCGGGAAGATATTGGCCGGGGCGACCGGGCGACCCAGGGTTTAGCGTTAAGTCGGGTGGGCGCGGCGCTTTGGGTGGCCAAGGAGCGGGGAGTCATAGCGGGTCTGCCCCTAGCGGCCCGGATTTTTACCCTGCTCGACGCCGAAGTTGGCTTTTCTCCCTTAGTTCAGGAAGGGGACTTTGTGGAAAAGGGCCAGACCGTGGCGGAACTGAAGGGCCCCTTAGCTTCTCTGCTGATGGGGGAACGGGTGGCGCTCAATTTAACCATGTGTCTCAGCGGCGTGGCCACCCTGACCCGAAAATATGTGGAAGTCATCGCCGACCTACCCACTAAATTAGCGGATACTCGGAAAACTACGCCGGGGCTACGGATTCTCGAAAAGTACGCGGTGCAGGTGGGCGGGGCTGTTAATCATCGCCTCGGGTTAGACGACGCGGTCATGATTAAGGACAACCATATTCTAGCCGCGGGAGGGATCGCCGAGGCGGTTCGGGCCATTCGGCGCTCCATGCCCTACCCTTTAACCATTGAGGTGGAAACCAGTAATTTCCAAGAAATTCAGGCCGCCATCAGCGCTGGGGTGGATATTATTATGCTGGACAATATGAGTCGGGAAGAGATGGCCCAGGCGGTGCAGTTGATTCGTCGGGAAAATGCCGCCATTCGGGTGGAAGCCTCCGGCAATATTACTCTGGATAACCTGCGACTGGTGGCCAAAACCGGGGTGGATTTTATTTCCACCAGCGCCCCCATTACCCGCTCCCCTTGGCTAGATCTGAGTATGCGTCTGTTGGCGGATGAGGGAGAATAGACGCGATGGCTTTTTCTGCTGAGTCTTCTCCCCGTTGGGGACGACGCCAATTTTTAGCGACGGCCGGCGCCGCGGCGCTCTCCCAGGGCTTAAGCGCCTGCGGTGCCTCCGGGGATCAACCCCAGGTGCGTTTTTTACAAGGCTCAGTTCCCCGGCAACTGATTCGCCGTTACCAAAGTCAAGCCCCAGGAAAAAGTTTGGGGTTTGAAGCCGTCCCCCAACTGGAAAGCCTCTGGGAAACCCTAGAAACCTGGGGCCAGCCCCCGGCCGTTACCGGACTCCGGCGCTTTCTGCCCCGGCTGGGTTCTCCCAGTGTAACCCCGCCGAGTTTGCTAACCTTGGGGGATTATTGGCTCCAGAAGGCGGTGGCCCAAAATTTACTCCAACCCCTGCCTCTAGAAGGTCTGGCGGGCTGGCAAACTTTGGATTCCCGTTGGCAAGGGTTAACCCGACGAAACCCCCAGGGTTTTCTCGCCCAGGACGGGCGACTCTGGGGAGCGCCCTACCGCTGGGGAACCACTCTGCTGGTCTATCAAAAATCCCGTTTTCAAAATTTAGACTGGACGCCCCAGGACTGGAGCGACCTCTGGAGCCCGGAACTGCGGCAACGGATTGCCCTACCGGATCAGCTCAGGGAGGTGATCGGTCTA
>JBKCES010000094.1:0-4040 GCA_046304295.1 Cyanobacteriota bacterium | reverse complement strand
TGTCGCCGAAACAATCGCGGTTGAACCGATTGTTCCAGAAGAGGCCAAACCCCCCGAACCCGTCCCGACGTCTAATCCCGAACCGGCGCCGATTAAAGCCAAAGGCAAACCCTGGCAGGGCCTGTTTGGGAAAAAATCCCCCGCAAAAACCGAGCCTTTAGACTCAGAGGATTGGGACGAGCCGGAACCCAGCGCCGTTTCTGTGGAAGTGGCGGCGGAAATTTTAGAAGAGCTAGAGGAACTGGAAAACCTCGGCGCTGAAGCCTTAGATAGTTCCGAGGCGGTCACAGTGATCGAATCCGTCGTTCAGATTGTTGAAGCCCCCGCTCCTGAGCCTGAACCCCTAACGGCGCCGTCAGAAACCCCTACTGAATCGCCCTAAATCCCCCTGCGTAAGGGGGACTGTAAATCCGGTTCCCCCCTTTCCAAGGCTACCGTGTACACAGATCTCGGTTGAAGATCCATTTTTGGGTTTGATCCCCCTAAATCCCCCTTGAAAAGGGGGACTTTCAGCCATTATTTTGCCTGTTCTCCCCTTGCAAAGGGGGGCTAGGGGGGATCTCGACACTTGTGTATGCACGGTAGCTTTTCCAAGGGGGGGCAGGGGGGATAAAACCGGCCTTGCTGCTCACTGCTCACTAATAACTGCTCACTGAAAATGCCCGATTCCCTGACCCCCGACCAAGCCCAAGTCTTACTCCAATCCCTCCTTCAGAAAGAAGGCTCCTGGGTGGATTGGGGGCAAAAGTGTCAGCGCCTCCAGCAGGGCGGCTACAGCGCCGAGGCCATTTTCGAGGCCACCGGTTTCCAGAAAGTCCAACAAAATCTAGTGATCGTCGCCAGTCAGGTCTATGAGAGTTTAGTCCGGGGCGGCGCCGGGGAAGAGATCCTTGAGTATTACCTAGGCCCCAAAAGCGACATCCTCTACGAATTGCGGATTTTAAATCAAGACCAACGGGTGAGCGTCGCCCAGACGGCCCAAAGCCACCGGCTGGAGGCGGAAGACGCTAAAGAATTAGCCCGAGCCGTTCAGGAAATTAGTCGTCTCTCCCAACTACCCGCGGGATTTACCGCCTGCCCCGGCGACGCTCTAGCCTATCAATGTTGGCGCCGGGCTAAACAAAAACGGGATTTGCCGGAGCGGGCCCGCCTCATCGCCAAGGGCTTAAAATTCGCCGCTTCCCCCGGCGCTCGCCAGTCCCTAGAGGGCTTGTTGCTGGAGTTTACCGCCTCCGGCGCCGCTACCCCGGCGCCCCTCCTGCCTCTCTACCGTCTGGAACAGGACGAAGAAGCCGCCCGCCTTATTCCTGTGGCCGGAACCTTGCCCTTAACCCCGGAGCAAATTACTCAGGTTCCCCAACTCACGCCCCTCGACCCCTTCGGCGTGGTGACCGCTCCTGAAAATTGCGCCCTAGCGCCGATTCCCGGTTGGCAGGCCATTCTCACCGCGGTAGATCCCGTGGCCTTTGTCGCCTTAGCCCAAGATGTGGCGCTAGGCACGCCCCAACCCCAGGAACCGGTTTTGGTGGTGATTGACCGGGGTCAAACGGTCTGGAATCCCCAGAGTTATTTCCTAGTTAGCCAGCATGAACAGGTCGCCATTCACTGGTCTGGGGAGCCCCTAACGGTGCCGATTTTAGGGCAAGTGATTCTGGTCTTACGTCCAAAACGGATTTTGGATGAAAACAACCTGCGGGAACCCTGGCAAATGGACGATTAAATACCGGCGCCGATGACGGCCTGTTGATGAAAAAAGCTCGCCAAAACGGTTTCTGCCATCTGGGCCGGGGTTAACCCCAAATCCGCAAAGGACTCCTTGGGTTCGGCGTGATCCACCAAAATATCGGGCACCCCAAGGCGCTTAACGCTGGCTAGAATATTCCGGTCTAACAGCGCCTCCGCCACGGCGGAGCCAAAACCACCCATAATACAACCTTCCTCTAGGGTGACCACTTTGCCAATGCGTTGGGCGAGGGGGCCAATTAAATCCATATCTAGGGGTTTGACAAAGCGGGCGTTGACTACCGTGGCTTCCACCCCGTGCTCGCTGAGGATTTCCGCCGTTTGCAGAGCCGGATAGACCATAGAGCCGTAACCCACTAAGAGGATGTCGTCCCCGGAGCGGAGGATTTCCCCCTTGCCGATTTCCAGTTCTTCCCAACCTTCTTCCATCAGCGGCGCTCCGACACCGTTGCCCCGGGGATAGCGCATAGCGATGGCGGATTTGGTGTAATTAACCCCCGTTACCAGCATCCGTTGCAGTTCCGCCTCGTCCTTCGGCGCCATGATCACCAGATTGGGAATACAGCGGAGGTAGGCGATGTCGTACATACCCTGGTGGGTGGGGCCATCGGCGCCGACAATGCCGGCCCGGTCCATACAGAAGAAAACCGGCAGTTTTTGGATACAGACGTCGTGAATAATCTGGTCGTAGGCCCGTTGCAGGAAGGTGGAATAAATCGCCACCACCGGCCGCAGACCTTCGCAGGCCATCCCCGCCGCCAGGGTGACGGCGTGTTGCTCGGCGATGCCCACGTCGATATATTGTTTCGGCAGTTTGGCTTGTAGTTTATCTAACCCTGTCCCCGTGGCCATGGCCGCCGTGATCCCGATAATCTTCGGATTAGCCTCCGCCAGTTTGGTTAAGGTATGGGCGAAAACCTTGGAGTAACTGGGGGGATTGGGTGTGCCGGGGGGATAGGCCTTGCCGGTGGCCAGATTAAAGGGGCTTTGGGCGTGGTAGCCCACCTGGTCTTTTTCCGCTAAATCATAGCCCTTGCCCTTGACGGTGGCCACGTGGACAAACACCGGCCCCGGCACCCGGTGGGCCTGTTTAAAGGTGTCCATTAATTCCTGTAGGTTATGACCGTCAATGGGACCAAAGTATTTAAAGCCTAATTCTTCAATGACTGCGCCGACTTTGGGCACCGCCAGACGCTTCATCCCTTCCTTCATTCGCTCCATTTCCGGCGTCAGGGCGTCTCCGAGGAAAGGCAAATGTTTAAATTGTTCTTCGAGGTTATCGGCTAAATTTTGCACCGCTGGGTTCAAACGAACTTTATTCAAATAGCGGGAAATCGCGCCGACATTGGGGGAGATGGACATTTCGTTGTCGTTGAGGACAACCAGTAAATTGGTATGAGGCAAATGACCGGCGTGGTTAATGGCCTCCAGCGCCATGCCCCCGGTGAGAGCGCCGTCGCCGATGATGGCCACGGTTTTAAAATCCTCCCCCTGAGCATCCCGAGCCAGGGCCATACCCAGCGCTGCGGAAATACTGGTGGAGGCGTGGCCGGCGCCGAAATGGTCAAAGCGGCTCTCGCTCCGTTTCAGATAACCGGCAACGCCGTCCTTCTGCCGGAGGGTGTGGAAATCTTTAAAGCGCCCCGTCAGCAACTTGTGGGGATAGGCTTGGTGTCCCACGTCCCAGATCACCTTATCCTTGTCCAAATCGAGGGTGGCGTAGAGGGCGATGGTCAACTCCACCACCCCCAAACCCGGCCCCAGGTGCCCGCCGCTGGTCGCCACGGTCTGGAGGTGTTTTTCGCGGATCTGGCGGGCGATTTCTTCCAGTTGACGCAGGTCTAAACCCTTAAGCTGATTGGGATGGGTGATTTCGCTGAGGTGCATAGCGAGGAATGGGGCCGGTAAGGTGTGGGTTGTTTTACACTTTAATCCATTTTCGGAGCGCCCGCCGCTCCCCCCGAGAACCGATGGGAGGCGTTTGCTTGATAATAGGGACACACTCCGGCTCAACGGCTTTTTCCTCCCCCCATGGCTTACCCGCGCTCCTTCTCCCCCGCCGATTGGCTCGAACGCCGCTGGGCGGCCCCCTCCTACGGCGGCTGGCTGTTATTCGCCCTTGGACTTTGCTTTTTCGGCGCCGCCACCAATACCATGTCCGGTTGGCTCTACGTCCTCAGCGGCCTGATTTTCGCCCTGTTGCTCCTCGGCGCTTGGTTTCCCCTCCAGAGCCTCAAGGCCTTAACCTTTCAGCGTCCCCTGCCGGAGCCGGTGAGCGCCGCGCTGCGCAGCGCGGC
>JBKCES010000093.1:0-11858 GCA_046304295.1 Cyanobacteriota bacterium | reverse complement strand
CCCCTTTTTACTAAACGAGGGTCACCAAAAGCGGTTCCTTGAATTGTTTCAGCGTGAATGATGATTGGGTTATTCATAAGAACTGCTACTTTTAAGGGACAATCCTAGTCTAAGCTCAACTTGTGTGTACACGGTAGCCTTGGAAAGGGGGGAGCCAACCGGAACCTGTTCATGATTGACTTAGGCCTGCTATAGCCGGACTAAATCCATAATAATCCATTGGCCCCTATCAGGATAAATCTCTAGAGCGCCTCTCCATGAGTCAGAACCTAGCGAGCGCCATTTTATTGATCGAGGGAGTGCCGGAAACTCGGCGGCTCTATCATTCCTACTTGGAAAGTTTACCCGGCGTCCAAGTTCGAGTCTTAACGGCGACCACCCTAGCGGAAGGAGAAGTACTGTATCGGTGTCATTGTCCTTCTTTAACGCTCATGGGGCTTCAATTGCCCGACGGTTCGGCCCTAGAGTTTTTGCGGAGTCATCAGCCCCAACTGGCCCAAGCGCCGGTAGTGGTCATCGCCGGGGAACGGGAGCAACGAGCCTCTGTTCAGGCGCTCAAGCTCGGCGCTAAGGATGTGTTGACCCAAGAGGACATCACAGAGGACAGTCTGGCGCCAACGGTCTTGACCAGCCTTCATCCCAAGACGCAAGGATTCTTGGACTTTGGCGTCCTCCATCAGGTGATTTTAGACAACGCCCCAGTTGCGATCATCGCCACCGACACCGGGGGGATGATTCAACTCTTTAACCGTCAGGCGGAGGAAATGTTGGGCTACCGCGCCGAGGAAGTGGTGGGGAAAACGACACCCTTGATTTTTCATGAACCCCAGGAATTTCAAGCCTATCTGGACTCTCTCTCGGAGACCCTCGGACTGGAGCAGACCCCTCATTTTGAGACCTTTCTCGCCGCCATCGCTGAAGGTCTAGTCACGGAGCAAACCTTTACCCATGTTCGTAAGGATGGCTCGACCTTTCCAGGTCTATTGAGTATTACGCCGATCCGGGATAGCGAGGGGCAAATCGGAGGATTTGTGGGCATCACCCAGGATCTCAGCGAGCGCCAGGTCCAGGAACAAAAACTCCGGGACTTGACGGAGCGTCTGACTATCGCGTTAACCTCCGGCGCCATTGGCACCTGGGAATGGAATTTAGAGAATAATTGCTCCTACTGGGATCGGCGGATGTATGAGCTACATGGCGTGACGGAACCGCCGGCGCCGGGACAGGACTGCCAAATTCTCAGAAAATCGGTGCATCCCGAGGATCGCAAACGCACAGAAAAGCTCCTGCAACAGGCCATTCTCGGTAAAGCGGAGTACGACACCGAGTTTCGCGTCGTCCATCCCGATCAACGGGTTTATCACCTCAAGGCCTACGGCAAAGTGATTCGGGACGACAAAGGAAAAGCCCTAAAAATTGTCGGGGTCAACTACGATATCACCCCCCAAAAAAGGGCGGAGCAGGAACTGAGACAATCCCGGCAGTTTATTCAAATCTTGCTGGACACCATGCCGGTTTACGTCTTCTGGAAAGACTTGGATTCCCGCTTTTTAGGCTGTAATCAACCGATGGCGAATTTAATGGGCATCAGCGGCCCGGAAGCCTTTGTCGAAGAGTGCAATCATGGGAATCTATTCAGTCCCGAGGACTTAAAAAAATATCAAGTCGACGATCAAGAGGTGATGAACACCGGGCGCCCCAAGTTGGGCATTCAAGAAATTCTCACCCTGCCCGACGGGGAAATCCGCTGGCTAGAAACCCAGAAAGCGCCGCTCCGGGACTACGACGGCACTATCATCGGCGTGGTGGGGGTCTTTCTGGATATTACCGAGCGCCGTCAGGCAGAAGAGGCGTTATCGATCAGCGAAGAGCGTTTCCGTAGCGCCTTTGAGAATACTGCGGTGGGGATGAGCCTAGTGGCCATTAATCCGGGAGGGCTGATCCTTCAATGCAACCGGGCGTTGTGTAAACTTCTCGGCTACAGCGAATCGGAACTTCTGAATTTAACGTTTCGAGAATTAACCCATCCCGACGACCGGGAGCGCAGTTTAGCCTTTGTCCAGCGCCGCATTGCCGGGGCCATTGATGATTACCATCTCGAAAAACGTTATTTCACCAAGAGCGGCGAGATTATTTGGGCCTTGGTTAGCGTTTCCTTGGTGGCGGATCAACAAAAAAACCCCCTTTATTTGGTGGTGCAAATCCAAGATATTACCGCCCGCAAACGGGCGGAAGCGGAGCTTTATCAAGAGCAGTTTCGCCTTAATTTGGCGCTGGATGCCGCTCAGATGGGGTTTTGGCGGGTTCATCTTCAAAGCGATACCCTCCAACTCTCGGAGCGGGCGGAGTCGATTCTCGGCTACGAGTCGGGAACCTTCCCCGGTCAACGGGCCCGCTACATCGAACAAGTCCATCCCCAGGATCGTCCCCTCGTCATTGAAACGGTAAATCAAAGCTTTGTCACCGGAGCGTCCTACCATTTGGAATACCGGATTCGGCGCCTTGACGGGGAATGGCGCTGGGTGGAGGTCTGGGGATTGGTACAAGACCAACTGCCGGAAACCGAACAGCAAATGCTAGGCGTGATTCAGGATATTACCGCTCGCAAGGAAACGGAGCGCCAATTAAAGGAGAGTCGGACTAAATTTCAGCGCCTCGTGGATGACATTGGCGACGAGTTTGTCGTCTTTAGCCACAACGGAGCGGAAGGCATTCTGAATTACCTGAGCGACGGGGTTAAACCGGTCTTTGGCGTCGAAAAAGAAGCGGCGCTGGGGCAGACTTGGAGAACTAGCGCTCGCTGGTTGCCGGAAGATATGGTTCTAGCCGGGCGGTTGTTAGAGGAAATGATTACCGGCCAAGCGGAATTTAACCAATTTGAAATGCGCTTCTTTCATCCCGACGGCGAGCTGAAAACAATTTTTATTTCCCAGCATCCTGTGAGAAACGAAGCGGGGGAGTTGATCGCCGTTGAGGGGATTGTCGAAGACATTACCGAAGATAAGGCCGCTGAACAGGCGCTCCGAGAGAGCGAGGAAAAATTCCGAGTCTTAGCAGAAAATATTCCCGCGGCAATCTATCGTTTCGTTCTCCACCCCGACGGTTCCTACCAATTTATTTACGTCAATCCCTACGTCCGGGAAATCTACGGCGCAGAGCCGGAGGCGGTCATTCAAGACCCCCAAACCTTGTTTGGCAAAGTGCATCCCGAGGATCAAGCCGCTCTCCAGGAGGCCATCTCCCTATCGGCCCAAAACCTGAGTCATTTTTATTCCGAGCACCGCATTGTTCTCCAAAGCGGTCAACTGAAGTGGGTGCAGGTTATTGCTGTGCCGGCGCCGCAAAGTAACGACGATATTCTTTGGCAGGGGGTGATTTTAGACGTCACGCCCCGCAAGGAAGCGGAAAAAGCTCTGCGGCAATCCCAGGAGTTTATCCAAACGGTGATTAACACCATTCCGCTACCTTTATTTTGGAAAGACCTGGAGTCTGTCTATTTGGGCTGTAATCCGCCCCTTGCCAATCTTTTAAATTTCCAATCGCCCCAGGACATTGTCGGCAAAACGGACTTCGACATTTCCCTAACCCTGGAGCAGGCGCTGACTTATCGCGGGGGAGACCAACGAGTGATTCAATCCGGGTGCCCAGAATTGGCGTTGGAGGAAACCCATCTGTTGCCCAACGGAGAAACGCAGTGGATCGAGACCCACAAAGCGCCGCTTCGGGACGGAGAGAATACCATTATCGGCGTGGTGGGGATGTTTCAAGACATCACTGAGCGTAAAGAATCTCAACTGCAACTCCAGCAGAAAAACGCCGAGTTAGAACGCCTTCTCGCCCTCCGGGATGAAGCTTTAACTCTGCGGGAAGATATGTCTAATATGTTAGTTCATGATCTCCGTAATCCCTTGGGGAGTATTCTACTAGCGGCAGATCTAATTCAAAAGTATATAAAAAATAATCTACCCACTCAGATTATTCTGGGCAAAATTGACACTATCATTCGCTCCGGCGCTCGTCTGGAGAAAATGATCGACACCCTGTTATTTATGGCCCGGCTAGAGGCGGGTAAACTGATTTTTACGCCGATCCCCACGGATTTAGCTTATCTCGGCAACGAAGTCTTGGCGGACTTTGAATTCGCCGCCCAGTCCCGTCGGATTGCCTTCCGGGGAAAATTCCCGCTCCCCGGACGTCAACTTTTAGTCGACGCCAGTATTCTGCGCCGGGTCATCGATAACCTCGTCTCCAACGCCCTCAAGTTTACCCCCAGCGGCGGCGAGGTGAGTTTAGAAATCAGCTATTTAGACGACAACCGTCTTCGCGTTCAGGTCGCCGACACCGGCCCCGGCATCGACGAGGCCACACAGGCCAAGATTTTTGAGAAATTTGAAATCGGCGCGGTTAAACAAAATGTCGCCCAAATCGGTCTGGGTTTGGCCTTTTGCAAACTGGTAGTGGAGAGTCAGGGGGGAACCCTATCCCTGGCGCCGAATCAGCCCCAGGGCGCCGTCTTCACCGTGGAACTCTCATCACTCGGGCCGCAGACGAGTCGCGGTTAACCGAAAAGCGCCGATGCCCCGACTGCCAAAGGTGCGCACCCGGACGGTATAGCTCCCGGTTTCAGGAATCCGAGCGAAAAGCAGGGCACTGGTACCGCCCTCGGGGCCGTCGTCATTAGCGCCGAGGGTCGAACCGTCTGGGGCGATGAGGACAATCAGGGGGTCAAAGTCCTCGGAGTGGAGTTCCAGCAGAATTTGATCCCCCGCCTGGAGATTGAGCCGATAATCCCGACTGTAACCCCCTTCCCCCGTGGGGCTGTCCCGTTCCGTCAGGCGCTCTGTCGCGGTTTGGTTCAGGGGTAAAGAAGGCGGCTGATACCAGGGCATTTCTGCTAGGGCGATAGGATGCCAGAGCGCCGACAGGAGCCAACCCCATCCGAGAAAATGGCAATTTCGTCGACAGCCAGTCCGGCGAGGCACCCAAGGCCCTGCTTTGACAAGTGTGACGCGGCCCTTTGCAACAGGGAATTGAGTAATTGTGTTGATGGTCAAGGCTAAAGGGGAATTTTTTGATACCCAGAGGCTAAGCCAAGAAGAACTAACTGCCCCAGTGTGGATCGAAGGAGAAAACTCTTCGTCCCAATCCTGAGATATATTGGGGGGGTTTCCTTGCCTCGCCCTGTTATGGATATTTTACCGGCCATTGATCTCTTAGACGGAAAATGCGTTCGTCTTTACCAGGGCGATTACCGGCAGTCCCAGGTTTTCTACGACAATCCCGTCTTCGCGGCTCGGCTCTGGGCCGACCAAGGGGCCCAGGCGCTCCATCTGGTGGATCTGGACGGTGCCAAGGCGGGAGCGCCGAAAAATTTAGACGCGGTGGAAGCCATCGTCCGAGCCGTTGACATTCCCACCCAATTAGGCGGCGGTCTGCGGAACCGAGAGAGCGTGGTGCAGGTGTTGGAGCGGGGGGTGAAACGGGTGATTTTAGGCACCGCCGCAGTGGAAGCGCCGGAATGGGTAGAGCGATTAAGCGCCGAATTTCCGGGACGCATTTGGGTGGGGTTGGACGCCCGGGATGGCAAAGTGGCCACCAGGGGCTGGTTGGAAACCTCGGCGCTGGAGGCGGTGGCGGTGGCCCAAGAGATGGAAAAACGGGGCGCCAGCGGCATTATTTACACCGATATTAGCCGGGACGGCGCTCTGACGGGGCCCAATCTCGACGCCTTGCGGGAACTAGCCAGTCAGGTGGATCTGCCGGTTATCGCCTCCGGGGGAGTGAGTTCGGTAAGCGATTTATTAAGTCTGTTATCTCTAGAGAGCTTGGGCGTCGCCGGGGCGATCATCGGTAAAGCCCTCTACACCGGTGCGATTGCTTTGCCGGAGGCTCTCCGAGCCGTCGGGCCAGGGCGCTGGCAGGACGTGCCGCCCGCGGGAGACTATCCCCGCTATGCTTAGAGGGTGTTTGAGCCTTGTTTTCGATGAATCCGAACCCTGCTTTTTCCCCTCTCCCCCCAACGGCGCTGGCCCGCCTCCTAGACGCCAACCTTAACCGGGCCCGGGAAGGACTGCGGGTCATTGAGGATTGGTGCCGTTTTGGCTTAGACAGCGCCGAGTTGACGGAGCGCTGTAAGCAGATTCGGCAGGAATTGGCCCCCTGGCACGGGGAAGATCTGCGTCAGGCCAGGGACACTGCGGGGGATGTGGGGGCCGCCCTGTCCCATCCCCAGGAGGAGCTCCGTCAGGATTTACAGGCAGTTCTCCTGGCCAACCTCTGCCGGGCCCAGGAATCTCTCCGGGTGTTGGAAGAGTACGGCAAACTGCGGGACCCGGAGATGGGCAAAGTCTGCAAGCGCCTGCGGTATCAGGTTTATATTCTCGAAACAGAGCTTTTTCGCCCCCGTCAAAACCGGCTGGAGCGCCTGAAGGCGGCGACCCTATACCTAGTGACCTCCCCCCAGCCCCATTTACTGGCCACCGTGGAGGCGGCGCTGGCGGGGGGCTTAACCCTGGTGCAGTACCGAGATAAAACCGCGGAGGACGGTCAGCGTTACGCCCTCGCTTCAGAACTGGCTCGACTCTGCCGCCAGTACGGCGCCCTGTTTTTAGTCAACGACCGCCCGGATCTCGCTCTGGCCGTCGGCGCCGACGGGGTTCACCTAGGGCCACAGGATCTTCCCATCGCCGTCGCCCGCAATCTGCTGGGGCCGGATTTAATCATTGGGCGCTCCACCACCAATCCCAAGGAAATGGTGCGGGCCCTGCAGGAAGGCGCCGATTACATTGGCGCAGGGCCAATTTATAGCACTCCCACCAAGGTTGGCAAGGCCGCGGCGGGTTTAGAGTATGCGAAATACGTCCGGGATCACGCATCTGTGCCTTGGTTTGCTATCGGCGGCATTGACTCTGGGAATTTAGACGCCGTCCTCGGCGCCGGCGCTAAACAGGTGGCCGTTGTCCGGGCCATTATGGAAGCGCCGGATCCCCGCCGGGCGACCCAGGATTTACTCCAGAAATTAAGCGCAGTTGGGGAAGGCGTTTAAAATATCATTTACTCAAAACCTTAGCCGACACGGTTGGGCATCCGGCCCCGATTACCACACCCGCTTCGGAACCTGAAGATAACGGCCACAATGGCATGACTCCTAGCGCAGGCGCCGGAGAAGATTCGGACAAGGTCAGTCTTTGTCATAATCAATGATATTGGTAATTTAGAGTCAATTTTTAGATGAATCTTGCCCAAATCGAAGCGGTAGATGGGGTAATTGTCGGCGGCGGCGTCGCCGGGGTGGCCATTGCCGAATACCTCGCCCGCCACAGTTCCCTACGTTTGCGGGTCTTGGAGCAAGCGCCGCAGTTGGCTTTAGGTTCTTCCGGTAAGTTGGAGGGGTGGTTCCATACCGGCGGCTTATATTCCGGTCAGGATGACGGCCAGACCTTTATGAACTGCGTTAATAGTTTAGAAGATTTACTCAACGACTATGCCCCCTACTTCGGCGCTCGTTGTAATTTCCGCCTCCAAGAAGCGGCGCCGGAGGTCTGGCAACCCCGAGTTTTCGCCAGCGCCGACGGTTGGTTTAATCCCAATCCGGTTTATCTTATTCATCCCCAGTCCCACTGTCCCGAACTGAGCCGTTCCGGCCTTCAGGGAGACCGGGTGCAAATGGAATTGCAACGCCAACGGGTTTTCCGGCGCCTAGAAGCCGCCTACGGCGGAAGACATAACTGGCGACAAGGAGAGGATTGTTTAGCGCCGACCTACGCCCAAGTAGAACAAGAAGGGGGATTGCCGGCGGCCTCCCTATTAACGGAAAACTCTGTTTTAACGGACTACTGTCGGCGCTTCGACCAGTCCTTTCAACAGCCCTTCAGCGATTACGCTTTCCTGCGTTGCCGAGACGCCGCCATGGACACCTACGCCATTCTGCGGGACTTAACCGCCAGCGCCCTGAGTCAAGGAGTGGAGTTTGAGACCGGGATTACCTTAGAGGAGATTAACGGCGACCGCTACGGCCCCGTGCGCCTCAAAAGTTTGGTCTATCGGGACGCTCAGGGAAAGCGGAAACATCTCAAAGCGAAAGCCTTTATTTTTGCCGCGGGGGAAAATCTCGGGCCCATCTTGACGGAACTGAATCTGCGGGCGCGACTCAAGCGTAATCTCAGCGCCATGATTGTGGCCTATCCGGCCTTGAGCGGGGTCAACTTCGTGCGTATGTCCACCAAAAACGCCTTCCACTTTAACCACTTTGTCCAATCGGTTCAGCGCCGGGGGCAATTATTGACCTATTCCTTGCTGGCCAATTCCGGCTATGCCGGGGCGGAGAGTCGGGAAAACGCCGATATTGAGCCGCTCCTAGACGCCGCCGAGCGTTATTTCGGCGCCGACACCCTCTACGGCCGCCGACTCTGGAGCTACGACTGCCTAAAAACCGAATTAGTCAGCGACGACGAGCAAAAGCGCCGCTATAGTTATTGGATCGAGTCGGCGCCCAGTAGCAACTATCTCTGTGTTCTACCGGGGAAATTTTCTTTTTTCCCCACCGTGGCTCGGCAAACCTTCCAGCGCCTCAAGTCATTAATCCCAGTCCCCGTCCTCGCGCCCCTGGAGTCGGTCAATCTGTCGCCAACGGTTTTAGCCGAAGCGGAAAACTTAGTCGCTCTGCCCTATCCCCAGCAGTTGCTCCAGAATGATCTTGACTCCTCCGCCGTTGAATAATTCTCGGAGACGGTGTAAAGAATTTCCCCTGACAGGTTGAGCCACTTGTGCCCCTCACTGAACATTCAATGGCTATCCCTCCCAAAAGCGGGTCTTTCACTCAAATCTGAGCGCCTAGGGGAGCCAAACGGGAGCGAAGCCCGCGGTTACTTCTTGGGGCGCTAAGCGGGGAGTGCTCTGAGTTTGCCGCAACTCCGCCAGGGGCAACAGCCAGACCCGAGCCTCTGTAATGGCCTGCTGGGAAGGGGTCAAAACCTCGTTCACGCCCACCGGCCGCGCCGTTGCCGCCTGATCCAAAAGTAGGGCCGAACCGTCCGGCGCTAAGCTAAGTTGAGCGTCGGGATAGTTGGACAGCGCCAACAGAGACTGGGTTTTGCCGGTTTTACGGTCAATGCGGATTAAAAAGGTTTCTTCTTGGAAATTGCCCTCTCCTTGATTGACCATCTCCGTTTTGAGGCAGTATAAATCCTGGGGCGGGAGGGGGTCGAACTCGCAGGTTTGAACGGGATAAACCGAGCGAAAAACGGCTTCAGTCTTCTGGGTTTGGTGATTTTTAATCACCAGAGAATAGGTGTAGTCTTCGTTCACTTGAGCTAACAAAACCCCCTTTCCGTCCGGGGTAAAGGCAAGGGCTCGCTCATAGCCGCGCCAGAACTGAGGACTGCCCCCCTCGGCGGTTAGGGGTGCTAGGCCCACTCCGTCTCCCTGACGGAAAGCCGCCTGAGAACCCTGGGGCGAGAGACGAAACTGCTCCGCTTTCACCCCCAGGGGACGAGCGCTTCCGTCTGGCTCCAGAACCCAGAGTCCTCGATCCGTCGGATTCTGGCGATTTTGCCGCAGGAGCGCGCCCCGCTCTCCCCGCTGAGCCAAAGCGATTTGCAGAGTGTCGTAGCCGTCCTCCGCCAGGAGGCGTTCCAGCCGTCCGGGAATTTGGGCACTTTGTTGAGTTTTATTGTGATGCACCCCCGTCGTCACGGTAAATAGGGAGAGTTGAGGTTGGCGCTCCCGGGGATCGGAGGCAATGAAGAGAACTCGGTCGCCCTGGGGATAGACCTGAAATTGACGAACCAGTAAATCCTTGGGGGTAAGGATCGTTTTTTGAAGTTTTTGGGGATCGGTGAGGTCGAATAAAATTAAACGCCCCCGTTCTTCCCCGTCGGCGCCGATATAGAAAAAGGAGCGGTTGCGGGCGCTGACCAGGGAGGTAAAGTTTTCTAGTCCCTGGGGCGCTGATCCCTGCTGGAGTTGGATCTGATAGTTGACGCCGTAACGGGGGGTTTCCGTCAAGGAATAAAAGAGGCGTTTGCCTTGCCAACTCAACTGACCCGCCAGGGCCGGGGAAATTTTCCAGATCTGGCTCAGTCCCTGGCCGTCGATGGGTTGATTAAAACCGAGGCTCAAGATCCGGTCCTGAGCACCGATTTTTTTATTTTGCCAGTTAGTATACGCGACCCGAAGGGGAGCGGGGCGACCCCAGAGGAGTTCAACGCTAATTAAACCCCCTAGCAGGAGGATGGCCAAAAGCGCCGCTCCTTCAAAGCGGTTCATCCCAGGCAAGAAACGGCTTTTCATGGCGGCGGCTCCGGCGTTAGTTTTCGGGCTTGAGCGTCGGCAGTTTAATATCCTTCGCCAGACCCAAAAATTCGAGAACCTTAATGGTCATCCAGGTAATGTCCACTTCCCACCAAGCCAAACCGTGGCGGGCCGAGTATTGAAAGGCGTGGTGGTTGTTGTGCCAGCCTTCCCCGAAGGTGAGGAGGGCCACCCACCAGCAGTTGCGGGAGTGGTCTTTCGAGTCGTGGCTAACGTAGCCAAACTTATGGGTGGCGCTATTGACAAACCAAGTAAAATGAAACACAAGAACTAGGCGGAGAAAGATGCCCCAGATGACACAGGGCCAACCGCCGATGGCGAA
Source organism: Cyanobacteriota bacterium (assembly GCA_046304295.1). Taxonomy (GTDB): domain Bacteria; phylum Cyanobacteriota; class Cyanobacteriia; order Cyanobacteriales; family Microcystaceae; genus Synechocystis. The sequence continues at coordinate 1,225 of JBKCES010000093.1, read as the reverse complement.
GAGGATTAACCCCAAGGTCACCTGAATGGGAATCATGAATTTTTGTAGGAGTTTGTAAACCCGGTCGTCTTTAATATCCTGGGTGTAGCGGGGAATCTCATTATCGGCGGGAATATTATAGAGCATCCAACCTAGATGACTCCACCAAAAGCCCCGGTTAGAATCGTGGGGATCGTTAGCAGTGTCGGAATGTTTATGGTGCATCCGGTGGAGGCCGACCCAATCAATGACCCCCCCTTCACAGGCTAAGGTGCCACAAAAAGCGAGAATGTATTCTAACCATTGGGGGGCGCTAAAACTGCGGTGAGAAATGAGACGGTGGAAGCCCAAAGTAATGCCGATGCCCCCAGTGATCCAATAGAGCATAAGGGCGGCGCCAACGGCCTTCCAGCTAAAGAACTGGGGCAAAAAAGCCAGTAAAGCTAAGGCGTGGATGATCGTAAAGTAAACAATGACGCTCCAGGATGGGGTTAAGGTATCCTTTGGCGGGTTGGGAAGCGCGACAGTCATGAAATACCTAGAGATGGAATCAAAAAAAGTCTAAAAAAAGGTCGAAGCCTTAAAACTGTTATGAAAAAGTCCGTAGAAGATCCAAAAGTTAAACAATTAGTTAAAGGTTAGGGGTAAATGGAATTTACTAGGAGAGAGGTTGACATAACAGCCCTAAAAGGCGTTCAATGGTCGTTTTAGATGGTGAACCTTCATTATAAACATTAAAAAAAATTTATAAAAAAGAACTCCACCGTTCCGCATGAATAACGCAGAATTAATCCGGGAGGCTCAAAACGCCCTTTCCCCAATCTTTTCGGAAATTGACGCAAAGGTCAAGGAGAACCTAGCTAAAGTTCTAAGGGCGTTCCGCAACCAGCGCCTGGGCGTCCAGCATTTCGCCGGCGTCAGCGGCTATGGTCATAACGATCTGGGGCGGGAAGTCCTCGACCGAGTTTACGCCGAAGTAATGGACGCCCCGGCGGCGGCGGTTCGGGTGCAGATGGTCTCCGGCACCCATGCCATCGCCTGCGCCCTCTACGGGGTTTTACGCCCCGGCGACGAACTCTTGGCGGTGGCCGGCGCCCCCTACGATACCTTGGAAGAAGTCATCGGCAAGCGGGGCCGGGGGCAAGGCTCACTGGCCGACTTTAACATCGATTACCGGGAATTGCCCCTAGCGCCGGGGGGAACCCTGGATTGGGAGGCCCTGAAAACCGCGGTTCGACCCCAAACC
>JBKCES010000092.1:0-6223 GCA_046304295.1 Cyanobacteriota bacterium | reverse complement strand
CCCTGACCCGCCAGACGGGGCAACATATAGTCCAATTGAGCCAGTTCCACCTGCAACTTCCCCGCCTGGGACTGGGCCCGCTGGGCGAAAATATCTAAAATCACCTCCGTCCGGTCCACCACCCGCACCCCCCATTGAATTTCCAGGTTCCGCACCTGGGCGGGAGACAGTTCCCGGTCAAAGGCCACTAGGGTGGCGCCACAGGTCTGAATTTGCAGAGCAATTTCCTCCGCCTTGCCGGCGCCGAACACCGTGCGGGGATGGGGGCGCTCCCGTTTCTGCCGGGCCACCGCCACCACTTGTCCCCCGGCGCTGTCAATCAGGCGCTCTAACTCTGTTAACCCTTCCTCAAAGCGGAGATCGTCTAGCCCCTGGGTCTGAACCCCCACCAATAAAACCCGCTCCCGGCCAGAATCCACCCGCTGGGCGGTGAAGTTGCGCCAAAATTCCGCCTCTAGGTTATTAACTAGATCTAGTAAACTGTCCTTGGCCAAGTCTTCTAGGGACAGAGGCCCCAAAACCTGGCAAGACTGAGCGACGTCGGTCGCGTCCCCTAGGGTCGGGATTAAATGCGCCAAATAACCGTGTTGGATAAAGCCCGCGGCGCCGCCCCCCCGGCGGGTAAACCCCGTTCCCGTCAGAGAAAACAGCAATAAGGCATCTAGACGTTGCCGGGCCAGGGCCGTCAAACTGCCCTCCTGGGGTTCCTCGGCTTCAAAACCCGTGGCCAAACAGCGAATCCCCGACAGACGTCCCTCCCCGTAGCGGGGAATTTCCAAAGGAGGAATTTGGGTCTGACGGGGCGTGCCCACTCCTACTCGGATCACCTGACCGCGTCGGTTGAGGTAAACCGCAAGGGGCGAATTAATCTCGACGCTGAGGGCGCCGAGGCGCTGGGCAAACTCGACCGTGGTTAAACAGTCGTTGGGTAGGCGCTGGTGGTAGAGGCGCTGGAGTTGCTTGAGTTGGCTAGCCTTTAGCCCCCCTAGGGAGCCGTAAATGGTGTCGGTCAGGGCGGTCTCCCTTTTTGGAGTAAGTTGACAATCCCTAGTCTATCGTGTGGACAGAATCAGAACCCCTCCTAACCCCCCTTGGAAAGGGGAGAACCGGCTTTCAAAGTCCCCCTTGTAAAGGGGGATTTAGGGGGATCAAACCCAGAGCAAAACGAGACTAACGGCGAGCCATCAGGGCCATGGGATTGACTGCCCGTTTGCCGTCGGGACGGATTTCAAAGTGGAGGTGGGGGCCGGTGCTCCGGCCGGTGCTTCCCATTTCCGCGATTTGTTGCCCCTGTTGCACATAGTCGCCGGTGCGCACGAGGAGACGGTGATTGTGGGCGTAGTAGGTGACGCTACCGTCCTCGTGGCGGATTTTGACCAGATTACCGAAACCGCCGGAATTCCAGCCGGAAGAGACAACGTAACCCGCGGCGGCGGCCACAATAGGGGTGCCGATGGGGCCGGCGATGTCAATACCCCGGTGCATCCGACCCCAGCGCCGCCCAAAACCGGAGGTCAAGACCCCCTGGGCGGGCCAGATATAACCGGTAAACTGGGTCGGCGCTTCGGGAAAGTCCGGGGTGGATAGGGGAGGGAGTTTTGGCCCCACCTCTTGTCCCAGGGGCAGTTGGAGGCTGTCATTATAAGCGTCGGGCGTGGCAGGAGCTGCGCCGATAATTTGTTCCCGAGGTTGATATTGGCGCTGGAGGCGGCTCAAGGAGCGGGCCGGCGCCGTGTCCCCAAAATTTTCCGACGGCACCTGGGCTAGCAAGTCGGTTTCTTGGGTCTGAGGAATAACCAGAGTTTGGGAAACCTTGAGATGGTTGGGATTACTGATGCCGTTGGCCCGGATCAGCTGGGCAGTGGAGAGGCCATGTTGCTTGGCGATGCTATTGAGGGTGTCGCCGACCCGGACTTGGTATTGGCTCCGGGGGGCGGTATTGGCGGGGAGCAAAACCGGGGGAGCGATGGCCTGAGGCGACTCCGCTTCCAAAGGAGGGAGCACCGGGATCGAGACGGGGGACTGGGGATTCAGCGCCGTTACCGCCGGAGCAGGGGGCAGGGAAATACTAGCGGTTTGGGGCGCCGGCGTCGCCAATTCCGCCGTTTCAGTCCGGCGCTGGAGAGGAAGAAGGGCCGGCAGTTGCGGCGCTGGCTGGGATTCTTGGGGGGGAAACTCCGACTCGGCTAACCGGGGAGAAGCCTCTGGAGCTTTAACAACGCTCAAGGAAACAGGACTGTCTAAACCGACGGCGGCGACCTGAGTGGGCGTCGGTAAGGGGCCTTCGGGCTGGTTGGCTTCTAGAGCGGGGAGGGAAGAGTAGATCGGAACTTCGACTTCCGGCGGAGGAATGACTTGAATGGGTTGACTGACATCGGCTACCGCCACGGAGACGGGAGCGGGAACAGCGGCGGCTAGGGGTTCTAGGGAGGGAATTTCCTCTTGAGCTTGCTCCATGACCCCCTCTTGGGCGTCCTGGCCCTCTAACTTCGGCGCGGAGACGCTCGGCTGAAGATTGGGCTCCCCGGAGCGCTCGACTTCCGCGGCGCTTAACAGTACGGGAGCCTGGAGGGGAACAGTCTGGGAATTTGCTAACAGTCGAGGCAGGGGGACATCCGGGGCATTGGCATTAACCGGATCGGGGGAGGCCACAGCGCCGAGGCTACAGAACATACCCGTGGCGCCCATAGAAAGGGCCAGGCCGACGCAGTTAAAAGAGCGTCGCCACTTTCCGGTTAGTTCGGGGCAAGGGGAAGAGTCTCCAGAGGACGGTATCTCCCAGACGGGAAGTTTTTCGCTACGAATGGCGATATACAGAGGCGGAGCGGCCAGTTGATTGGATACGTCTTTCAAGAAAAACCTCCTGAGATGTGTATGAGTGAAAGCGCCGTCCCTCGTTAAGGGAATAGCTCTTCGCGAGTAGGGAGTTGGAAAAAAGGGCTATTGCCTAAGCCAATATACTCAGTGGGGATCGCTAGGCAAGCGTAACCCGCTTTTTGTTAACAGACAAGCCTAGAGAAAGCCCCAAAGGATGAGTATTTATGAATAACTTTATGGGGTCGCCCAAAGCTATGGAGTTAGACGCAGGGATGAACAAAAGGTTTCTCTCCGTCCTGAAAACCTTGCCCAGAGAGGGATAGACCCTTTAATCCAGATTTGTTGATCCCCAGCGCCGGCCCAAATTAATTCATCAAAAAAAATAATCAGAAAACCGCTCCCAGTCCCTAGGAGAACGATAAAAATTACTTATCCATTTTTCTCACTTTCGGCCTAGCGGAGCAGGCGAGAACACTGTCGGTTAACCCCTTAGGACTCAAAGTAATCCAACTGTCGGTAAGCCTCAAACAGAGCTACAGCGACGCTAACGGACAAATTTAAACTACGGACGGCACCGCCGCTCATGGGAATCCGAAGACGCTGGGTGCACTGGTCTAAAATTTCTTGAGATAGTCCTTCAGTTTCACTGCCAAACAGTAGCCAATCGGTGGTTTGAAAGTGATAGGATAGATAGTTTTTGTCTCCCCGAGCGGAAAAGCCGATTAAGTCCCCGGATTGTCGGCGCCAGTCGTCTAAAAAAGATTCCAGATCCCCGTGGTAGCGGAGTTTCACCTCGGGCCAGTAGTCGAGGCCGGCCCGTTTCAGGTAGCGGTCGCTCAACTCAAACCCCAGGGGCCCGACCAAATGCAATTCCGTGGCCGTGGCGGCGCAGGTGCGGGCGATGTTGCCCGTATTGGGGGGAATTTGGGGATGAATCAGGACAATTCGCACCATGGGCGAGGATTTGACGCCGAAAATCGGGGGTTAAGCGGTCTTGGGGAGCGAGTCGGATTTAGACTAATAGGAATTCGTTATATCGTGTCGAGGGGAAGGCAAAGATTAATTTTTGTAACACTTCTGTAACCGTCTCTCCCGGAGAAGTCATGAATCTAGTCACTTATTTTCAGAGCCTCGTCGGTCTCGGGCTGTTGAGCTTAAGCGCCTGTAGCGGCTCTTTTTCGGCGCCGGCGCCCTTTGGCCCCCGGCAATTGGGGGTGATCATCAATACTGAAGATCCTTTAAGTCGGCAAATTGGAGCAGAGTACCAACGGCGGCGTCAAATTCCCCCGGACAATATGATTCGGGTCAGCTTTCCGCCCGGCGGGACGACCTTAAGTCCCCAAGTCTTCCAGCGCCTAGCGGCGGAGATTAAGGCCCAGTCTGGGAAGGGGATCCAGGGCTATGCGCTGACCTGGGCCCAGCCCTATCGGGTGGGTTGTATGTCCATCACCAGCGCCGTAACTCTGGGGTTTGACCCCAAATACTGCGCTCAGGGCTGTTCCCCCACGGCGCTGAGTCCCTACTTTAATCAAGCCACTCGAAAACCCTACGATGATTTGGGCCTACGGCCGGCCATGATGCTGGCCAGTCGCAATTTTCCCCAGGCCCAGGTGCTGATTGGCCGGGGGATCGCCGCGGACGGCTCGGCGCCGACGGGGACGGCCTATCTTCTCAGCACTAGCGATAAAGCCCGCAATGTGCGGGCAGAGGGCTTCCCCCAGGTTAAACAAATTTTGGGAAGCCGGTTTCGGATTGAAATTCTCCGGGCCGATAGTCTGACAAACCGGCGGGACGTGATGTTCTATTTCACCGGTCTTCCCCAGGTAACGGGACTGGAAACCCTGAGCTTCCGACCCGGCGCCATGGCGGATCATCTCACCTCCATCGGCGGGCAACTCACCGACAGCCGGCAGATGAGCAGTCTCCGCTGGCTGGAGGCCGGCGCCACTGGCAGTTACGGCGCCGTGGTGGAACCTTGCAATTTTCCCCAAAAATTTCCCCATCCGGGGCTGGCCATGCAGTTTTACCTGGACGGGGAAACGCTGTTAGAAAGTTACTGGAAAAGCGTCGCCTGGCCCGGTCAGGGCGTCTTTATCGGCGAACCCTTGGCGCGACCTTTTCCGGCGGTTCAATAGCCAATGAAGACGGCCCTCGCCCGTTACAATCCGTCTCCGTCGGCTACCCTTTCCCAGGAGGGATCGGGGGACTGGGTTCGGCACAGCGCCGCCTGGAGGGTTGCGCCTTCGATCACTTCCGCGGCCAATAACTCGCCGGTTAGCTCCTCCAACAGTTCCCGATTCTGGGACAAAATCGCTAGAGCTTTTTCATAGCCTCCCTCTACCAGCGCCTTCACCTCCCGGTCGATGGCCCGGTCCGTTTCCTCGCTTCGGAGACGACGACCGCCCCCGGTGCCGTTCAAAAAGCTGTTGCTCGGCGCTTGATTGTAGGCCAGGGGGCCGAGGGTGGGACTCATGCCGTAGAGAGTAACCATTTGTTCTGCAATGGCGGTGGCCCGTTGCAAATCATCCGCAGCGCCGTTGGTGACAGAGCCGAAAACTAGAGCTTCCGCGGCCCGGCCCCCGAGGAGCATGGCGATCTGTTGCCGAAATTCCCCCTCCGTCATCAGAAAACGGTCTTCTGTCGGCATTTTCAGGGTGTAGCCCAGCGCCGAGAGGCCCCTAGGCACAATGGAAATTTTGGTCACCTTGCCGCCCCCCGGCATAACGGCGCCGACGAGGGCGTGACCGACTTCGTGGTAAGCCACAATCCGTTTTTCCTGGGGGGAGAGCACCCGGCTTTTTTTCTCCAGCCCAGCGATAATGCGCTCAATGGCGGCTTGAAAATCTTCCTGGAGCACCTGCTCCCGTTGTTGGCGGGCCGCTAACAGCGCCGCCTCATTGACCAAATTAGCCAAATCCGCTCCGGCGAAACCGGGGGTCTGGGTGGCGATGGCGTTTAAATCTAAATCCTCTCCCGTTTGAATCCGTTGGGCGTAGATGCGCAGAATCGCTAAACGTCCCGCCAAATCTGGTCGGTCCACCAATACCTGCCGGTCAAAACGCCCCGGCCGCAGTAGCGCCGGATCTAAAGTTTCCGGGCGATTGGTGGCGCCGAGGACAATCACCGTCGCCTCCCCGGCGCTGAAGCCGTCCATTTCCGTCAGCAGTTGATTGAGGGTCTGCTCCCGCTCGTCGTTACCGCCGCTACTGACGGCGCCGGAACTGCGGGATTTGCCGATGGCGTCCAGTTCGTCGATAAAGATAATGCAGGGCGCCTGTTGTTTGGCTTGCTGAAAAAGGTCTCTCACCCTGGCGGCACCGGTGCCCACGAATAGTTCCACGAATTCTGAAGCAGAAATACTAAAAAAAGTCACCCCCGCTTCCCCCGCCACGGCCTTCGCCAGCAG
>JBKCES010000091.1:0-4672 GCA_046304295.1 Cyanobacteriota bacterium | reverse complement strand
GGGGGAAACCCAACTGGAAACCGAGCGCCGAGTGTTGCAAAAACGGGTGACCCGCCTGCGACAGGAAGTGCGCCAATTGCAAGACCATCGGGAGCGCCTGCGCCACAAGCGCCAGCGGGACGGGATTGCCACCGTGGCGGTGGTGGGTTACACCAACGCTGGTAAATCGACCTTGGTGAACGCCTTGACCCAGGCCGAGATCTACGCCGCCGATCAACTCTTCGCCACCCTCGACCCCACAACCCGGCGCTTGCTATTGCCCCAGAGCGACGGCGCTCCGTCCCAGGCGCTGTTGTTAACGGACACGGTGGGTTTTATTCGGGAGTTGCCTCACACTCTGGTGGAGGCCTTCAAGGCCACCTTGGAGGAAGTCACCTCCGCCGACGCGCTTCTGCAAGTGGTGGATCTCTCCCATCCCGCTTGGGAACATCAACTGCAATCCGTGGGGAAGATTTTGGGGGAAATGGAGTTAGCTCCGGGGCCCATGGCTTTGGCGTTTAATAAGGTGGATCTGGCTAGTATCGAAGCGATTAACGAAGCCAAGGACAAATATCCCCAGGCGGTGTTTGTCTCGGCCCGGCAACAAACGGGCTTGGAAACTCTCAAGGCTCGATTGGCGTGTTTGCTGTGACGTACCCCTCCGCTTCCCATCCTTCGGAGGGATTAGGGACTTCGGCACGCTCATGGGATACCCTAAGTCATTACAGTCCCTAATATTATTCAGTCAAGGAAAAAGTAGTCTCTATGTCCTCTCCCGTCGATGCTTCAGACCTCGTCAGCCAATATCAAGCCGGGCGACGGGATTTTCATGACCAAAGTTTGCGGAGAGCGGATCTCCATGGTTTGAGCCTCGCTAGCGCCGATTTCAGTGGTGCCGATCTGACGGAAGCCAACCTCCGGGACGCCGACTTGCGGGGAGTGAATTTAACCGGGGCGCTTCTGAACGGGGCGGATCTCTCCGGCGCCGATCTCACTGGAGCTAAGGCCCAGGGCGCCTCCTTTTTAAAGACCTATTTAATTAAAACCAATCTCAGTCAAACCAACTTAGACAACGCCCTCTGCACGGGCGCTTTTTTGACTCGAGCCAATCTAACGGACGCCAGCCTCAAGGGAGCCTTTTTCAACGGTGCTAACCTGACGGGGGCGTTGTTGACTGGCGCCAAATACAACGCCGCCACCCGCTTTGACGGCGCCTTTAACCCAGAAAAAGCGGGTCTGAAAAAAGTGGCGGCGCCGGTAGGCTCCCCTCCGACGCCGGGTCAACCGGTTCCGAGAGTGGTGCCGAAGGCGCCGCCAATTACCTTAACGGTAGAAGAACTATTAATCACCCTGACCCATTTGGGGCAGTTGGGCAATCATTACCTCGGCAATACCATGGCCAGCCGGTATTGGCAAACAAATCGCCCCGGCGTGGAGTGGTTCGCCCAGTTTGAAATTGACCGGACTAACGCCCAGGTAAGTTATTGCGGCTCGGTAAAGGAGCGGATGACGCCGGGACAAATCGAGCTAGCCCAGGATTGGGTCAAAAAATACGTTAAATCTTGCTCTTTGATTTTTAAAGAATTTCCTAACTTGATTGAAGCGGAGCAGTTGGTCTTTCCCTTGGATTAAGGCGCTTATAGCGGTATGCTCCCGAGTGAGGGACAATCTAAAGCTCAAGCTCTTGATTCGAGCCCTGAGCGTAGCCGAAGCGCGTCTCTCACTAACGCGCAAGCCGCCATAGACAGTGTTTAAAACGGCTCAAGACTCCGGTTTTATCCCCCCTAACCCCCCTTGGAAAGGCTACCGTGTACACACAAGTGTCACGATCCCCCCTAACCCCCCTTGAAAAGGGGGGAAAACTTCTCAAAGTCCCCCTTATAAAGGGGGATTTAGGGGGATCAAATCCAAAATTTAGGTCTTTAGCCAAGATCTGTGTACACCGTAGCTTGGAAAGGGGGGAATCGCATTCAAAGTTCCCCTTACAAAGGGAGGATTCACTGAGAAAGCTAGGGACTTTTAAAATAGTCTTTGATCAATAATCCTACACTCCCGGCATGATTCCCTGCACCGTCACTGTTCCCGCCACCACCGCCAACCTCGGCCCCGGCTTTGATTGCCTCGGCGCCGCTCTCAGCCTCTACAACGTTTTTAACTTTTTACCCCAACCCGCCGACGCTCCGGCCTTTGCGTTAACCCTCCTGAACAGGGATCTCCCGGCGCTGGCCAACGACTCGGATAACCTGCTCTACCGGGCCTTTTGCCGTCTCTACGAAATCCTGGGAAAAGCGCCGACGCCGGTGAAAGTCGAGGCCCAGGTAGAGGTTCCCCTGGCTCGGGGTTTGGGAAGTTCCGCCACGGCCATTGTCGGCGGGTTAGTCGGCGCCAATACCCTGGCGGGTCATCCTTTAACGGTGACGGAAATTTTAAAACTAGCCATCGAGTTGGAAGGACACCCGGACAATGTGGCCCCGGCGCTGTTGGGCGGAGCCCAACTCTCGGTTTCGGGGGAGGACGGATTAACGGTTCCCCTTGAGTGGCATCCCGATTTAGTTCCCGTGGTCATGATCCCGGATTTTGAACTCTCCACCGTTGCGGCCCGGGCCGTGTTACCCGCCAGCTATAGCCGGAGCGACGCTATTTTTAACGCCGCCCGTTTGGGGTTATTAATCCAAGCCCTAGCCCAGGGACGGGGGGATTGGTTGACGGCGGCCATGGAAGATAAAATTCACCAGCCCTACCGAGAGACCTTAATTCCCGGTTACGCTGAGCTGAAAGCCACGGCCCGAGCCGCGGGAGCTTATAACTTAGTCATCAGCGGCGCCGGTCCGACCCTATTGGCCTTAACCTCGCCGGAAAAAGCGCCGGTAGTGGTTTGCTCTTTAGAAAGCGTTTGGCAGGATCATGGGGTTCAAGCCAAGGGTTTAGCCCTCAGTCTCGACCAAGACGGCGCTAGGGTGACGACCATGATAAGCTAAACCCATGCAGACGGCTCCCCCTAAAATTTTGGCTGTGGTCAACGGCAAAGGCGGCGTGGGAAAAACCACCACCGCCGTTAATTTGGCGGCTATTTTGGCGGAAAAGCGGGCAGTTTTATTGGTGGACGCCGACCCCCAGGGTTCCGCCGCCTGGTGGCTGAGTCGCGGGGAGGCTCAATTAAATTTTGAGGTTCGCTCCGTCACGGAGCCAGCAGGGTTAAATAACCTGCCCCAAAATTATGAACTCATCGTCATTGATACGCCCCCGGCCTTGCGTTCCCAAGCTTTACAAGCGGTTTTACGCCTAGCGGACTATCTGGTTTTGCCCACCCCTCCGGCGCCGATGGATTTAACGGCGCTGATTGAAACAGTGCGGTCTGCGGTGACGCCCTTGGGGATCGCCCATCGGGTTCTGCTGACCAAGGTGGATTCCCGCAGTCTTAAGGAAACCTTAGAGGCGCAGAATACCCTGATGGAGTTGGGGATTCCCGCCTGTCACGCCTTTGTGCGCAACTATAAAGCCCATGAGCGCTCGGCGCTAGACGGGGTGACCATTACTCGCTGGAAGGGCAAACAAGCCAAAGAAGCGGAGTCGGACTACCGTCGGGTAGCAGATGAACTATTACGGGAGTGGGTTTAAATGAGTCGCAAGCGCCTGGCAGATTTGTTGCGGGAAGAAGTGAATCAGGGGGAAATTTCGACCTCCCCAGCGCCGGCAGAGCAATCCCCCCTAGAGGAGGCGCCGGTTCAGGAACAGCCCTCAACCCCGACTCAGCCGGCGCCGAACCTTGAGTCCTTAAACGCAGAGAAGCAAGCCCTCCAGCGCAGACTGGAACAGGAACAGGAGCGTTCCGAGGCTTTAGAACAGGCTTTAAACCAAGCTCAACAAGATTTAGCGGCCCAGTTAGCCCAAACCCAAACCCTGACCCAATCGTTAACGGAGCGAGACCAGGCTTTAACCGCGGCGCTGGCGGCCCATCAGGCCCTGCAAGCGGAACTGGCGGCGCTCCGTCCCTTGGCGGAACAATTAACCCAAGCCCAGGGACAAATTAGCCAACTCCAGAGCCAAAGCGCCCCTTTGGTTTACGTTCCCCCCCAACGCTATGTGGCGCCGAGTCAGCCTTCCCTCCATTTGTCCAACGAAGAAATCGGCTGGTTTGATTAGAGAATATTTGATGCGCTCAGATTATCTCGGGCGAGGTACAAATCGAAGGTTAAGGGGAATCGAAACTCGATTCTTCCAGCGACATGGTCTATAGCAGTCACATCTAGGTTGTAAATTGCTCTCTGCCAAAAGGCTTTAGCCGTAAGGGTTCGGGGGCTTGAGATTTTACAAATCGTTTATGACCGCTATATCTCAGCCGGCCAAATGAGGCTATAAGTTATCAATAAATTAACCTTATCCTTCCCTTAATCTACTTTCTCGGGCCTTCATGCTAAGGTAAACAAGAATTTGGTACTAGTTTTATTGAATTAAAAGCTCCCGAGGATGACCATTGTGCAAAAGATTGGTTTAAAGTTTAGCTTGATGGCCATTTCTGCCCTGACACTTTTGCCCCTGTTAAGTAGTTGCGCCGGTCAACCGAGCGGAGAAAGTCAGTCCAGTATTAAATTGCCCTTTACGGAAACCGTTCGAGCCACCGGCGCCGGCGCGTCCTTCCCGGCGCCGCTCTATCAAAACTGGATGGTTCAGCTTAATCAAGAAGTTCCTCAAC
>JBKCES010000090.1:0-7826 GCA_046304295.1 Cyanobacteriota bacterium | reverse complement strand
CCGTTGAGGGGACTTCGCTAAAATCACAAAATCATCGCCGTAGCGCACCAATTTTAAAGAAGATTCTTCAAAATACTCATCAAAATCATCCAGATAAAGATTAGACAAGAGCGGAGAAATCACTGAACCTTGAGGAACGCCTTTTGTGGGAAGTATCACACCTTGTTGGGTTAAAACGCCACAACGTAACCACTCGCTCACTAAGTCGATCACCCAGTTCAAATCTACCGACTCCCGTAACTCTTCCAAAAGACGGTAGTGGAGAATATTATCAAAATAGTCTTCAATATCGGACTCAAAAACCCAATCGTAGCCCCGACGATGCCAGTGTTCTACTCGCAGAGCCGCTTGATGGTGACTGCGCCCAGGACGATAGGCAAAACTACTGTCCTCTAAATCTTCCTCGACGATGGGATAGAGAACTTGCAGTAAAGCCTGTTGGACAAGGCGATCCCCCACGGTGGGAACCCGCAGTTGCCGCCAACCGCCGTCTTTTTTAGGAATAAACAGTTGTCGCAACGGTAAGGGGCGATAGGTAAAACTCTCCAGTTGCCGACGGAGTCGGCCGATATTCGCTTGCCAATGCCGGGCAAACTGGGCGATGGTTACGCCATCCACCCCGGCGCAACCTTGATTTTGAGCGACCTTGCGCCATGCTTGCTCCCAATTCTGTAAACTGAGAAAGCGCCTGCGGAGTTCGGACATAGCGACTCATCTTTGTAAAACAATTTTATTTAATAAAATTATGCTTGCCAATCCAGAAGAATCTAATTCTATCTCAGCTTTTTTTGATGATAAAAATCCCTTAATCTGGATCTTATCTCTTATTGTAACCACCTTGCTTTCTAAAGTCTTTGAAAATTTCGTTATTTCTATTATTTTAGCTGTTGTAGTCGGCGCTTTTTTCTGGTTTTGGGTTTTAATTTCCAACCAGCGACAACGCTACGTTATTGAAAAACCTGTCGAACCTCAACCGATGGAGGGACTTATTTTACTCCTTAGCCCCTACAATCAGAGAAGTGTAACCCCGGAGCAAATCGAGGCGGTCATTACCCAAGAAAACCCCACAGAAGCCGATTTTCAAGCCATCAATCTCTTTAACTCTAACCTTTATCCTCAACTGAAAGCCATTGAATTTCATCGGGAGGACGACCAAGAAACGCTTCGGGACTTATGGTTAATCTGGACGCTACCGGATGAGACGAATAACGGCTCTCAACAAACCGCTGAGCTTTTGTCAACTTATGTGCGCTATAAGTACGGAGATTCTGTGCGAGTTCACTGGAGGGATTCGAGCGTTGGTATGCTAGATTATCCCCGCCTTTGCGAATTAGTAGAAAAAATTTATCAAAAGTCTAGCTATAAAGATGAACGAATTGTGGCAGACATCACCGGCGGCACTAAGTTGATGAGTATGGCTATGAGTATTGCCTGTGTTCCGCCGAAGCGGCGCTTGCAATACATGGATTCGAGCCGGGACTGGCAGGGTCAGCCGACCGGCGGGGTGATGAAGCCCGTTATCATCGATATCGATCCCATTGTTTACAACGACACTCCAATTTCCCTTCAGGAACTGGGGATTATCCTCAAAAACGGGTTAAGTCAACGCTCTCAAGGCAGAAGGTAAAGTTTTGTGACGGCAATGTAACAATTTGCTAATAAATATAAAATTTCTTCTCAAAGGCTTGATTTCATCCGGGCGTAGCCGCTAGCATTCTTCTATCGTTAGTTGGGTTTACTCTCCCCTCCGGCGCCGCCCCCATCACCAGCGCCGGAGTAACCGTAACGATCCGCCTCTCCATGACCTATACCGCCGTCACCTTCGCCCCCGTGCAGGGCTTCATCGAAAAATCCCGCAAACTGCGGGATCTATACGGTAGTTCTTTTTTGCTGTCCTATTTAGCTGAATCCATTTGTCGGTATGCGCAAAGCCAATTTGGAGAAAACGCGGTCATTTCTCCGGCCTTGACCAACGTTACTAAAGGAACCCCCAATCAGATTATTTTACGGGGCGAATATCCTGAAGCGGATGTCAGGGAGGTCTTTAAGGCGGCTTGGGGCGAGATTACCCAGAATTGTCGAGAGTGGTTGGAAGATCATTGTCAGAAGTATTTAAAGGTTCATCGCGCCGGTTGGAATGAAATCAACCTCTGGACTTCGGGCTCCGTTTTACCCTGGCAAGAGGACTGGGAGCGGTGGACAAATCACGCCTGGGAGCTTTTCTACGCAACGGGCCAAACCATTACCGAAGTTCGGCAAAACCTGAATGAAGTTAAACGCGCTCGGGCTTGGATTGGCATTAACTGGATCGGGGAAAGTTCCACCCTATCCGGCGCCGATGGGGTCGCCTACCCCGGCATGAGTTTGTGGACGGGAAAAGGAGCGCATCAACGGGCCGACTGGAACGAGGGTCGGAAACAAGACGAAGTTCGGGCATTTTATCAAACCCTAACCGGAATTGAAGGACTCAGCGCCGTCTTTGACGACAGTGAGCAGTTGAGTATTCCCGAGTTGATTAAGCGTTTAGTGACCCTTAGAGGTATGACTGAAGATCCCAATAGGCCTATGCCTTTTTCTTCAGTGGTAACTAACATCCATCTAAGAAATCTCCCCCCCAGTTTTCAGGAATTGAACCGCTACCAAGAGGACGGTCAAAAAACAGGCTGGTTTATGGGGGATGGCGATAAAGCCGGAGATTATCTCAAACAAATCAATGACGCCAATGACCCCGACTCGGAGGCGAGAGAGTTACACTGCTTTAGCAGAGCGCTACGGGAATGGGGAGAAGAAGCCTTTGAAAACAGTCTTCCTCAAAATTTAGGGCGGGTGATTTACGCCGGAGGAGACGACTTTTTAGGAGTTCTCTATCGTAATGAGGAACCTGAACTCAAAGCGACAGAATGCCTAGCTTGGTTTTACGACTTCCCCGATGTTTGGAAACAACACCAGCAACCCATCACCGTCAGCGTCGGCTTTGTCTGGGCCTATCCCCAAGTTCCTCAACGGGATATTTTACAACACTGCCGAGAAGCGGAAAAATCCGCTAAAAGCAACGGGCGAGACCGCCTAGCCCTACGAATTGTCTTCAATGGCGGCAATTATTTGGAATGGGCTTGTCCTTGGCGTTTCTTGGAATCAATCTTTCAGGGTTACCGAGATCAGGAAGGAAAAAATAACTGGGGACATTTTTATAGCGATGTCGCCGCTTTAGAAGCCCGTCGAGCCTTTAGCCGGGATAACACCGACATTGCGGAAGCTATTTTTAAAATTTATTTCCCTTCTGTCTCTCTGAATTGGGATAACTTAGAAAGCGCCGACAACCGAGAGTGGTGGAATCAGACAATTCCTCAAACCGTCAATCATAAAACCGTCCAAGTTTTACAGGGTGGCATTCTCGGCGACCCAGATAGCTTTCAATCAAGCCCCGATGAAAACCGTCGCCAAAAAATTAACCGCGCCGTCAATCGTTGGGTCGTCAATCTTGCAAAAGTGGGGTTTCATCTATGTCGGTAACTTCGCCATTACCTCAGCGACCGGCGCCCTATCAAGCCTCGGATTTTACTCATCTAGTGGTCATCGAACCCCTAGGACTTCTCTACGGTAGTGCTGGGAAGTTTCTCTCGCCGGAAAATTTAGTCGGGCGTTCGGGAGATTTCTTTCCGCCTTCTTCCATGACCTTAGCTGGATTGTTCGCTCAAACGCTGGAAGAGAGTAAAAAAACTGACGAACTGAGACAACTCCAGGTGGCGGGGCCGTTCTGGACTTGGAAACAGGAAATTCAGGATCAGGGCGCCGAGCAAAATTTTTATGTGCCCGCGCCGCTGAATTGCCTAGCGAAAAATAACCAGATTCAGCATTATCTGGTTTGGAGACAAGGAAAATGGAGAACCTGGGGAATCCCTAACGGCGCTCAAGAGCCAGACTGGATTATCCCCCCAGACGATAAGTATCAATCTGGCGGCTGGCTATCCCTTAAGGACTGGGACAAACTCCAACCTCAGACTGGCAATGTATCCCTACATTCGGCGCCCTGGGAGTATCTACCCCATCTTCACCCCAAACTGAAAGACTCCGAACGCCATTCCGTTGAGAAGGACGGCTTATTTCTAGAAAACTCGGTACAACTTAATCCAGACGCCTGTTTGGTTTATCTCAGCAATACCGACATTAGTCCGGGGTGGTATCGCTTCGGCGGGGAAGGCCATTTAGTGAATGTCCGTTGTCTGCCCCTGACTCCAACCCTAGCTGAACGTTTAAGTCAACCCCTGGGTCAATGCTTTGCGCTCATTACTCCCGCGGTCTGGGGGTCAAACCGTTTCTCCTATCGGGCGCCGTCCCAAAAGCAATCCGACCTCTATTGGGGAGAGCGCCGGGTAACGGCCCTTCTAGCCCAAAGACCCCAAGCGATCCGGCACCGTTTTGGTCGATTTACCGATGATTCCGGGGGAAGCGTCCTCTCCCGAGGGCGGTATGGCGTTCCGGCTGGCGCGGTTTATGTCCTAGACTCTCCGCTCTCAACGACTTGGCGGGAGCAGTCGGCGCTGTTCCCTGTCGAAGGTGTCTCTTTCCAACGCTGGGGCTGTGGCCTCGCTTTACCCCTACCCGACGCCCAAAATTAACTCTTTACCCGCGACGCTCGCCATGACAACCCTCTCCGCCCCCGCCAAACCCCTGACCCTTGCCGAATATCTGCAATGGCAAGCGCCGGATAACGACAATAAACTATACGAGCTAGAAGACGGAGTCGTCCGGGAAATGCCCCTAGAGAGCGAATTAAATCGACGCGTCGCCGTCTTTCTTTTGGCTTACTTTCTCCAACAGGGAATCCCGCCCCAGCGCCTGAGCCAAAAAACCGAGATCGCCGTTTCCGGCGCTAAAGCCTCAACCCGCTTACCGGATTTGCTGGTCTTAACCGAAGCTGCGGAGGAAGCTCTGCGGGGCGCCAGTCGCTCCGTCATTCTCCACGAGACCCCGCCCCCGGCGCTGGTGGTGGAAGTGGTTTCCCCCGGCGAAGAAAATCGCGTCCGGGATTACCGCTACAAACGGGCCCAGTACCAAGCGCGGGGTATTGAGGAATATTGGATTGTCGATCCGCAACAGGGAACGGTCACGGTCTTGTCTCTCCGTCAGGGACTCTATGAGGAATCCGTTTTTCAAGAATCCGACCTCCTGCGTTCCCCCTTTTTAACCCGTCTTGCCCCGGAGGCGGCGCTGACGGTCGCGGCGATTTTGCAACGGGAGGCTGACTAGTTCCCCTCTTGCTTTTGCCTTCGTTGTTTTTTAAGGAGTTTGTTCATGTACCACAAAGCCTACGGCGTCATCGAAACCCTAGCTCCCCTCCATGTCGGCGCTAGCGCCGGAGAGGAAACGGGAAACTTAAACCTGATTTTCCGAGACCAGTTTACCCAAACCGGCATTATCCCCGGTAGCTCCATTCGCGGGCGCTTTCGGGCGGATATGCGAGAAGAAGAGGGAAATGTCGATAAATGGTATGGCAAACAAGCCAAAAAGAAAGATGAGCAAGTCAACGATGAAGATACCACCAGTGAAGGAATTGTAAAATTTGAGTATGCATCCCTACTTTGGTTGCCAGTTTATTGTCCTAATCAGCCCATCGTACGAGTGACCTGTCCAATTTGGCTTAACCGTTATCTAAGGCTTAAAAATCAACCTTCCCAAACTTTTACTCCCTATTCTTATTTTGGTAAAACATCAGGAAAACCTTTATTCTTTAATCTTGGATTTTTACCGCTAAAGAAACATGAGCCTTTGTTGAAAAAATGTATGCCCGATAAGGTGAGCAATAAAGACGAATTTTTACTACTAGTAGTTGACAATACTGAAATTTCCATGATTCATGACATGGCTTTATACCGTCAAAGTCGCGTCTCCCTAGAAAAAGATAAGAAAAAAGCTAAAAAAGGAGCATTTTTTGACGTAGAAGCCTTACCCGAAGGCTCAGTTCTCACTTTTCCTATTGCTTTGCGGAAACATTATGAAAGTGAGGAAGTCAAATGGACAGACTTTGAATCTCAGCACAATTTTAGTTCTGGTAAAGAAATGTATTTCGGAGGACTAGAATCTATTGGTTTTGGAAGAACCCAAGTTTTTTGTCACTCTATTTCATCTAATCACTAAGAGAAATTAACAATGTCAAAGCCAAAAAAGAACTTCTATAATAATCCTAAAATGCCTCAACCTAACCAAGAATCCAAACCATTAATTCAAACAGCTTTCTCTTCTGAAGAAGTTGAAAGATGGAAACCTTATGATCTAGACTACTATGCGCAAAAGCTTGTTTTAGAAAATCGAGACAAGAAAAATGTTCTTAATGAGTCTCACAAGATGCGGATGACAGTAGCCTATGGTCTAGAACGGTTTTGGGGCGAGCACTTACGTTACTTAAACCAAAGTAAAAAAGAAGGTGATGAATCCCAGAATAAAGGAAAATATTGGAAATCAGTCTGGGATCAATTAGCTAAAATTCTCAAACAAGGTCAAATAGATTTGCCTAATGATCCGATTGGATCTAGTATTCAGATTCGACGTGGTTATGAACAAGAAGATAAAAAAGCAAAAGAATTGGAAGAAACTAGCCAGATTCAAAAAATGGCTGAAGACCTCTGGAAAATGCCATTGCCAGAACAACGTATTGCATTAATGGTTCTATCCCAATTCTGTGATTCTCTGGTATGGTGGACACAACGGTATAAAAAGAAATCTTCTAGTTCTGAATCCGAGGAGGACTAAACAATGACTATGGCAGGAGCTTTTAAGCAAGCAAAACAAAAAAAAGAAAAATTAGGAGAAAAGTTAACTTTGGAAATTCCTGAAATTGAAACACCATCTGTAGCTATTGAAACGAATCCTGAGAAGGTTCCCATGATGTACCGTGCTCAGGTCAAAGGGCGGTGTAGTTTACAGTTTGCAAGTAAGAATGATTATTTGAAACAGTGGCTCAAAGAGTGGATTTATCCCGATGAATTTACCCAAAAGCCTACCTATCAAAGATCTCAACCGCAAGAAGGATTCTCAGATGGAATTTATCGTTTGATTGTACAGTTTCCTTTTCGCGTGATTAGCAATTGCGGGCAAGATAGCTTTAGTCGTCCAGTTATCGGTAAATATGGAATTCCGTTTATTCCGGGCAGTGGCGTTAAGGGTCTATTTGAACGATTAGCTCGTAATGTAGATTTAACTCCAGCATCTCGCAGTAAGATTAAAGACTTTTGTGGCACAAAGGATGAGCCAGGATGGTTGCGTTTTCACGGAGCTTATCCTGTAGGTGATTGGTCTGCTAGCCATATAGTCAATACACGAGATGAAAAAAAGGTTCGTTATCGAATTTCTGACGTGGTTCATCCGCAACAAGAGCGTCAAACCAAAGGCACAGGGAGTCCTAAAGCAATTGCCCAGATTAGTCTTTATCAACCCACTCTCGTTTTTGAATTGAGTAGCCGAAAAAATTTCTCCGAGGAAGAATGGAAACAGATTGGCGGGTTGCTTGAAACGGCTCTACGGGCAGGAATCGGCGGTAAAACCAGTACTGGCTACGGCTTTGCTTTTACTCCTTATGATACCTATCCTCTCTGGATTGACTTGGAAGGGATTGGTGTTTCTCCAACGCTTCGTAATGACGAGCCTGAATTCCGTCCCAATTTATTTAAAGCGACCCTTCGGGGTCAGGTAGAAACTCTAACGTAGTGATAGAGTTATGAATTTGCGAGTTGTGCATTGTAATAGTGGATAAAATTCCATACAGCACTGCGCAAATTAAAGAGACTTTTTGAGAAGGAAAGAGTGCGGCGAACAAGCCTAGATAGTCT
>JBKCES010000089.1:0-11651 GCA_046304295.1 Cyanobacteriota bacterium | reverse complement strand
ACAAGCGCAGGGTCAACTGTTGGAGCAGGTGGGGAAACTCCTGAGTTGGCCGGGGTGGCAGGGGGCGGGGTTTTAATAGGTTGGCGACGGCTCCGCTGTCAAAGGTGATGGTGACGGCGTAGTGGCGGGGGGAAACCGGCTCGCCCTGGAGTAGGGCCTGGTAGGAGGCGGTTAACAACAAGAAAAAAACGCCAGAACCCTCTGCTTCCGTCCAGAGGATCTGCTCGGCCCCGCCCCAATCTCCCAGGGAGGTCCAAAGAGATTGAAGCCGTTCAAAGACCGTCGTTGGCAAAACACGACGAAAGGTGGGGGAAAAAAGGGTCTGCATTGCCGTAGAGTCGATCAAGATAGCTGTCTGTTTTTCTATAATGACGAGACTTTTCCCGAAAGCCCCAAAACCTAAGCTTTTCTAAAGAAAGGAGCCAAACAGATGCACCGATTGGCGACCCAGCCGGGGGGCTGGAACCCAGAGGGAGAAGGGGTAATCCGCGTTGAGCAAGCGCCGGGAGATTTGGTGTTCCTCAGCGCCGCCGACACGGATATTCAGTGTTTAGCCCAGGCGATTCGGCAAATACCTAAGGATTTTCCCCCTCTACGGGCGCTGAATCTGTTGAATCTGCAACAGCCCGCCAGCCTGGACGACTACCGGGAGGGGGTTCTGGGCCGGGCCAAAGGCGTCGCTCTGCGTTTACTGGGGGGCTATGAGTATTGGCCCTACGGGGTGGACAGTCTGCGGGAGTTGGCTCAGGAAACGGGGTTATCTCTCTGGTTCCTGTCTGGAGACGGCCCCCTAGATCTCGTTTTAATGTCCTACTCCACCGTTCCTCTGCCCTGGGTGGAACGGCTCTGGCGCTACTGCTCCGGGGGCGGGGTGGAAAATTGGCGCCGGGGTTTGCTCTGGTGGAGCGATTGCGTCTGTGGAACAGATTACGCCCCAGAGTTACCGGTTACGGTTCCCGATTGGGGACATTTCAGCTTGGGTTATGAAGATTTACCGAAAACCCTGCCCGCCGTCGCGATCCTCTTTTACCGGGCCCATTATTTAGCGGGCAACACCGACGCGGTGACGGCGCTGGCCCAAGCTTTAGTGGAACGGGGGTTAAGGCCGACGGCGCTGTACGTTTCTTCCCTGCGGGACCCCGATTGTCAGGCCGGTCTGTTGGCGGCATTACGGGCCAAAAACTGCCGACTGATTTTAAATACCACCAGTTTCGCCCTAGCCCAACTCCAGCGTCAGGCGGTTCTCGACCCCGACCCGGCGCCGCTCTGGCGAGCATTAGATGTGCCGGTCTTTCAGGTGATTCTCAGTAGCGGCGCTCGGGAACAGTGGGCCGACGGCGCGAGGGGGTTAAATCCCAGGGACGCAGCCATGAACGTCGCCTTGCCGGAGGTGGACGGGCGTCTGATTACCCGGGCCGTGGCCTTTAAGGCCAGTCAAACTCGGGCAAGTAGTTTGCAAACCGAGGTGATTGTTTCTCAACCGGAGCCGAGTCGGATCAATTGGGTGGCGGATTTGGCGCTCAATTTTTGCCGTTGCGCCCAAACCCCGGTGGGGGAACGGAAAATCGCCCTGATTTTAGCCAACTACCCCAATAAGGACGGGCGTTTAGCGAACGGGGTGGGTCTGGATACCCCCGCCAGTTGTTTAGCCATTCTCCGGGCCTTGAAAGATGCCGGTTATAGCCTCGACGAGATTCCCGACTCCCCGGCCACTTTAATTACCTTGTTAACCCAAGGTGTCACCAACGACCTAGAGGAAAATCCCCGCCGTGTTGTCCGGCAGAGTTTAAGCCAGGCGGCGCTGTGGGACTATTTCCAGACCCTTCCCCCCGAGGTTCAAGGGCAATTGCGGGAACGGTGGCAAGACCGAGAGGACTGGGATTCCCTACCGCGGGAAATTCCTATCGCCGGCCTCCGGTTAGGCAATATTTTTATCGGCGTTCAACCCGCCAGGGGTTACGACCTCGACCCCAGTTTGAACTACCACGCGCCGGATCTGGAGCCGCCCCTAGCTTACTTGGCGTTTTATCACTGGTTGCGAACCGAGTTCGGCGCCCAGGCCTTTATCCATTTGGGGAAACACGGCAATTTGGAATGGCTACCGGGGAAAAGTTTGGCGCTCTCCCCCCACTGTTACCCGGAAATCGCCCTGGGCCCCTATCCCCATTTTTATCCTTTCATTGTCAACGATCCGGGAGAAGGCACCCAAGCCAAGCGCCGGAGTCACGCCGTGATCCTCGACCACCTCACCCCGCCCCTGACCCGCGCAGAACTTTACGGAGAGTTGCCCCAAATTGAGGCGTTACTGGACGAATACTATACCGCCCAGGATCTAGACCCCGTCCGTCTGCCGGCGCTCAGTCGGCGCCTGTGCCAATTGATTCAAGAAAGTAACCTGCACCGGGATCTAGGGTTAGCGTTGCCCCAACCGGGTTTTGGCTCCCGGCCCCAGGACTGGGCCCTAGCCCTAGCGCCGTTATTGGCCCAAACCGACAATTACCTCTGTCAACTCAAGGAAGCCCAGATCCGGGACGGTCTCCATATTTTCGGCGCTTGTCCCCAGGGAAGTCTACTCAAGGATTTACTCCTAGCCATCGCTCGGGCGCCCCAGGGGGATTATTTAGGTATTACCCAGGCGCTGGCCGTGGATTTAGGTCTAGACTTTGACCCCTGGAGCGATAGTTGGGAAGACCCCTTTATCTTGCCTGCGGAAACCCGAGAACTTTTATCCCAAAACGGCGCCGGGGAGTTATTGGCCAAACTCCAAGCCTGTCGCACCGGCGGCGCCGCGGTGGCGGTGTTGGAAGAATTAGCCACACAGTTAACAGTTAACAGCTATCAGTTAACAGTGAAAGACTTGATAACTGATAACTGCTTACTGATAACTGATAACTGGTTACCGGAAACCCGGCGAACTCTAACCTGGATGCAATCCACCCTTTTGCCCTTGTTACAGCGGAGCGAGGAGGAAATCACTAACCTACTCCGGGGACTAGACGGCGCCTATGTGCCCAGCGGCCCCAGCGGAGCGCCGACTCGGGGACGAGCGGAAGTTTTGCCCACGGGGCGTAATTTCTACGGGGTGGATCTGCGGGTCATTCCCACGGAAACGGCTTGGGAGACGGGGCGCCGGGCGGCGGCGGCGTTAATCGACCGCTATACCCAGGAGCATGGGGAGTATCCCAAAACTCTCGGTATTTCTATCTGGGGCACTTCCACGATGCGCACCGGCGGCGACGACGTAGCCCAAGTTTTAGCTCTGTTGGGGGTTCAACCCGTCTGGGACGGCGCTTCTCGCCGGGTGGTGGATTTTGAGATTTTGCCTGTCTCCCTGTTGGAGCGCCCCAGGGTGGACGTTACCGTCCGGGTCTCCGGCTTTTTCCGGGACAGTTTTCCCAATTTGCTCAGCTTGATGCAGAGCGCCGCGGAGGCGGTGGCCGGTTTAACGGAATCGGAAGAGGAGAATCCCCTCGGTGCCCAAGTTCAGCGAGACGCCCAGATTTTAGAGAGCCAAGGTTACGGCGCCGAAGAAGCCCAACGACGCGCTCAGTACCGGATTTTCGGCTCCAAACCCGGCGCCTATGGGGCGGGGCTACAGGGCTTAATGGAAGCCCAAAACTGGCAAACCGACGCCGATTTAGCCCG
The DNA here is from genome assembly GCA_046304295.1 of Cyanobacteriota bacterium. GTDB lineage: Bacteria > Cyanobacteriota > Cyanobacteriia > Cyanobacteriales > Microcystaceae > Synechocystis. The sequence continues at coordinate 8,006 of JBKCES010000089.1, read as the reverse complement.
GGCCTATTTGAACTGGAGCAGTTACGCCTACGATACCCAGGGGGTGGGGCATAATCTGCCCTGGGCGCTGGAAACCCGTTTACAAAATTTGGATATTATCCTCCACAACCAGGACAACCGGGAGCACGACCTGCTGGACTCCGACGACTATTACCAATTCCAGGGGGGCATGACCGTGGCAGTTCGAGCTTTAACCGGTAAAAATCCCGCCCTCTACTTTGGCGACCATTCCCGACCCCGGCGCCCCCAGATTAAAACTCTGAAGGAAGAATTAGCTAAGGTCTATCGCTCTCGGGTGATCAATCCCAAATGGATTGCCGGCGCTATGCGTCACGGCTATAAAGGCGCCTTTGAGTTGGCCGCGACGGTGGATTATCTCTTCGCCTACAGCGCTACCACCCACTGCGTGGAGGATTACCTTTTTGAAGGGGTTGCTCAGGCTTATCTGCTCAATCCCGAAGTCCAAAATTTTCTCCAAACCCATAACCCCTGGGCCCTGCGGGACATGGCGGAGCGCCTGCTGGAGGCCCAACAACGGGGCCTTTGGTCATCCGCCGATCCGGGTTTAAGGGATCAACTCCGGGCGCTGGCTCATCAGGCGGAGGGGATTTTGGAAAATCAATCATAGCGCGGTTGCTACCAACAGGAGAGAGCCTTTTAGCAAGGTTTCTTGAGGACTGAGGTTGGTAAACTTTTTGTAGAGCGTTCCAACAGCGCCGTATAAATGGGTCGAGCTCCGCAGGCGTTGGCGGTTAAACCGGCGCCGACGCAGGTGATCAGCAGGGGCAAAATAACAAAATAATTGTCCGTCATTTCAATGGTGAGCAAAATCGCCGTTAACGGCGCCTGCACCGTGGCGGCCACGAGGGCGCCCATGCCGGCGATAGCCATAACGGCGGGTTCGGGAAGTTGGGCGGGAAAACCAGCGTGGAAATGTTTGGCCAAGGCGAGGCTGAGGACGGTGGCCAGCGCCAGGAGGGGGGCAAAAATCCCACCAATGGCGCCGCTTCCGTAGCAGATCAGGGTTAGAGCCAGACGTCCGACAAACACAGCTATGAGGAGGAGACTGGACGTCTGTTGGTTAAAGGCCCAAATCACCGTGTTTTCGCCGCTCCCCGCCAGGGGCGGATAGAGCAAAGCCACTAAACCCACTAGGGCGCCGACCCCCAGTCCCAGAAACCGACGGCCCGAGGGCGGAACCCGGTCAAAGCGGTCGAGGCTCCAGACTAAAAGCCGGTTAAAGCCATAGCCCGCGATTCCGAAAATGATCCCCAGGACAGCAAACATCCAGAGAGAGGCTAGGGGAACCTGATGGAACTGGGTCAGAGAAATGACGGCGCCCTGACCCCGCAGAGCGCGAAGCGCCACTGTCGAGCCGATACACCCCACAAACAGCGCCGGATAGGCCCAGGAGGGAACGTTAAAGGATTCCTGCAATTCCTCCCTCACCAAAGCCACGCCCGCCAGAGGCGCATTAAAGGCTGCGGCTAAGCCCGCCCCGGCGCCGATGGCCACCAGTAAACGCCGGCGCTCCTCCGAGGACGCACTCCTTCCGGCCATCATTAAGCCCAAGGCGCCGCCCATCTGAATGGTGGGGCCCTCAAACCCTGCCACGAGACCGGCGCCGAGGGCGAGACTGCCGCCGATAAATTTAACCGCCAGAACTCGGGGCCAAGCAAAGGCTGAAGAGCCTTGTAGGTAGCCCTCAATCTGGGGAATGCCGCTCCCGCTGGTTTCCGGTGCCCAGCGCCGGCGGAGGTAAAAACTGAAACCCGTGAGCGCGGCGGCCAGGCAGACGGGAATAACGGCGCTCCAGGGAAACCAAGGCGCCAGCCAGAGGGCCAACGCGCCCCGTTGGGCGAGGATCCAGTCCACCGTTCCCCGAAAGGCCGCGGCCACTAGACCTGTCAGGAGACCGGTGAGAAGCGCCGGCAAGAGTAGGGTTAGAGGCAAAAAATTGTGACGCGGAGACATCGTTGTTGAAAACTCATTTGACGAAAACAGGGGATTCTGGTCGGGCTTCCTTCTTGAAGATCGACGGGGCTGTTTGAATGATGTGGATCACCTCAAACATCTCCTCATTGACACCTTCGGTAAAGAGGCCGAAGCAATTAAAAGCCAATTTTTCGACCGACTGCGGAGTTACTTGGGTGTTTGTATTGTTAAAATGTGATAAACTCTACCCAGTACTTCCATCTGAGGCATCCCTTATGTATAATAATCTCCTCTCGCCTGAAAACCTAATTCTTAACGGCGCCGCTCAGATTACGACAGGATTTGACGAAACTTTAGATGTTCTTCGGCTGACGGACGATTTTTTTCAGGCGGGAAACGCTTTTTCTATTACTCCGTTCTCTCTCTTCTCGGGAACTAGCTTTAATACCTTTTTCCAATTTCAAATTACCGATTCCGGTAGTTTTGGAGATGAAGATGGCCCCGGCGCCGACGGATTAGCCTTTGTTATTCAGTCAGACCCGAACGCCCTTGGAGGTTTGGGAGGCGCCTTGGGCTATGGAGATATTTCTCAGAGCCTCGCTGTTGAACTAGATACCTACAATAACCAAGTTGATGGATTCCCCGACATTAATGGCAACCATTTGGGTATTAATCTCAACGGCGATTCTGTTAATTCTGTCATTGCTGAACCCATTGAAGAACGTTTAAATAACGGCGAAGTCTGGAGTGCCTGGGTGGATTATAACGGCTTGACCGATCAACTTGAAGTCCGGGTCGACCAGACTAATGTTCGTCCTGAGTCGCCGACCTTATCTTATATCATCGATTTACCGTCAATTCTCGGCGTTAGCGATGTCTTTTTTGGCTTCTCTTCCGGCACTGGCGGCGCAACGGGAGATCATGATATTCTCGCATGGAACTTATCAGTTACCAACACGTTTGTTGGCACAAGTGGATCGGATAAATTAACGGGTACAACCAGCGCCGATACTCTGATTGGTTTAGCCGGAAACGATACCTACACCGTTAATAACAACGGCGACGTGGTTACCGAAAACCTCAACGAAGGAACCGACACCGTTAAATCGGACATCACCTACACCCTCCCCGATAACGTTGAAAACCTCATCCTCAAAGGCGGTTCTAACCTCAACGGCACGGGCAATGGGTTAAAAAACAAACTTACCGGTAATGCGGGTAATAATACCCTCACCGGTTTAGACGGAAACGACGCCCTAGACGGCAAAGCCGGCGCCGATACTCTGATTGGAGGTTTAGGCAATGATACTTACACCGTCGATAACGTCGGCGATGTGGTCATCGAAAATCCCAACGAAGGAGCCGACACCGTTAAGGCTTCCATTGACTACATCCTCGGCGCTAATCTTGAAAATCTGACCCTCTCAGGAACTGCCAACCTCAACGGAACCGGCAATAGCCTGAAAAACCGCCTCACCGGCAACAGCGGAGCCAATATTCTCAACGGCGGCGCCGGCGCCGACACTCTAGGGGGCAAAGACGGGAACGACATCTTTGTCTTCCAATTTGGTCAATCTATCCTCGGCTCAGTTGATCGGATTACGGACTTTGCCATCGGCGCCGATAAAATTGATTTACTCACTCAAGGCGGCTCTCCCACTGGCACTCCCACTGCCTTGACCCGGGCCGCGGATAGTGCGACGACCAATCTCAACATTATCGTTAATAATGTCTTCGCCGACGCCGACGGCGCCCAGGCGGGGAATCAGGCGTTAGGACTCAACAGCGCCGCTTTAGTCCGGGCCAATACCGCCACTTACCTGATTATTAATGACGGCGCAGCGGGTTTCCAAAGCACCAACGATTTGGTGGTTAACCTCACCGGTATTACCGGAACTCTCCCAACTTTCGGTGCTATCCCAGTCGGCAATTTCTTTTTCTAAGTTAATTGGAACTGAGCGGGGGATTGATTCCCGTTTTTTTATCCCCGATTCCCTAAAAGAGCCGTCCCTTAATGATACACTCCCTAGATATTTAATCAAGATGAAAACCGGTCTGTGGATTTTAGGAGATCAACTCAACATACAACAAACGGCGCTGGCGACCTATAGCGGAGTCAAGGCCCGAACGCCAGTGATTTTCATCGAATCCTGGGATTACGCCCGCAGTCGTCCCTACCACCGGCAAAAATTAGTCTTGGTTTGGGCCGCGATGCGCCACTTCGCAGAGGACCTGAAAGCTGATGGTTGGCCCATAACCTACGCCAGCGCCGAAAATTTCCGCAGACCCCTATTAGCTTGGCTCGAAAGGGAGAGCATTGACAATTTAGTCCTGACGAAACCGAACGACCGCCCCTTTCAGGATTTGATTGAAGCCCTAGACCTACCCTGCGCTTTAACCTGGTTAGAAAACAACCACTTTCTTTGGTCTCGGGAAGCGTTTCAAGTCTGGGCCCAGAACCGGCGCCGACTATTGCTGGAGGACTTTTACCGGGCCGGGCGCCGTCGTTTTCAGGTTTTAATGGTGGGGGATCAACCCCTAGGGGGACGTTGGAATTTTGACCCGGAGAATCGCCGACCGCCCAAAAAAGGATTAACCCCGCCGCCGGTTTTAAGTTTTGCGCCCGACGCAATGACGCGGGAAACGCTCAAGCAGGTCAAAGACCTAGACCTCCCCGGCTATGGAGACCCAGAGCCGTTTAACTGGGGCGTCACCCGGGCTGAAGCCTTGACGGCATTTCAACATTTTTTAAACCATGGTTTACCCCGATTCGGCGCCTATCAGGACGCGATGATTACGGGAGAAAATTTTCTCTGGCATAGTTTGTTATCTCCCTATCTAAACCTGGGGCTACTGACACCGATGGAAGTCATTACCGGCACCGAAAAAGCGTATCAAGAAAACCCAGAGGAACTGCCCTTAAATAGCGTCGAGGGTTTTATTCGTCAAATTCTCGGTTGGCGGGAGTATTTGTTTGGCTTGTATCATTTTCTCGGCGCCGATTATAGCCAAAAAAACTGGTTTAACCACGATCTCCCGCTACCCAATTTCTATTGGGACGGCGCTCAAACGAAAATGAACTGTCTGCGGCAAGTGCTACAACAAGTCGAGCGGACAGGCTACGCTCACCATATCCAGCGTTTAATGATTCTCAGCAATTTCGCCCTCATTAGCGGAGTTTCTCCCCAGGCGTTGGAAAGTTGGTTTCACGCCGCCTTTATCGACGGCTACGATTGGGTGATGCAGACCAATGTGTTAGGGATGGGGCAATTCGCCGACGGCGGTCTGTTGGCCTCCAAACCCTACGCCTCGTCGGGGAATTATATTCAAAAAATGAGCGACTACTGCCAACGTTGCGCCTACAATCCCAAAATCCGTTTAGGCGAAAGCGCCTGTCCCTTTAACTATTTCTACTGGGATTTTCTCGCCCGTCATCGAGAAACCTTAGCTGGTTTAGGACGCATGGGATTAGCCCTCAAAAATCTTGACCGCCTCGATCTCCAAGAATTAGCTCAAATGCGACGACAGGCTGAAGATTGGCGGCGCCGTCGCCAGAAGGAAGACGCTGAATAGCGTTTATTGCCTATAGTCTTCTTTAACTGCCACTTGTTTTACTAATTTTCAAAGAAACAATCCTCCCCCACCTCCGCTAGCGCCCGGGCGGTCTTGGGGTCGGTTTTAGATTGTTGCACCAGCGCCTGAAAACGGGGCAGAGAGTAGCGTTTTTTAAACTCGGCAATTGTGCATTGACAAATATCTTCCGCCAGCGCCGGGGCCAGACCCTGCTTTTTGACCCGTTGCAGACACTCTTGGTAATAGGTGTCAAAGGAATTTTGGGATTTTTGGGCCAGCGCCGGGGGGAAAGCACCCGTTAAGGCGCAGAGGACGAAGAGCGCTAGGGCAGAAACCGCTGGGGGGCGTTGCATGGGGTTTTCTCAGGGGAGAGATGCGAACTCAAACCAGGCGCTATCATAAAGGCGCCGGTTAGCTAGGAAAAGTTTATGTGTTTAGCAGTGCCTGGGCAAGTCGCCAGCATTCAAGGAGAAGGGCTAGAGCGCTCCGGCAAGGTCAAATTTGGCGGCGTGTTCCGGGAAGTGAGCCTGGCCTATGTGCCGGAAGTGACCGTAGGGGATTACGTCGTCGTCCACGTGGGGTTCGCCCTCAGTAAAGTGGACGAAGCGGAAGCCCAACAGACCCTGCGGGATCTGGCGGAAATTTTTCCGTTATCTGAATCACCGGTAACTGATAGCTGATAACTGTTTTATGAAACTCAATCTCCAAGCCCAACTCAGCGACGAGCGCCTACCGGCCCAAAGCGTTCCCCTCCAGCGGCAACTGCGCCTTTCCCTCCGGGCCGAGGCGGATCCCCTAGGGCGTTCGGCGCCGTTGAATCTTTGTTTGGCGCTAGACCAGAGCGGCTCCATGAAGGGGCAACCGTTAGAAACGGTGAAGGCCGCCACCCTGAGCCTCTTGGACGTCCTTGCGCCCGCGGACCGGCTGACGGTGGTGGCCTTCGACCACCAAGCCAAGGTGATTATTCCCTGCCAAGCGCCGCCGGAGGGTGGGGAATTAGCTCAGAAAATTCAGGCGTTAAAAGCGGCGGGGGGCACGGCCATTGACGAAGGCATGAAGTTGGGGATTCAGGAAGCGGCGCCGGGACGGCAGGACCGGGTTTCCCAGATGTTGGTGTTGACGGACGGAGAAAACGAGCATGGGAATAACGAACGGTGCCTAAAATTAGCCCAGGTGGCCGCGGATTACGGCATTACCGTCCATACCCTCGGCTTCGGCGCCCATTGGAACCAGGACGTGCTGGAAGCCATCGCCGACGGGGCTCAGGGCAGCTTGAACTATATCGAAGAACCGGAAGATGCCCTGGGGGTGTTTAATCAACTGCTACGCCGAGCCCAGAGCGTCGGCTTAACCAACGCCCAACTGCGCCTGAAATTGGCGCCGTCGGCCCGCTTAGCGGAGCTGAAACCGGCGGCCCAGGTGGAGCCGGAAACTGCGGATCTGACCCTCCAGGAAGACGGAGCCGGGGAGTATCGCCTCAAATTGGGGGACATTATGACCGAGGCGCCCCGGACATTGCTGGTTAACCTTTACGTTGACCCCCTCCCCCTCGGCGAGCATCAGATCGGCGACGTTCACGTGGTTTATGACGATCCCGGTCTGGGCGCAGCCGGAGCCATTTCAATAACCGTTCCCCTGATGGTGCAGGTTATCGCTGACCGAGACTACCAGCCCCAGATCCAGCCGGAGGTGCAGACCGCTATTTTAACCCTGGCTAAATACCGCCAGACCCAAATCGCAGAGACTAAGCTCAAACAGGGCGACCGGGCCGGCGCCGCGACCTTATTGCAAACCGCGGCCAAAACAGCCCTACAATTGGGCGATCAAACCGGTGCCACCGTCCTCCAAAGTAACGCCACCCGCCTCCAGTCCGGGGAAGACCTGTCCGAAGCGGACCGCAAGAAGACCCGTATCGTCAGTAAAACAACGTTACAAAGCCCGGACTAAAAGGGGTTTTCCCTGGGGAATCCACTCGTTAAACTGGGAAGAGGGTCGCTCAACGGCGCCGAATCCTTACTCAGCCACAACCATGACTAAGATTTTAATTATTGAAGACGACCCGATGGTGCGGGAGAACCTGGAAGAAATTCTGGAGTTGGCGGAGTTTGATTTTCTCTCGGCGGTCAACGGCGCTGAAGGGCTGGCGAAAGCCAAGGAAACCCGGCCGGATTTAATTCTCTGCGATGTGATGATGCCGGAGATGAATGGTTTTGAGGTTCTAGAGAATCTGCGGCAAGATCCCCGCACCCTCAATATTCCCTTGATTTTTTTAACCGCTAAGGTGGATGTGGCCTCTCTGAGGGAGGGTATGAATTTAGGCGCTGACGACTATATCATGAAGCCCTTTGATATTAATTCCCTCCTGGAAGCGATTCAAACCCGTCTGGCGAAACAAGCCACCCTCGTGGAGTCGGTGCAATCGGAAATGAGCGATTTTCGTAACCGAATCACCCGCGCCCTGCCCCAAAAATTTCACAATCTACTCGGTCAACTGATGA
>JBKCES010000088.1:0-8673 GCA_046304295.1 Cyanobacteriota bacterium | reverse complement strand
CGCTAGACAAAAGCGGGTTAAAGCGGCGACAACCTCTACGCCTAAACCGACGGCCGGCGCTGATTGGCAAGTCGGGGACAACGTCCATCATGCCCGTTTTGGAGACGGCGTCGTCACCCATCTCCTCGGCGCCGGACGCCGGATGAATATCGCCGTCAATTTCGCCGGCGCCGGGCGTAAAATCCTTGATCCCCGTCTGGAACCCCTAGAGCGCCGATAGCCAATGCCCGAACGGCTAGACATCCCAGCCTAGATTGCGCACCTTGCCGCCCTCGGCGTTCAGGGGGATAGCGGCGTGGACGTAGGCGTCCCGGATTTGCTCAAAAATAAACTGATAAATGGGGTTAACCTGAGTAGCGTCGAGGGGTTCTCGGTCTTGAAGTTCAAAGGACTGTTCCCAGGGATAGAGAGTGAGGTGATAACCGGCGCCGAGGGTTTCTAGAGCGATGGAGACCACCACAATTTCCGACTGTTCTTCCTGGGGATGGCGGGGGTCTAGGTAGAGGGTCAGTGCTGGGTAAAAATACATCGACCCAGATTCTTCAAAATCTGTATGATTCAATTGAACTTGACAGTCCAGATAGGTCGCTAGACCAGCCACAAATTTTTGGGCGAACGCCTGACAGTGGGTCATGGCCTCCCGGGAGGCGCTGTGGGCCTGGGCGTAGGCTTGGCAGAGTTCTTCGTACTTGCTCACGGATTTCAGATATCAGTGATTCAGATGCCCGATATCAGGGGAAACGGGACTCCCTTATTAAACCACAGCGCATCGGGGATGAATGATTAAATGGCGGTCGCCATCAAAACTAATTTGCCCTTGACTGTGCAGTTCCCCCAGTAAGCGGGTCACGGTGACCCGAGTGGTGCCGATGGCGTTGGCCATCATCTGGTGGGTCAGGCGCACGGAAAGGCGAATCCCCTCCGCCACGGGTTGCCCCATTTCCTGGGCCAATAGCTTGAGCAACGCCTGCAGGCGCTCGTCCACTCGTTTGAAGCCCAAAATACCTAACAGGGTTTCCCGTTGGCGGAGTTGTTTGAGGGTCTGGAGCAGAATAAATTGAGCGACCGAGGCGGGCGCCGTTTTCAGGTCTTCCTGGGGATACCAACGCAGATAGGTGGCGCTCAACGCCTTAGCCTGATAGGTTTCCAACTGCAAGAGGGTGAGATCCAGCCCCACAAATCCCGGCGCTTGCACCCATCCCAGCAGGATTTCATCCCCGTTTTCCAGCCACTGCCCCAACTGCACTACGCCCAGATAGACTTGCCAGCCGCCTTTATCGCAGAGGGGAATGGTGTCGCCTTTTTCGTAGTAGTGGAGACGGCGATTTTCGAGATCCTCTGAGGAAAAGGCGAGTTCGCTGGGGGGGAAGATCAATACCATGACAGATGGGGAGCAGGCAAAAATTCACTTCTCAGCCTAACCGTCTTAGGTAAACATTCGGTAATGCTCTGTTTAAGAGAATATTTAATTTGGCTGTCTTTGGATTAGGGTGATAAGCTTGGCTTATTGTTTCTAAAAGTCTCATAGCAGTCCTCTAAGTCAATTTATGTGTGAATAGGGTTCAGTTTGGGCCCCCCTTTCCAAGGGCTACCATGTACACACAAGCACCGAATTTGGAATTGCGGGTTTCTCTCGGCGCCGGTAGCCAGAATCGCCCCCTTGAGCTAGAATTATTAAGATTTGTTACCGTTCTCGCTCCCTCCCGCCAGTAAAATTTATAGCTTATATGTCCCTGCCTATTCGTAACGTCGCCATTATCGCCCACGTTGACCACGGGAAAACCACCCTAGTGGATGCGCTTCTGCGTCAGTCCGGTATCTTCCGGGAAGGGGAAGAGGTTCCCGACTGCGTGATGGATTCCAATGATTTAGAGCGGGAGCGGGGCATTACCATTTTGTCGAAAAACACCGCCGTTCGTTACCAAGAGACCTTAATTAATATTGTCGATACCCCCGGTCACGCCGACTTTGGTGGGGAAGTGGAACGGGTTTTAGGGATGGTGGACGGTTGTATTTTGATCGTGGATGCCAACGAAGGCCCCATGCCCCAGACCCGCTTTGTCCTCAAAAAGGCGCTGGAAAAGGGCCTGCGGCCGATTGTGGTGGTCAATAAAATCGATCGTCCCCGGGCCGATCCCAACACCGCCGTAGATAAGGTTTTTGATCTGTTTGTGGAACTCGGCGCTGACGACGACCAGTGCGATTTCACCACTCTCTTCGCCTCCGGTCTAGCAGGCTTTGCCCGGGAGCACCTAGAAGATGAATCAGAGGATATGAAACCCCTCTTTGAGGCCATCCTCCACCATGTGCCGCCTCCGGCGGGGGACCCGGCGAAACCCCTCCAGTTGCAGGTCACGACCCTAGGCTACGACAACTATTTAGGGCGCATGATCATCGGTCGTATTCACAACGGTACGATCCAAGCCAGCCAACAGGTGGCGCTGATTAAGGACACCGGAGATGTTGTGCGGGGCAAGGTCGCTAAACTCTTCGGCTTTGAAGGCCTGCGCCAGGTGGAACTCCAGGAAGCCAGTGCCGGTTATATTGTGGCGGTGGCGGGCTTTGCCGACGCCAATATCGGGGAAACTCTCACCTGTCCCGACAATCCCCAAGCTCTGCCCCTGATCAAAGTGGACGAACCCACTCTACAAATGACCTTTAGCGTCAACGATTCCCCCTTCGCCGGCCAGGAAGGCAAATTCGTTACCTCCCGGCAGTTGCGGGACCGTCTGCAACGGGAATTGGAAACTAACGTAGCTCTGCGGGTGGAGGACGGCGACAGCGCCGAGAAATTCCTCGTTTCCGGCCGGGGGGAACTGCACCTGGGCATTTTGATCGAAACCATGCGCCGGGAAGGCTACGAGTTCCAGGTCTCCCAACCCCAGGTGATTTACCGAGAAATTAAAGGCCAGCCCTGCGAACCCTACGAATATCTGGTTCTGGACGTGCCGGAAAGCGCCGTGGGGGCCTCCATCGAGCGCCTAGGACAACGGAAGGGGGAAATGCAGGATATGCAGACCGGCGCCAATGGGCGTACCCAACTGGAATTTGTGATTCCGGCCCGGGGTTTAATCGGCTTCCGGGGCGAGTTCATCCGCCTCACACGGGGGGAAGGGATTATGAACCATAGCTTTTTAGAGTACCGTCCCCTCTGCGGCGATCTAGAAACCCGCTATAACGGCGTGATCATCGCCTTTGAAGAAGGGGTCTCCACCTTCTACGCCATGAAAAACGCCGAAGACCGGGGCGTTTTCTTCATTACCCCCGGCACCAAGGTTTACAAAGGCATGATCGTGGGGGAGCACAACCGACCCCAGGATTTGGAACTGAATGTCTGTAAAACCAAACAGTTGACCAACCACCGCTCCGCCACGGGGGACGAGCTAGTGCAACTGCAAACCCCGGTGGATATGAGCCTAGAGCGGGCGCTGGAATATATCGGCGCCGACGAGTTGGTGGAAATCACGCCCCAATCTATCCGTCTGCGGAAACTGAAAACCGCCAAACTCGCCAAACGGTAAATGGATGGACTCTCTGGCCCCCTTAATTTTCCCCATCGCTCCCTGTATCGGGCTAATTTGATGGGAGCAGATTTGCGGGGAGCAGTTCTCAAGAGCGCCGATCTGCGGGAAGCGAACTTGATCGCCGCCAGTTTGCGCCAGGGCAATCTGCGGAGTGCTAACCTAGCCCGGGCTTTGCTCCGGCGCTGTAACCTGAGCGAGGCGGATCTCCGGGATGTTCAGGCTAACGAAGCGGACTTGAGCGGCGCCGCCCTCACGGACAGCGAAGCCCAAGGGATCTGCCTCTATCGGGCCAATTTAACCGGCGCCGTTTTGATTCGAGGACATTTTGCCCAGACCTACGGCCCGGAGGCCCATTGCCAAGACCTCTGGGGAGATAGGCTCGACTTACGCTGGGCTAACCTGCGGAACGCCTCTTTTAGCGGCGCTCGACTCCGTTACGCCCGTCTGGACGGCGCCGATCTGCGGGGAGCGGATTTCACCAGCGCCGACCTAGAAGGAGCCAGTTTAATCGGCGCTCGACTGGAAGGCGCTCATTTTACGGGGGCCAATTTAAGAACCGTTCATTTTGATCCCGTTGTGGTAGGCTGACCCTTAATTTTCTACTTGATCCCAGCGCCATGACCGACACGCTCTTGCCGACCCAAACTGGTCTCGAATTGCGAGCCTTTGGGATTCGCCGCACGGGAAACCACGCCGTTATTTCCTGGATCATAGACTCCCTACCTGGGGTGGTAGTTCACCTCAATAATGTCCGAGTTCATGAAGTCGATCCCTACCTCACCGCGGGTCAAATTATTGTTAAGGGTCTCCCCTACTACCACTGTCGTCCGGCGCTTTGGGACGCCTTTAAAAAAGCGATTAAGCGCCCCTCTCAGTTTATTTTTGCCTGGATTGACCCCAAGCTAAATTTAAATTATATTAAAGCCTATCCCCACAAAAACTGTTTAATCTACAGCTACGAAAACTGTTCTCTAGCGGAGCCGTTATTTAATCAATTCCCCGCTATCGGAGAGCAGCATGTCGGCACTAGTCATCAAAAATTTGACATCGTTATAGCGGTATTCAGATGTGTGAGAACGCTGAAACCCTTACTCAGTAAGGGTTTCAGCCGTCTTATTTGTCCCTCACCAGCGCAGACACCGCTATATTCTTCGAGATCCCTGTAACTTGTTCGCCAGCTTACTGGCCTCCAAGATGATGACGGAGAACAACCAAGAGGAATTGGTTCATTTATTTAAACAATACGCCCGAGAATTTTTGGGACAAACTCAATTACTCAACCGCGAGCGTCCCGTTTTGTTTGTGAGTTATAATCAGTGGCTTTTAAGTTCTGAGTATAAAAAAGAAATTGCGGCTAAAATCGGTTTTGAAGACCGGGGCGAAACCTACAATTTTGTCTCCCCCATCGGCGGCGGTAGTTCCTTCAATAAAACCCAACTCAGCGGCAAGGCTCAGGAGATGCAAGTGCTGGAGCGCTGGCGGCGCTATCAAGACGATCCCGGCTACCGGGCTATCTTTGCGGACGAAGAAATTGGGACGCTCTCCCGGCAAATTTTTGGGGCAGTTGCGCCGGAGTTGGGCTGTTAACGCAAGTTAGAGGGGGGGCTAGACCAACCCGATCAAAAAAAAATTGCCAAAACGGCGCCGGGTGTTATATGCTAAGTGAATACATCGCGGGATAGAGCAGTCTGGTAGCTCGTCGGGCTCATAACCCGAAGGTCGGTGGTTCAAATCCGCCTCCCGCCATTTTTAAATGCTGGCTTCGGCTACGCTCATCCAGCCTCCTCCGTTTTAGAGGCTGACACTACGTCCAAGCGGCGCTGATTGCTCTTAGAGTGACAGGTTAAGGGCGTTGCCCTCTAGAATCTGATCACTGTCATCTGATATCTGTAATCTGAAATATGAGCGCCGACCGTCTCCCGGAACTGCGGCGGCAACTTCAGGCCGCCAGCTACGCCTACTACGTCCTAGACGCGCCGATTCTGGAAGACAGCGTCTACGACCGGCTCTATCGGGAACTGCAAACCCTAGAGGCCCAGTATCCCCACCTGATTACCCCTGATAGCCCCACCCAACGGGTGGGGGAGCGCCCCGCCAGTCAATTTACTTCCGTCGCCCACGCCATCCCCCTTTACAGCCTCGAAAACGCCTTTAACCGGGAAGAACTGGAGCAATGGCGGGGCCGTTGGCGCCGCTTAGCGCCGGAGGCGGAAGCTGAGGAGTATGTCTGCGAGTTAAAAATCGACGGCGCCGCCTTGGCCTTAACCTACCGGGAGGGGATTCTAACTCAGGGAGCCACTCGGGGGGACGGGACAACGGGGGAGGAAATCACCCAAAATGTGAAGACCATTCGCTCGATTCCCCTACGGTTAACCTTGGATAATCCGCCCCCCTGGGTAGAAGTCAGGGGCGAAGCCTTTTTACCCATCGAAGAATTTAACCGCCTCAACCAAGAGCGGCAGGAAAAGGGCGAGAATTTGTTCGCCAATCCCCGTAACGCCGCGGCCGGTGCCTTGCGCCAACTGGACTCTAAAATGGTTCATCAGCGCCGCCTCCAGTTTTTCGCCTACACTCTCCATTTACCCGGCGCCGAGGAGGAGATTCAGAGTCAATGGCAGGCCCTAGATTTTCTACGAGAACTGGGTTTTATGGTGAATCCCCACCGTAGCCTCTGCCCAGATTGGGAGAGTGTGATGGATTATTACCAAACCTGGGAAAACCGGCGCCAAAGTTTGCCCTACCTGACGGACGGCGTGGTGGTCAAACTCAACGACTACGCCCTCCAACAAGAATTGGGCTTTACCCAAAAATTCCCCCGCTGGGCCATCGCGCTCAAATACCCTGCCGAAGAAGCGCCGACGGTGGTTAAGGCCATTGAAGTTAATGTGGGACGAACCGGCGCAATCACGCCCCTAGCGGTGATGGAGCCGGTACAGTTGGCGGGCACAACGGTACAACGGGCGACTTTACACAATCAAGACCGGATCAATGAGTTAGATCTCCGTCTGGGGGACACGGTAATTATCCGCAAGGCCGGGGAAATCATTCCCGAAGTGGTGCGGGTTCTAACGGAACTGCGTCCCCCCGGCACTCAGCCCTACCAAATGCCCACTCATTGTCCTGAATGCGGCTCCCTTTTGGTTCGCGCTCAGGACTCCGCGACGCTCCGTTGCCTGAATCCCGCCTGCCCGGCCATTGTCAGAGAAAGTTTAATCCACTGGGCTTCCCGGAACGCCTTAGATATTCAGGGGTTGGGAGAAAAAATAGTCATTCTGCTCATCGCCAACGGTTTAGCCCAATCCGTGGACGACCTCTACCGGTTGTCCTGGCAAGACCTCGCTCCCCTAGAGCGCCTGGGGGAAAAGTCGGCCCAAAATTTAGTCCGGGCCATTGAGGAGAGCAAACAACAGCCCTGGTTCCGGGTTCTCTACGGTTTAGGCCTTCGCCATGTGGGCGTCGTCAACGCCAAAGCACTGGCGGAACGTTTTCCCAGCGCCGCGGCGCTAGGGTCGGCCAGTCTGGCGGATTTGTTGGGTGTCTACGGCGTTGGAGAAGAAATCGCCGAATCGGTGCTGGCGTGGTTTCGAGACCCCGACCACCAGGCGCTTCTGGATCGGTTAGAAGCCTTGGGGTTAACCCTCGCCCAGGCGCCGGCGCCGAATAAGAGCCAACCCCAATCCCTAGCGGGAAAAACTTTTGTTTTAACCGGAACCCTCCCCACCCTCAAGCGCCAGCAGGCCCAAGAGATGATTGAGGCGGCCGGGGGCCGCATTAGTAGCGCCGTCAGCGCCAAAACGGACTATGTTCTAGCGGGGGAATCGCCAGGGAGCAAGCTGGAGAAGGCGCAGAAATTAAAGGTTCCGGTCTTGGGGGAGGAAGAATTTTTGGCGTTTCTCAAGGGCGAGAGCGCGGCGCCCCAAGACTAAACTGCTTTTGTGGTTACACTGAACCCGTCTTCGGCGCCGGGCGGCGCTATAGTCTTGGGTGTGTTTTGGATTGGTTAATAATCCCATGTCTGATTCCCCCACCATTCTGGTCACCGGCGGCGCGGGCTATATCGGCTCCCATGCGGTGAAGGCCCTGCAAAAATTAGGGTATGGCGTGATTGTGCTGGATAACCTCGCCTACGGGCACCCGGAATTAATGACGGCGCTGGGCGCCGAGTTAATCGTCGGCGACACCCAGGACAGCGCTTTGTTAGACCGACTCTTTACCGAGCGCCCCATCGACGCCGTGATGCACTTCGCCGCCTTTATCGCCGTGGGGGAATCCGTGCAAAATCCGGCGCTGTACTACCACAATAATGTGGCGGGCACCTTGAGCCTACTGGAGGCGATGTTAAGGGCGAAGGTTAAAAAATTTGTCTTTTCCTCCACCTGCGCTGTCTATGGGCCGCCCCAATTTATCCCCATGACGGAGGGCCACCCCATTAATCCCCTCAGCCCCTACGCGGCCAGTAAACGGATGGTGGAGCAAATCCTCGGGGACTTTGACCGGGCCTACGGGCTGAAATCTGTCATTTTCCGTTACTTCAACGCCGCCGGCGCGGACCCGGAGGGGCAACTGGGGGAAGACCACAACCCGGAAACCCACTTGATTCCCCTGGCACTCTTAACGGCGCTGGGCCAGCGCCCTCAGTTATCGGTCTTTGGCTCCGACTACGACACCCCCGACGGCACCGCCATTCGGGATTATATTCACATTAGCGACCTAGCGACGGCCCATATCTTAGGTTTGGAATACTTGTGCAAAGGCGGCGAGAGCGACGTTTTTAACCTCGGCAACGGCAACGGTTTCTCCGTGCGGGAGGTGATTGCAACAGCGGAGAAAGTGGTCGGTAAACCGATTCCCGTCCAGGAAAGTCCCCGCCGGCCGGGAGACGCCCCGGTTCTGGTGGGCAGTAGCGCCAAGGCGAAGGAAATTTTAGGTTGGACGCCTCAATACGCAGATTTAGAAACCATCATTAAGCAAGCCTGGCGCTGGCACCAACAACGCCACGGTTAAGATTTTCCCCTTTCTAAGGGGGGTCAGAGGGGATAAAACCGTGGTCTTGACTAGTCCCCCTCCCTCGCTTTCGAGTAACGTAAGGGTATGTTGCGACCGCTCAAGTCGCCCCTCACCCGTCTTTGCCAGGGAGTTGACCCATGAC
>JBKCES010000087.1:0-7499 GCA_046304295.1 Cyanobacteriota bacterium | reverse complement strand
TATCTGGGATCGGGTCTAAATCCTCCGGTCGAGGCAGGGGGGGAAAACTTTGGCAAAACTCTAGGGCCTCCGGGTAGGTTTCGGAGCCAAACTCCGGTAGGGGCGCGATTTCTCCCTGACCTTGACGTCCGTCTTCGTCTTCTAGCGTTACGATGATCCCCCGGCGCTCTGACCACGGCCCCCAGGGTGTCGGCAGGGGGCGCCGGAAGGGAATCCGGTAGACCCTATAGCGGTAGAGATAACAGGTCATGACAATGGGGATGTTTTTTCTTCAGACCCGCTGTCTGGCTCTTGTACTGGCTTTAGTCATTTAGGCTACACTATCTCCTCCAATTATTGGTTAAAAGTAGAGGAGCGCCGCCAGCAGAGTTCAACTCTGCAGAATTCCCGGCGAACAACTCCCGACAATGTCTTCTCTTTCCTACCAACCCGAGAACTTTTACGACGAACTCTTTTTTCCTTCCGGTCAAGCCCGCCCGGAGGCGGCGCCGCTAGTAGCTTGGATTACCCGTCTACCCATAGCGGAATTGCGGCAACATCAAAACACGGCCCAGGCGGCTCTGTTTAATCTGGGCGTTACCTTCCGAGTTTACGGTCAGGAGGAAGAGGGACTAGAGCGAGCGTTTCCCTTTGACATCATTCCCCGGATTATTGCCGCCCAGGACTGGCAGCGACTAGAAAAGGGTCTGAAACAACGGATTGCGGCGCTCAATTGTTTTTTAGGGGATATCTACGGCGCTCAAAAAATTACCAAAGACGGCGCAATTCCCTGGGAAATTGTCGCCTCCGCGGGAGGCTATTTGTCCGCCTGTCAGGGAATTGAGCCGCCCCGAGGAATCTGGTGCCACATCACCGGCACGGATTTAGTGCGGGATCAAGACGGGAACTGGTATGTACTAGAAGACAACCTGCGGGTACCGTCGGGCATTTCCTACGTTTTGGAAAATCGGCGGGTGATGAAAAGCACTTTCCCGGAAATTTTTCAAACCATGGCGGTTCAACCGGTGGACGAATATCCTAGTTATCTCCTGGACACCCTGCTGAATCTAGCGCCGCCCCAATTGCCCCAGCCTACGGTGGCGGTGCTGACGCCGGGGATCTATAACTCCGCCTATTTTGAGCATTCTTTCCTGGCTCAACAGATGGGGGTGGAACTGGTGGAAGGGCGGGATCTGTTGGTGGCGGACGGCTATCTCCAGATGCGAACGACGAAAGGACTGCGACGGGTGGACATCCTCTATCGGCGCTTAGACGACGAGTTTCTTGACCCCTTGGCTTTTCGTCCCGACTCCCTGCTAGGGGTGCCGGGGTTGATGGAGGTTTACCGCCAGGGCCGGGTGGCGCTGGCCAACGCGCCGGGCACCGGTGTCGCCGACGATAAAGCGATCTATGCGTTTGTCCCGGACATGATTCGCTACTATTTGGGAGAGGAGCCAATCCTCAACAGTGTTCCCACCTATCTGTGCTGGCGAGAAGACGACCGGCGCTACGTCCTCGAACACCTCGAAAGCCTAGTGGTTAAGGCCACCAACGAAGCCGGGGGTTACGGCATGTTGATGGGGCCCAGCTCCACCGCCCAGGAGCGGGCCGAGTTTAGCGAACGGATTCGCCATAATCCCCGTAACTACATCGCCCAGCCGGTTCTGCGTTTGTCCCGAGCGCCGACGTTGATCAACCAAGACAACCTAGAGGGGCGTCACGTGGACTTAAGACCCTACGTCCTCCATCGGGGGGATGAAATCTATGTTCACCCCGGCGGTCTAACCCGGGTGGCGCTGAAAAAAGGTTCCCTAGTGGTCAACTCCTCCCAGGGCGGCGGTAGTAAAGACACTTGGGTTCTGGCTCGTTAAACCGGCCCCCTCAAACATGCTTTGGAGATTTTTCCATGTCCCTCGAAATTCAGCCCTTTATTCAAGCGCTGTGCCAGTTCTGCCAAGATTTGGAAACGTGTCAGGGAAAAAGTCGCTGGGTTTCCCAGGCGTTACGGGCGACATCCCAAGAGTTAGAAGAGCACGTTCAGCAAGCTCAGCTCAGCCCAGAATGTACGCAACAGTACCGACATTACCGACTCGCCTACCAAAAAGTGGAAAGAACCTTGACTTGGATTGATGTGGTGGCCAACCATCGCGCCGGGCTAGACGACGGGAGGTTGGCAGGATTCTATGGCTACGCCCAGAACTTGAACCAGGACCTGCTCCAGATTTTGATCGAGCTAAAGCAATATTCTGAGTATCTTTGCCCGCTTCAGCCTCCTAACGCAGTCGTCAGTCCAGCGCCGACCCGGTATAGCCTGAAATCTGGTTTCTGTCATCTGTCAAAGCCCGCCGATGGTCTGTCCCTGGGTTCCCAGAAGTAGGAGATCGGCGCCGTTCAAAGGCTCCCAGCCCACCTCAAAGCCTTGGGTCTGAGCGATTTGACGGGCCGCCCGAAAAGCGCCGAAACCGTCGGGACGAACAATGAAAGCGACATAGTCCGTTTGGGGGTCGAATTGCTCCAAGCGTCGGCGAAAAGCATCTTGGGGGGAGTCGAGAGTTTCGGGGTTGTCCTCTTGGGAGGACGGGGCCAGTTCGTAACGGAGCGCCGGCGGGGCGCCGGGCTGTAAACGGACGCGATAAAATTCCGTCGTCGCTCGAAATGTCTGAAGTTCTCGATTCTGCTCTCTCTGACAAGCTTGAAACTCCCGCAGACGTTCTAGATGGTAACGCTGGGCCCGGAGAGTGTCGAGGAGTTTCCCCGGAGGCGGCTTGCAAATAGGCAGGCGCCGACCGAAGTCCGTCAGTTGCCGTTGCACCGCCGCGGCGTCTAGATAATAAATGTGCTTGCCTCTGATTTCAAACAGTTGGGGGCGTTTGGCTCGAGCGACAACCGGGGAAACGGGCAATGGCGCAATAGATTGGGTTGCGAGCCATAATCCCAGCCCCGCGACGACGGCGCCACTCCCCAGTAGTAGAATGACCGGCGCTAGCCAAAGCGTCGCCGGCGGAAATAGGGGCGGAAGAGGTTTTTGGGGGGAATTTTTCCGGCGCCGGGGATTCATCAATGCCGCCCTTTTGAGCTAATATTGATAGGCTGTGCCCTCTTGGAGTCGGGGGCGCCCATCCGTAACCCATCCCCTTCCTCGTCCCTACAGCCCGTCATTCGTATATTTTCTCGCGTCTAGCATGAAAGCCCAAACCGAACCCCGCTTTGACTACGTAAAAATTGGCATCGCTTCCCCCGAACGGATTCGTCAATGGGGAGAGCGCACCCTGCCCAACGGGATTTCAGTGGGAGAAGTCACTAAACCTGAAACCATCAATTATCGTACCCTAAAGCCGGAGATGGACGGCTTGTTCTGCGAGAAAATTTTCGGCCCCTCCAAGGATTGGGAATGTTGGTGCGGCAAGTATAAACGGGTGCGCCACCGGGGCATTGTCTGCGAGCGTTGCGGAGTGGAGGTCACGGAATCCCGGGTTCGGCGCCACCGCATGGGCTTCATTAAACTGGCGGCGCCGGTGACCCATGTCTGGTACCTCAAAGGGATTCCCAGTTACCTGAGTATTTTACTGGATATGCCCCTGCGGGACGTGGAGCAGGTGGTTTATTTCAACGCCTACGTGGTGCTCAACCCCGGCAACGCCAGCAACTTGCAATATAAGCAACTGCTAACGGAAGACCAGTGGGTGGAAATTGAAGATCAAATCTACGCCGAAGACTCGGAACTCTACGGCATCGACGTCAGCATCGGCGCCGAAGCCGTCCAGCGCCTTCTAGAGGAATTAAACCTCGAAGAGGAGGCGGAGCGACTGCGGGAAGAAATCCTCAACAGCAAAGGGCAAAAGCGGGCCAAGCTGATCAAGCGCCTGCGGGTGGTGGATAACTTTGTCGCCACTAACTCCAAAGCGGAATGGATGGTGCTGAGTGCCATTCCCGTCATTCCCCCGGATCTGCGGCCCATGGTGCAGTTGGACGGCGGTCGTTTCGCCACCTCGGATTTAAACGACCTCTACCGCCGGGTGATCAATCGCAATAACCGGCTGGCCCGCTTGCAGGAAATTTTGGCGCCGGAAATCATTGTCCGTAACGAAAAGCGGATGCTTCAGGAAGCGGTGGACGCCCTGATTGACAATGGCCGCCGGGGTCGCACGGTGGTCGGCGCTAATAATCGCCCCCTCAAATCCCTCTCGGACATCATTGAAGGCAAACAGGGGCGCTTCCGCCAAAACCTGCTGGGTAAACGGGTGGACTACTCCGGTCGTTCCGTGATTGTGGTGGGGCCGAATTTAAAAATCTATCAGTGCGGTTTGCCCCGGGAAATGGCCATCGAACTGTTCCAGCCCTTTGTTATCCACAGTTTGATCAAGTCCAACATCGTTAACAACATCAAAGCGGCGAAGAAATTAATCCTCCGCAATGATCCCCAAATTTGGCCCGTCCTCGAAGACGTGATCACCGGGCACCCCGTCATGCTCAACCGGGCGCCCACCCTCCACCGTCTGGGGATTCAAGCCTTTGAGCCGATTCTGGTGGACGGTCGCGCCATCCAACTCCATCCTTTGGTGTGTCCCGCCTTCAACGCCGACTTTGACGGCGACCAAATGGCGGTGCACGTGCCCCTCTCCATCGAATCCCAGGCCGAGGCCCGCTTGTTAATGCTGGCTTGCCACAATATCCTCTCCCCCGCCACCGGCAAACCGATTGTGGCGCCGTCCCAGGATATGGTTCTGGGGTGCTATTATCTCACCGCCGAAAATCCCAAGGCGGATAAGGGCGCCGGCATGTATTTTTCGGGGATGGAAGATGCCCTGAAAGCTTACAACCAGGGACAAGTGGATCTCCACGCCTCCATCTGGATTCGGCATAACGATCTAGACGTGGTGACAGAAAAACCCGATACCGAAGTGCTTCAGGAAGAAGTGCTCGAAGACAACACCGTCTTTAAGCATTACCGGGAGCGGAAAATCCGGGAAACCCAGGACGGGGAGATCCTTGTTCAATACATTAAAACTACGCCGGGGCGGATTATCTACAACAAGACTATCCAGGAAGCCCTAGCGGGATAACGTTGAAAGCGATAGCGGCTAAGCTAGAGGAGGATTGTGCGAACCGGCCTTATGGAATCGATAAGATGACCGAACTCATTTTTAACCTAGCGAATCTAGCAGTCCTCCCTTTCTGGGGAGCCATGATTTTCTTGCCCAACTGGCGGGGCACCCGCTGGCTCCTGCGCTCCTTGATTCCCCTAGCGTTGTTAGCCTTGGTCTATCTCTATTTCTTTATCCTCTCCACCCTTTCCCTTAGCCCCGAAAACCTAGAAGCCTTGGCCAGCGCCCAATTGGGGGATTTGGCCCGGGCCTTTAGCGACGAAACTGTCATGGCCACGGGCTGGACTCATTATCTGGTGATGGATCTCTTTGTCGGGCGCTGGATCTACTGGCAGGGACAGGAAAAAGGGATCTGGGTCTTTCACTCCCTGGCGCTCTGTCTCTTTGCCGGCCCCCTCGGTCTCCTCTCCCACCTGATTACCGTCGCCCTCGCGGAGCGCCTAGGGAATCGGGCCCCGACGACCGTAACCGACGGTGCTCCCGCTCCCTAAACCCGTTTCCCAGAGAGAAAAGCCTCTGTCATCTGAAATCTGTTCTCTGAAATCTGTCATCTGTCTAGGTGCGTCCTAAGATAGGGGAAATTCCTTCCCCCTTCTAGCAGCGGTTATCCCATGAGTCAGACCCAAGCTCCCCCCCTCGTCTCCCTGCAGGCGCCTAAGGATGTTTCCCTCGACGTGATCGAAGCGGAATTATCCCAAATTTGGCAGAGTTACACCCAGGGCGAAGACGGTCTAGCGGCGACCCGGGCCGCAACCTTTAGCTTTCTGGTCTACGAACCCGATAGCGTTCAATCCCTGCTGGCGGCGCTGGGCTACTACACCGGCCCCATCGACGGCATTGTCGGCCCCCGGATGACGGCGGCCATTAAGTCTGCTCAAAAGGCGTTTGAGCTTCCCGCCACCGGTCAGAGCAACGCTGAATTTACCCAGCGCCTGAAAACGGAATTTGAGCGGGCGAAAGTAAACGGCTCCCTCACCACTGCGGCCCAGCGCCTAGCCCAGCCCTATTCCCCGGATCTGGAAGGAAGCGGCATCGCCGACACCATCGCCGCCTCCAATCCCTGCCGGATTATTACCCTCTGTCCAGCGCCGGAGGCAGACTCTGGTGTTCAGGCCCAAGTCTCGGCCTATTGCCCCATCCAGAAACGCCATAAAAACACCTTAGTGTGTTGCGAATACGTCACCCTCCGGGGCACCTCCGAGGCGCTGGAGCGGGTAGGGGGCGTGATTACCGAATTGATGATCCCGGAATTGCCCAAATACCTGTGGTGGAAGGCCAGCCCGGAAGCGGAATATCCCCTTTTTCGGCGCTTGAGTGCCCTGGCGGATTTGGTGATTATGGACTCTAGCTCCTTTTTGGCGCCGGAAACCGACCTAAAACAATTGGGAGGATTGCTAACCCAGGGCATGAACCTGGCGGATCTGAACTGGGCTCGCTTGGCGCCCTGGCAGGAACTCACCGCCGAAGCCTTCGATGCGCCGGAGCGCCGGGCCGCGGTGCGGGAAATTGATCAGGTCTCCATTGATTATGAAAAGGGCAACCACGCCCAAGCGCTGATGTTTTTAGGCTGGGTGGCCAGCCGTCTCCAGTGGCGTCCCGTCTCCTACCTCTACGAACCCGGTCTCTACGATATTCGCCATATCCAATTCGTCTCGGCGGATCAGCGCTTCATTGAAACGGAACTGGCGGGTTTGCCGGTGGCCGATAGCGGTCAGATTCTCGGAGATCTGATTAGTCTTAAACTTGCCTCCACTAACGACCAAGCCGACTGCGGCACCGTGCTCTGTTCGGGAACCATGGGCTGTATGCGCATGGAAGCCGGGGGCGGCGCCCAGTCTTACCGCATTCAACAGGTTTCGGCGCTGGAGGATCAAAACACAGAACAATTACTGGGGCGCCAACTGCAACGCTGGGGGCGGGACGTCCTCTACGAGGAAAGTATGGCGCTGGTGGAGGAAATCCTCAGTCTCGGCGCTTAGGACAGATACCAGTTATCAGATATCAGTTAAATGTAAGGTATAGCAGGCCTAAATGGGTGGTGAACGCAATCCAAGGATTATCCCCCCCAACCCCCCGTGGAAAGCTCCCGTGTACACACAAGTTGAGCTTAGACTAGGATTGTCCCTTAAAAGTAGCAGTTCTTATGAATAACCCAATCATCATTCACGCTGAAACAATTCAAGGAACCGCTTTTGGTGACCCTCGTTTAGTAAAAAGGGGGCCTCATTATACGAGGCGATGCTTGAACACCAATCGGTAAACATTCGTCAAATCAGCCAAAATCGAGCCGAACAGGTTGGGTACTATCGATTTCTGGGGAACGAGAACGTGACGGTTTCAGAGTTAGTACGGAGTGTGGCAGACCAGTGCCAGCAACAGGTAGAAGGATTACACGTGTTATCCATCAGCGATACC
>JBKCES010000086.1:0-9160 GCA_046304295.1 Cyanobacteriota bacterium | reverse complement strand
ATCAGTAGTCCGTACCAGGGTCGGTTAATTTGGTATTCGTAGAGGTAAAGAAAGATTTCGGCGAAGTAGCGCCCATAAAATTGGAGATCTCTCTGCATCTGAGCTTCGAGAAAAATCAGGGGATGTTCGGGGTTATCGTCGAGGGGGGTAAGGAGGCCGTCGAGGGAAAATTTTCTGCCTTTGACGACGGGGGCGCTCATCTGGAATTGGCAATCGGGGGGAATGTGAGGCAGAAGTTCGCTAATGAGTTGGGGGTTACGGAGAAAGATCCGATAGAAAAGGTTGTCGGTTTCCATCGTTGGGACTTTGATGAGCGTTTGATGTTCAGCGCCGCGTTGGGTTAACCAGTCGTCTAGGTCTTGGCTTGGGTGGAGGTCAACCAGCGCCGTCTTGGAGGCGTTGACCGAGGCGTTAGAAAAATTCAATTTCTCCATTTGAACATAATTCTTTCTTCCGCTTGCTTAAATTCAATATCAAACAGATCAAAGACAACTTCTCGGCCAATCAAAATTTCATCGCAATCCATCGTTTGTAGCCAAGCAACAGGTGCAGAAAAGCGATTTCCGTTAATTTCCATATTAATATTTCTTAATAAATATTCAACAATACCCCCGACACTTTCACCTTGGTTGTTGATCTCTTCTGGCAATTTATGATAGCCGAGATCAACGCCTAGTTGATAAGGGATTAAGCTAATATCCGCCCCAGAATCAATGAGAATATTCAAGGCTCTATTCTGCTCAAATGAAAGAATGACAGGATATTTGGGTTGCCATTCATGTTTTTTGATTGTTCCAAACCGGACGGGATAAAATTTAAGCGGCTCAAAAAATTCAGTTTTATCAATTTTTTCGATCAAATAACCTTGAGCATTAGCAGGAATGGCTTTAATCAGTTGGGCGTAGTCAGGATCATGGGCGATAATTCCATTGACGTCATAAGCGATCCACTGTCCCCGATATTGTCTTAGATGATTTTTGTTTTTTTGATACCATTGCTGAGGTGTTGACATGTTCTTATAAAACAAAAATTAACTACTTTACGGTATCTGACTGGAATTAAATTAAGAACGTTTGCCTTTTGAGGTCTGGAGCCAGCTAAAGATTTCCTGAGCGCGCAGGGTTAGGGGCAGATCGCTGGGAACAGGGAGAAGGCTATCAGCTTGGCTAATTTGGTTCATGAGCTTGGCTCGATTATAGAGCATCTTTTGGGGATGATTGGGGGCGATCGGCGCCGAGGTTTTGCCAAGGAGAGAAGTGGCTCTAGTTCGCCTAGGTTTTCGGTTTGTTGGAGTTCCCGTAGTGCTCGGCGAATCATCGGGGCTTGGCCGCCGCCTTGTTCTTCGAGCGCCGGGTCGGGCTAACCCGTTGTTTAGGTTTCGACGTTGGTCGCGTTTTTGATCTCGATAACTCGTTGGACTAAACCTAAGTCTAGATCTAATTTTTGGGCGATGATTGCGGGAGATAGCCCCGCTTGTAAGAGGAGGGGAACGGCTTCAAGTTTACCCTCAAGTCGGCCTTCTTGTTTGGCGTCTTGATAAACTCGGGTTTGTTGAATTTCGACGAGATTAAACATTTTTTTGAGTTCCTCTTGGGTGAGTTGGGGAAATTTGCAAAGAATGGCGTTGTCGATGAGTTCTATTATGTCTTGGATTTGCCCGGTTGAGGAGCGCTGTTGGGCTTGTTGACGGAGGTCAAGGATTTCGGCTCGAAGGTCTAGGGGGTTGTTGACTTCGGCTTTGACGAGACGGAGGAGGTCTATGCCTAGGGTCTTTTGCTGGGGAAGTTGGTCTAGGTGCAGAATTTTGAGGAGACCGCAGTCTTGTAGGGTCTGGTAGTGAAGGGGAGCGCCAGCATCTAAGGTTTGGCTACTCCAGAGGGCGACGCAATACCAGAGTTTTTGGGGGCGATATTGTCCTAGGTAGAGAAAGGTTTCGGTGAGGAGGCGTTCGTAGAGGCGCTCGTCTGCTTGAAACTGGATTTCGAGGAAGTAGAGGGGATGTTGGGGTTGATCGAGGGGAGGGGAGAAGAGGCCGTCGACGCGTCGGGAGAGTCCTTTGACTTCGACGGAGTGGAAGGCGTAGTTGTCGGTAGCGCCGTCTGGGAGGAGTTGATCGAGGCGTTCGGGGAGTGTCTGGAGAAATCGGCGCCGATATTGAGGGTTTGATGGGGTGGAATCGGGAGTCGGCGCTAGTTTTCTAGGGTGTCTTGGACGAGGTTAAGGAAAATTTCTTGATTTTTTTCGGCGGAGAGTTGTCTGGCGACTTTATGAGATTGCTGTTTATAGTCGTTAATTTTTGAGTAATCTAAAGCCATTATTTTTTGGGCTAGGCTTTCTGGCTCAAAGTCTTGGGCGATGACGCCTAGGTCGTGGTCTTTGACGATGCGAGCCATTTCTGGGGAGGGGCCGATGGCGATGGCTAGGCGGGCTTGGATAAATTCAAAGAGTTTGTTGGGTAGGGCGTTAAGGTTGTTAAAGTTGCTAGGCTCTAAAATATAAACGCCAATATCAAAGTTATTCAAATATTGAGAAATTTCCCGCATGGGAACGGGGTCTAAAAAATGGATATTGGGATAGTCTTGAGCCAGTTTTTTTAAATAGTTAATGTAGGGATTAAAGGGGCCAGTCAAAATCAAGTTAAGTTCATATCGGTCGTCTAAAAATTTCATCAAATGAATGAGTTTGTCGAGGCGTCTAGATTTCATAGCGCCGCCATGATGAACTAGGCGAATTTTGGGAGTTTCGGCGTTTAAGAGTTGGGGTTGGAGGTCTTCGTAGTCGGGGGCGTTGGTGATGACGGTCGGTTTGACGCCGGTGTCTTGTTCGTAGGTGTCGGCGATGCTCTGGCAGACGGTGATCATGCGGTCAATTTGAGGGATATAGGTCTGGCAGAGGTAGGTTTTATAGTTTTGGAAAAGGAGGCGGAATGTCAGGCGGTCTTCAAATTCGCGGGGGGCGTATTCGTGGGCATCGAAGATAATTTTGGCGCCGTTGGCAATTTTGAGGGCGAGGGGTAGGGCATCGATGTCGTTGGCGATGATGAGGTCGAATTTCAGGGTGTGGAGTTGTTGATAACTGTGCTGAATATGGGGCTGGTTCCAGTAATAGTATTCGTAATTTTGGCTTAAAAGGGTGGCGGCGGCTTGCAGTTTTTGCAGGTTATTTTTGGGAGTAATGGCAGTTATGAGGCTATGAATATCAGGAATTTGGGCGGCACTGAGTCCAAGGGTTGTGAGGTTATGGCGGGAGGAAAGAAACCGAATCTGGCGGTTGACTCTGGGATCGGTGTGGAGGTGGCTAAAGGAGAGAATTAATAAATTTTTCATGTCATCTTTAATTTTCACTTGATGCGGTTTTAGTATTAAAAACTCAATTTGCTTTCATGTTTGCCAATGCAGATATCAATAAAATCAATGTTTTCGAAAGTCCATTGAATAGTAGTTTTTAAACCTTCTTCTAAATCTATTGTTGCTTCAAAACCTAATTTTTCCTTGGCTTTATCAGGACTGCCAAAGCGCTTACCAGAGTTATCCCAATCGCGTTTGGGCTGAATTTCAATTGGTGTATTTAGGCCGACGAGTTGATTAATGGTTTGAGCTAGTTCTAGAATAGACGTTTCGACGCCGCTAGCTAAGTTATAAACTTCCCCTGATTCTCCAAAGGTAGCGCAACGAATTAAGCCTTCGACAATATCATCGACATAGATAAAATCGCGAGTCGCAATTCCGCCATTATCTAGAAGTAAAGGCATTCCTTTAGTGGAACGATAGATAAAAGTTGGCGTAACATTGCGCCAGATTGTCGCAGGGGTTCCGCGCCATTGACCGGCGCCGAGAACTTCGCCGGGGCCATAGACGTTTTGGAAACGGGCTTTAACAACGGGCAAGCCATAGCGTTTGAAATAGTAGTTGGCGTAGAACTCGCCGATAATTTTGGAAATTTGATAAGGACTATCTAGATAGAGAGAAACGGGTTCGTCCTCAGTAGTAGCGTGGGCATCGGTAAAGGTTTTTTCCGCTACCGTACAACCGGCGGAAGCATAAACCACTTTTTTAAGACGGGAGAAATTTTTAATTCGTTCAAAGAGTTTTAATGTGGTTAAGGTGTTGTTTTCGTGGTCGGCCAAGGGATCATGGATAGAACTTTGGTTACCGTGATAGGTCGCTAGATGAAAAACGTAGTCCCAATTATCTTCTAGGCTATTGAGAATAGCGTCGTTAGTAATGGAGCCTTCGATAAAACGAATGGAGGGATGCGCTGGCAGATTCTCTCTTTCGGAGGAGAGGAGATTATCTATAACCAGAATTTGAGCGGGTGATGCAGTGAGTAGCGCCTTGACTAGATTGCTACCCACAAAGCCAGCGCCGCCAATAATAATAATGTTTTGAGTCTGAAAGTTAGCCATTATGATTTACCGGTTTCAATATTTTTGAGATGGGTGTAGGTTTGGGTAATGCCATATTGCTGATACCACTGAATCGCTTTGGCGACGCCTTCTGTTAAAGGGGTGGTCACTTGCCAGCCAAAGTCCTGATTGGTTTTAGAGGGATCAAGGAGAATGGTAAACACATCGTCGGGATTACGTTCTCGAACTTCCACCTCTTTGTCAAGGGTAAGGTTAAGAGCCGATAAGGTGGCATCGAATAGTTCTTTAATGGAAAAGTCGGAGCCGGAAGACACATGATAGGCTCCTCGGCCTCCCTTGCCTTCAAGCGCCCGTAAAACAACGCTGATTAAATCATCAATAAAGATAAAGTCGCGTCGGGTGTTCATCACAAAGCAGGGTTTATTCTGAGTCAGGCGGTGGTAAAAGGTCGGTAAGGGCCCGCTCAGGTTCCTTGGCCCGTAGGCGTTAGCTAAGCGAAAGCTAATATAATCAACGCCGGATAACTCAATATATTGCTCGGCGGCGGTTTTGCTAATGGAGTAGCTGCTTCCCTGGGGCAGGATAGGATGATTGAGGGTAATAGGCTGTTCTAGGGGATGTAGTCCATAACAAAGGGAGGTTTGGAAGTAAATGAGTTTAGCGACTCCGTTTTTCTTCGCCGCCTGCACAATATTAACGGTTCCAGCAACGTTCGTTTGAGAATCTTCTAGCCAATTCTCGGGGTCTTTGTAGGAAGCGGCGGCGTGAACGACTTGTTCGGGTTTAAAATCCTCAAAGAGGCGATGAACAAGCTCGGTGTCAACAATACTGCCCTCAACAACGGTTAGGTTCGGGTGAGGGGTCAAGTTATCTCGGCGCCCAGTGGCATAGTTGTCGATAACCAGCGCCTGGTTTCCTTGAGCTAAGAGTTTATCTGTTAGGTGGGAACCGATAAAACCGGCGCCGCCGGTGATGAGAACTTTCATGGGTTGGGACTCCTAAGAATTTAAAATGGGTTGAGTTGGCGGTAGTAGCTGGATTGATCGTGAAAGGTTTGTTGCCAGATTTCTAAACAAAGAAGCCCCCAAATTTTACGGCCATATTTAGGTTCTTCCTCTAAGGATGCTAGCACTTGACGGTTGTTGATGAGTTCACGATTGAGGGCATTTTGGGACGAGAAGATATCAAAGATGAAATCCCGGATGGGGCCTTGCATCCATTCTGTAAGAGGAACAGGAAAACCCATTTTATCTTTGCGTTGGGAGATAACCGGGGGTAAGAAGGGACTCATTGCGTCTTTAAAAATCCGTTTCATGGTTCCGTCTTTAAATTTTACATCAGAGGGGATGGTTGCGGCTAATTCGACGAGGGCGTGATCTAGCAGGGGCACTCGGGATTCGATGCCGTGGGCCATGCTGACTCTATCTTCGACTTGAAGGAGAGCGGGCAATAGGGTTTTAAAGTCGAAGTGGGTCATCAGGTCAAAGTAAGATTTTTGGCTAACGTTACTGCCTTTAAAAATACTTTGGAAGGTTTTAAAGGATGAGTAGTTTTCTAAAAATTCCCAATGAACTTCATTTTTTAAATTGGGGGCGCGATTAATGAGTCGGAAGTAGCGCCGATCCATGTCGCCAAATAGGCCTTCTCGCCAAAATTCTTGTAAGAGGGGTTTATAGTTTTTCAGCGCCGTAAGGTTGGGAATGATGGATTCATAGGTGACGATAAAGTTGCCGTCGTTCATGGAGCCGTCTATGGCGCCTTTAATACACTGTTCAAAGTAGGCGATTAAGTAACGGGCGTAGCCGCCAAAGATTTCGTCGCCGCCTTGTCCTCCGAGGACGACTTTACGATGGTTGCTGGCCAGTTTTGAGACCATATACTGGGGGAAGGAGCCTGGCCCGGCGATGGGGTAGTCGAGGTGATAGATGACGTTATAGATATTGTCAATAAAATCTTGCTCTAGGATATCGACGGTTTCTAGATTAAAGCGGCAGTGTTCAGCGGCGGCTTGCGCGTAGTGGCTTTCGTCGTATTCTGGGCTATAACTAAATTTACCGGTAAAGCCGATAAAATCGGCGGATGACTGTTGAGTCGCGAGGGAGGCGATAAGGCTGGAATCAAAGCCGCCGCTCACGTAACCGCCGACCGGCACGTCGCTACGGAGGTGTAATTTAACGGAGTCGGCTAGTAAGGCTTGGATCTGTTCTTGAAAGTATTTGGCTGTGTGGTCAAAGTCGGGTTGGTAATAGACTTCCCAATATTTTTGGATTTTAATTTGACCGTTGTGAAGGGTTAAGATATGGGCTGGGGGTAATTCGTGTATGTCTTTAAAGAGGGTTTTTCCGGCTAGGCAAAATTGGAAGGTTAAGTAGTCTTTGAAGCCTTCTAGGTCGGTTTCAATATTTTGAACAAAGGGGAGTAGGGCTTTGACTTCGGAGGCGAAGTAAAGGATCTGATTAACAACGGTGTAGTAAAAAGGTTTAATGCCGAAGCGGTCGCGGGCACAAAAGAGGGTTTTGTTGCTTTCATCCCAGAGGGCGAAGGCGAACATGCCCCGAAATTGCTGGACGCAATCTTGCCCCCAGTGTTGATAAGCGCCGAGAATGACTTCGGTGTCGGAGGCGGTGGCAAAATTTTCGGCGCCGAGTTGAGAGCGGAGTTCTTGATAATTATAGATTTCGCCGTTGTAGGTTAACCAATTCCCCGACGGATATCTCATCGGTTGTTTGCCGGTCGTTAAGTCTATGATGCTTAGTCTTTGATGGGCTAAGCCGACAAATTCTTGGTCATGGGCCCAGACTCCTGAGCCATCGGGGCCGCGGTGTTTTTGGAGTTGATTCATTACCTCCAATCTTTGTTGAAGATGGGGAACTCGCTTGGAAGATAGATGAAGTAGCCCGCTGATACCACACATAAGCAATGATGATTTAAAATATAGCTTTGATTTACTGGCTTAATTTAACCACTATATTCTATTTTTGATTTGCTTGACAAGATTAATGATTGAGGGTGGAATATATGATTTTAAAAAAGCTTTGAATAAAGTCCATGGCAAGATTACTTGCCAAATCAAATAATTTTGAATTTTAAACCAGTAGTAGATTAAGTTAGATAGCCATTCAATGCTTTGGTTATCAGGTGAGTTTAAGACATCTTTAAAGGATTCCTCAAGAATAAATTCAACAAATTGTTGGTAAGTATGTTTTTCAGATAAAACAATATCTTTATAAGCATTTGCAACAATTTTTTCTCGTAATTTATCCTCCTTAACAATGGTTAAAATTTCTGGTAAATTACTTAGATCAGCTTTGAGTTCCAAATAATGTTTACCTTTTTCTAATATGCCATTATAGCTACCTTCAATTAAAATTTGACAAGTCTGAGTAATGCAAGCCTCTAAATGTCGAGGCGATAGAGCAAATAGCTTAAAAGTTCCATCGGCATTTGGAAAACAAGCTTGTTCGACTTCCGTGAAATTTGCATTTGGGTTTAGCTTGACATATTCATTTGTTCTTTCTCGAATGGAACCATCTTTGTCTAAGATGCTTGATCCACCTTCCACGCCAATTGTATATTTACAATTAAGCAGGAATTGATACCAGTCATCTCCAAAAAAAGTATCTTCTTCTCGGGTAGAAATATCAACATGTAAAGTGTATTTAAGAGCTTCTTGACTAAAAACTTCGGCTATTTTAGTTTTTAACAGTCCGTGTCTCCCGAGCCAATACTCGGCGTGCCATGAGCGATAACCAATATCGATACCTCTCATTTTATTTGAGATTTTTTTTATAGATTCAATTCTGTCGATAGTTTTAGGCTCTAGGTAACCTGTTAAAACCTTATAAATTCTAACTTTATTAAAATCGATGTCACTGTAAATCTTTTTCCATTCAGATTCAGGTGAGACAGAAAAAATACATTTGATGTTAAATTGGTTAATGAACTCATTGAGTATATCAGTGTTAATAAATTCATCTTGTGGGACTGCAATCTTTACTGCATTGGACTCTTTCAGGATATTGATCCATAAAAAAGAATCTTTAAACAGCTTTTTATTCCATCTCAAAGATAAGTAAATTGTGTGAAAAATGATTAAATCAAATTTTATAAAACTTAAATAAGATGGGATAGATTGATATGCAAGGTTGATATAATAACAGTATGCATCTGAGTACCGGTCAAAGCTATAAAGATGATCTAAAATAGTGATTCTTGGGTTTTGATTATAGAAGTAAATAATTAAAATCTTTTTTGGAAATTTCACGTCTTTATAACTCCTAAATTTAATGACTTGATCTTATCATAAAATGACAGATGATAGCAGTCACATTTGGGTTGTAAATTGGCCTCTGCCAAAAAGCTTTACCCATAAGAGTTCCGGGACTTAGGATTTTACAAATCGTTTATGACTGCTATATAGCGGCATTCATAATTATAAACTTTGTAACAAATGCTTTTTTGAGTACGGTGAGCACAAGAGGACTTTTAAACTGCCCCTAAAAGTATTGATGAAGAATCAAGTTTTTAATTTTTCCTTTTAAATAAGCTAACTTTTTGATAATATAAGAGTTCATTGTAAATAGAATAAAACAGACTTCCTTTATTCTCATATTATGATAAATGTTTAATAAGAATAAAATTAACAAAGAAAAGCGATTTAGTATTAATTCTTCATATTTTGCATTGTGAGATATTGGTAAAAAAAAGGGTGGGGCTTGGTAGCACAAGAATTCTTTTCTTGGGCTTATATTTAAATTGATGTTTTGCAAAAAATTATCAATGTTTACATTATTG
>JBKCES010000085.1:0-8381 GCA_046304295.1 Cyanobacteriota bacterium | reverse complement strand
AGTGTCCATCCACTCATCTAGCTCTTGAATAATTTCATTCACACTTTTTTCGTTAATCATGATAGTGCACTCCTGAGAACTCGCCTCATCTCCCATTATACACCATAATCTGACTTTATGACTCATCTGTAAATGCTATAGAGCGAATCTCTTTACGAGAAATTGCTAGAGTTACAAAAGTTTCTCTCACATGGTTACAAAACTATGTTAATCAGAAATATTGGCAGACCTCTTGGCATACAGAAAATACAGCCGATACGGATGAAGGAATGGGTGACATCATTCTGGAGCTTGATGAGCTATGGTCTTTTGTAAACTATAAGATTAACAAGGTTTGGATTTGGATTGTTATAGATCGTAAAACTCGACGAATACTGGCTTGCTATCTTGGAGATCGGACAAGAAAATCTGCTCAAAAACTATGGGATAGTTTACCAGAGCGGTACCGACAAAATTCGACTTGCTACACAGACTTCTGGCAAGCTTATAAAAAAGCGATTCCAGAGTCTCAGCATCGACCAGTTGGTAAAAACAGTGGAGAAACCAATCATATCGAATGCTCAAGCAATACATTTAGACAAAGATTGTCTAGGCTTGTTTGTCGAACTCTTTCCTTCTCAAAAAGTCTCTTTAATTTGCGGAGTGCTGTATGGAATTTTATCCAGTATTACAATGCACAACTCGCAAATTCATAACTCTATCACTACGTTAGAGTTTCTACCCAGGGAGCGCCGCCTAAGACAGCGCCGTTTGTAATTGCCGTTTCGCCTCCGCCAGCGCCGCGGATAATAGGGCGGGGTCCCGACCCCCGGCTTGGGCCAAATTGGGACGGCCGCCGCCGCCGCCGCCGCAGAGCTTGGCGATGGGGCCGAGGAATTTACCGGCTTGGAGGTTGTAGGTTTTAATCAGACCGGGACTGAAGGCCGCCACCAGACTTACCTTATCCGCCTCCGGCGTCGCCCCCAGAACCACGGCGCCTTCCCCTAATTTCTGTTGCAGGCGCTCGGCGGCGCTTTTGAGGGCTTCGGTGTCTACCTCTCCCAGGTCCGCTACGAGGAGCGCAAAGCCATTAATCCTTTCCGCCTGGCTTAAGAGCGCTTCGGATTTGGCCAGCGCCAGCGCCTGTTGGGCGGCTTCTAGGTCTTTTTGGGTCTGTTTCAGCTCCAGTTGGATCTGCTGAACCCGGTCGGGAATTTCCTCCGGCTTGACCTTCAGACGCTCGCTCAATTCCCGCACCACCCGCTCCCGCTGGTTGAGGTAGCCCAGAACCGCCGGCCCCGCCACGGCTTCAACGCGGCGAATCCCCGCCGCGACGCCGGTTTCCGTCAGGATTTTAAACAACCCGATTTCGGCGGTGTTGGCCACGTGGGTGCCGCCGCAGAGTTCCATGGAAACCCCCGGCACGTCCACCACTCGCACTTCAGCGCCGTATTTTTCGCCGAACATGGCCACGGCGCCCCGTTGTTTGGCTTCCGCTAAGGGCAAGATTTCCACCTGGGCCGGGTGAGCTTCGGCGATCCACGTGTTGATCATCTCTTCAATTTGTTCTAACTCCGCCGGGGTCAGGGCGCGGGGACAATTAAAATCAAAGCGCAGACGGTTAAAGTCCACCAGGGAACCCGCCTGGGAAATGTCTTCCCCCATCACCTTTTTTAGCGCCGCTTGCAGGAGATGGGTGGCGGTATGGTTGGCCTGGGCCCGGCGCCGGCAGGCCCGGTCGATGGCGGCGCTGACGGTTTGCCCCGTTTGCAGAAGCCCCCGCTCTACCCGCCCAAAGTGGATAAAAATGCCGGATTCTTTTTTGACGTCCTCAATGCGGACTAAAAGGTTAGCGCCGCTAAGGTAGCCCCGGTCGCCAATCTGACCGCCGGACTCGGCGTAGAAGGGGGTTTGGTCGAGAATAATCTGGGCGATGTCCCCGGCCTCGGCCTGCTCCCGCAGTTCCCCGTCGATTAAAACGCCTTGAACGGTGGCGACAGTTTGGGACTGCTCGTAGCCGAGAAACGCCGTGGGGTGAACCTCTTGAGCCAGATGATCTAAACTCTCCTGCACCGTTAAATCTAACGTCCGATGAGCCGCCTTAGACCGGGCCTGTTGTTCCGCCATTTCCCGCTCAAAGGCTTGCCGATCCACCGTTAACCCCGCCTCCGCCGCAATTTCCTCCGTCAGTTCCAGGGGAAAACCGTAGGTGTCGTAGAGGGTAAAGGCATCGGCGCCGGTAATTTGCCCCGTCGTCTGGGCGAGGATCTCCGCCAGCAGTTTTTCCCCCCGCTCCAGGGTTTTGAGAAAAGCCGCTTCTTCCCGGGCTAATTCCTGAGCAATGGCCTCCCGGCGCTCTCCCAGGTTGGGGTAAACGTCTCCACCCAGTTCAATCACGGTCTCCGCCACTTTGGGGGTAAATTCCCCGCTCATCCCTAATAAACGCCCGTGGCGAACCACCCGGCGGATCAAGCGCCGCAAAATATAACCCCGGCCCAAGTTAGAGGCGCTGACGCCGTCGGCGATGAGATGAACCACGGCCCGGATGTGGTCCCCGATGACCTTCAGGGAAGTTTTTTCTGTTTCCGAGGCGGCGCTGTAATCTATCTGGAGGATTTGGGCCGCAGTTTGAATAATGGGGAAAATTAAATCCGTTTCGTAGTTGTTGGGAACTTTTTGTAAAATCTGGGCCATGCGCTCTAGCCCCATGCCGGTGTCGATATTTTGCTTCTCCAGGGGCGTTAGATTACCCTGGGTGTCCCGGTTGTACTGCATGAACACCAGGTTATAAAACTCGATAAAACGGCTATCGTCTTCTAAATCAATGGTTTTATCCCCCAACTCCGGGTGAAAATCATAGTACAACTCCGAGCAGGGGCCGCAGGGGCCTGTGGGGCCGGAGACCCAGAAGTTATCGTCGGTGCCCATTTTCTGAATCCGATGGGCGGGAATCCCCACTTCGTCCCGCCAGAGGGCGAAGGCCTCGTCGTCTTCCTCAAAGACGCTGACCACCAACCGCTCCGGGGTCAGTTTAAAGACTTCTGTGGACAGTTCCCAAGCCCAGAGGATGGCCTGGCGCTTAAAATAGTCCCCAAAACTAAAGTTTCCCAGCATCTCAAAGAAAGTATGGTGTCGGGCCGTGCGCCCCACATTCTCAATATCATTAGTGCGAATGCACTTCTGGGAGGTAGTGGCCCGGGGGAAGTCCGGGGTTCTCTGCCCCAAAAAAATCGGCTTAAAGGGCAACATCCCGGCGATAGTCAGCAGAACCGTGGGGTCTTCCGGCACCAGGGAGGCGCTGGGCAAAATCTGGTGTTGGCGCCGGGCGTAAAAGTCGAGGAAGGTCTGGCGGATCTGAGCGCCGCTGAGCGCGGGAGTCTGGGGCATGGGAGAGGGCGGGAAGACCAAGATTGCTTTAACTTTTAGCCTTTAATCTTAACCCGACATTTGCTGGGTTGGCTACGAGACAAGATGTTGACTCGCCTCGGCTCCCTCGGAGAACTAGGTTAAGATCGATGCTTAATTTTTCAACCTCACGCCATGCCGCCCTATCGCTCCGCCCTTGCCGACCTGATGGCCGCTGTCCAGATTGAAACCCTAGAGGAACTTTCCCGGCGCTCCGGGTTAACGGAATGGCAACTGCGACGGGCGGAGTGGGGACTATTGCCCAAGTTGCCCCTAGAGGCAGCCCAGCGCCTAGCCAAGGCTCTTCAGATTTCCCTGGGGGAATTAAGCCAAAATCTCGGGAGAGTTCCGAAGGAAAGCGCGTCGGAAACAGAGACTCTACGGCGGGAATACCAGCGTCTTCAGGGGGAGTTAGACGGGCAACGCCGGCGCCTAGAGGCGGATTTTCGTCGGGAGGCCCTACAAATTCTGGAGCCTTGGTTGCGGCAATGGCCCAGCGCCGTCGTGGCGGCGGAAACCAACCCCGATTGGCCGGCCCGCAAATTAGTCCCCCTAACGCGCCCTATTTTCACCCTCCTGCAACGGTGGCAAGTAGAATCCCTCGGCGCCCCTGGGGAAATCGTTCCCTATAATCCCCAATGGCACGAAGTTTTAGAGCAGGGGGCGGAGCTGGCGCCGGGGGAGCCGGTGCAAATTCGCTACAGTGGCTATCGCCAGGGAGAAACCCTCCTCTTTCGAGCTAAGGTCAGCCGTCCTCAACCATGAGCACCGTTCGTCTAATTCCCACCCGACCCCTACCGGAGCAGAAGACCCTTCCCGGCGCATTGGAACAACCCTTTTCCCGCTTTTTGCGCCCCCCCTATTGGGAAAATTTAGTCCAGAGTTTTTTAAATCTCCTCGGGGATCTGGAGGGCAAAACCCTCGTCATCGCCGCCGATAGTCGACGGGAAAGTCAAATTCTGCTGGAAACTCTCCTGGCCATCGCCGCGGCCCACCCCTTCGCCCGGCTGATGCTGGTGTCGGGAATCCCCTATCCCCCCCTGGTTTCTCAACTGGTTTTAAAATACCAAGCCATCGGAGCCCTAACCCTACAAACCTTACCCCAGGCAGGGGAGCCGGATTGTCAGGTTAAGCTCTACTGGCAGAGCGGTCAGGTTTTTTCTCCGCCCTTACTGGAGGCCCTCGGGGAGCGGACTCAGGTGATCCAGTCCTACCGCTGGCATCCCTGGGTCTTAGATTTGGCCGTTGACCGGCGCTACAGTCTGGAGGGGTTGGACATAGAAACCCTAGAGGGAGTCCAGGTCTATGGGCGCGAGATGGCCCGTTTATTTGACTTCGACTTAATTCAATCCGTTTTCCAGCGCCGGGATCTGCGGGTTCAGTGCCTCGACTCCGAGAGTTACGCCTACGCCCAAGCACTGTTAGAAGGGGAGTTGGGCCTTCCCCAGAACACCGCGCAATCGCCTTTGCAGACTGCCTTACCGGCGCCGGGGGCCATTTTCCTCAGTCGGCGCCGTTGCCGCCTCTGGGGTCAGCGGGGGGAAATTAATCCCGGCGATCTTCTGGCCCTGTTGGTCAGTCAAGCGGCCGTTAGCCCCGTCTATCGCAGTCGATTCTCCGGCGTCGCTCGTTCCCGCTTCGCCAGCGCCGCGGCGGATCACGCCTGCGCCAAACTTCATCTGCCCTGCTATCCGGCGCCGGGCCCCTGGAGTTACTTAAGCGAGACCTTTGAAAGTCTGCGGATCACCCTGGCGGGAAACGAGCGGGGGGAGTTGGGGGGAGACCACAGCCGGGAGCCGGACGGGCTTTGGGTTCTCTTATTTCTGCTTAACCTAGAAGCGGCGCTGAATCAAAGTTGGGAAGTCCTCCTGGCAAAACAATGGCGGGAACTCGGGCGTAATTACCACGCGGGCTATCAGGTTCCCCGGCGCCGGGGCTATAGCCTAGACCCCATTCTGGAGGCGATTAAGCAGGAGTCGGAACGGGGCCAACTCTACGGCGCCTACGAGGTCGCCTACGGGCAAGAGCTTAGCTACTATGACCGGGAGCTGGGGCGGACACTGACGCCGGTGGGCTATGAATGGGGTTTTACCGACGGCGCTCGTCTATTGGTTTACGAGGCGTTAGATTTTATCTATCTCTACCTAGAGCGTTACGAACCCCATCCCCCGGCCCAATCTTTAACTCCCCCGGAAGCGCTGGCTCCCCTGCTGGCGCTGACCCAATCCCTGTTGGCTCTCCCAGCGCCGTTCTGTTTTAATCCCTGACGCTGCTTGGGGCGACTCTCTAAATTAGACTCGTCGGAAATATAAATTGTAAGCTAAAATAAATTCAGAATTACGCTTTGTGGAGTATAAGCATGGTGGCAAACCTATTTGAATGTATTGAAGAAAAATCTGAAACTGCTAAATCATTAATTAGAGTAAGTTACGAGCAGTTTCAAGATTTAGTAATACAAGCAGAGGAGCATAAGAAACAAAAACAAGAAGAACCAAGAAGAGAATTAATGCTAAAGGGGGAGCATCTCAGATTTGCAAAAGTATAAATACTCATTGAGTTTTTGTCGATTTCAAGGTATGGTTGGATGGCTTAGAATAGCTAAAAATCAATCATCTAACCAAGGATTCAAAATGGAACCTGAACTCAAAGCTTGTATTGACTATCACACTAAAGAATTAGCAGCAGCCCTTTGGGAATTAGACCATCCAGGAGAGATGAGCAACCTGGAAACTATCGAGATGGTAGCATGGAAGAACTAAATGGGTGGTGAACGCAATCAAGTTATGATCCCCCCCAACACCCCTTGGAAAGGGGGGAGCAAATCGGAACCTGTTCATGATTCACTTAGGCCTGCTATAGCGGTCACATCTAGGTTGTAAATTGTCCCTCTGCTCAAAGCCTTTACCCGTAAGGGTTCGGGGATTTAAAACTTTACAACTCACTTGTGACTGCTATATACGTGACCAAATTCTAACTCATGTAAGTCCTCAAATAGCCCTTTTTTTGTCGAAGAAACAACAGGAACCACAGCGGGACGGCCTCGGACAATAAATAGTATTGTAGGAACGTTGACATTGACGAGTAAGCAAGCGAAAAAGTTAGGAATAGAGAGTCATATAGGGCGTGTCATCAATTATGAGGATTGACTTTTAGGCTATCATGTGCATGGAATTTACTTGAGAGGATAACCAGCGATGATGATAATAAAGTACGCTTTACGAGATGATTTAGTGGGAACGGATCTCTGAATTTAAAGCTTGATTGTAACAATTCTATAAACGATGCGGGTAGAGCATATGAATTTATTGGACATGATTTTTAGAATCTTAAATGCCAGAACCCCTACGGGTAAAGCCTTTTGGCAGTCAGCAATTTACAAGCTAGAGGCGACCGCTATATCTTCAGTTTTAGACATAGTGGTATTCAGAGAAAAAATACCCAACTTTGGTTGGAAGGTCGGGCTTCGGCTACGCTCAGCCCTCGATCTGTTCCTCACCCAAGAAAGTACATAAGTACTTGTGGAATACATTGCGTAATGGTGAACTAATTGCTCCGCCCACTCCCGGCTAAAAGCCAGCGCCCGACTTTTGATCTCATTCCAACCTAGGGGGAATCTCGATACTTGTGTATATACAGTAGTTTCCCAAAGGGGGTTAGGGGGGCTCAACTTTTCTAAGCTGTCATGGCTTGTTTTTTTTCGGCTTTGAGATCCCGTTGGGCGGCGCCGGCTAACTCGGCATCCAGCAGGGTTTGCCCGGTGGCGGCCAAGTAAACATCGTCGAGGCTGGGGCGGGACTGGGCCAGGCTAAAGAGGGGTAAGCCCTGATTCAGGAGGGACTGCTCAATTTGACTCAGGCCGTTGCTCTGGGCTTGAACGATTAAATTGAGAGTATTGCCCTGGGCGCCGTTAATAATGATTTCTTCCACAAAGGGGAGGGACTTTAACAGCTCCGCCGCCGTTTCGGCCTCCTCTAGGGGCGTAAATTCCCGAATTTTCAGCGCCACCCGGTCTCCCCCCACCCGATTTTTAAGCTCCTGGGGGGTTCCCTCGGCGATGACCCGACCTTTGTCGATAATGGCCAGCCGATCCGCCAGGGCATCGATTTCTTCTAAGTAATGGCTGGAAATTAAGACCGTAGTGCCGCTTTGACGCAGTTGCCGCAAAAACTCCCAGAGAATAAAACGGCTTTCAATGTCTAGCCCCACGGAGGGTTCGTCTAAAACCAGAACCGAGGGCTGGTGGAGTAGCCCGGCGGCTAAATCTAAGCGTTTCCGCAGACCGCCGGAATAGGCGCCGATTTTTTGGTTGGCGTAATCCTGAAGTCCCAGTTGTGTTAATAGGGTTTCAATCCGTTGTTGAGCTAGGGGTCGGGGCAGATGGTACAGTGCCGCCTGAAGCCGCAGGAGTTCTCGCCCGGTGAGAATTTTATCCAGCGCCACTTCCTGGGCCACGTAACCCAACCGGCGCCGGGCTTCCCTCGGTTGGTCGATGGCGGAGATGCCGTCCACCTCTAGAAGTCCCCCGTCCGGTTTGGAGAGGGTGCACAGACAGCGAATCGTCGTGGTTTTACCGGCGCCGTTGGGCCCCAGCAGACCGTAAATTTCCCCCCGCGGCGCCTTGAGGGTAATGTCTTGCAGGGCTGTAACGGCACCGTAGCGTTTTTGTAGCCCTTGAATGACAACGGCGTAGTCCATAAAAATCTAGAGAAGGGTCTTTAGCTTACTTTGACATTCCCGCCGCCCAATAGACAAGTCCGGCGCTGGGGGGCGGTCGCGGTTTTCCTGGTGGTGATTCAGCTATGCTATTCTAAACTCCTTCAAAAAACCGGTTAGATTTC
The DNA here is from genome assembly GCA_046304295.1 of Cyanobacteriota bacterium. Taxonomy (GTDB): domain Bacteria; phylum Cyanobacteriota; class Cyanobacteriia; order Cyanobacteriales; family Microcystaceae; genus Synechocystis. The sequence goes on along the minus strand of JBKCES010000085.1, from coordinate 159 downwards.
GCCCCCGTCGCCATGCCCTCTCCCCAAACTGCTAATTGATGGGCTTTACCCCGGACGGCAAACTCGTAAATGGCTTGGGTTCCCATTTCTACGGGACTATCCACTAGGACGTCGAAGTTAGGAACCTGATAAACAAATTGTTCCCCGGTGTGGGGTTCT
>JBKCES010000084.1:0-6788 GCA_046304295.1 Cyanobacteriota bacterium | reverse complement strand
GTCCGTGGAATTTTATGGTTAATTTGATTGCGGGCTTGATTGCCTACACCTACCTTCCCTGCAAGCCCTCTCTTCAGTTAGACCCGAAAGCTCTTGCTGCTCTCCCTCCTGCTATCCTCTAACTTCTGTCGAACTCACGTTGCCCAATACTTCCCGTGAATAAAGGAGATTCCTTAACTTGAGGTGCTACCTGGAACCTCCCCTGCTGACGGAGCTTCGATTTTGCCTTGGGCATACAATAAATCCACGACTAAAGGATGGACTCGAAAATACCGCTCCCCATTTTTTAAAGGCGCCTCTTGAACGGAGGGAGCTTCGGAATCCAGACGGCGCCGAAAACTCCCCCAGAAAAAGCGCCGACTAGGGCGCCAGGGCGTTGCCCCGCAGAAGACTGCCGATAGTTTTGGCGGTAATCTTCATCTGCACCAAGGGATTGGCGGGGACGACGGTTTTGTAGAGGTAGCTATCAAAAGTGAGTTTTTGCACATCGATATCGGCGCACATCTCCACAAAGGCTTCCCGGGTAGCGTCGCTCCGGTAGAAAACCCGCTGGAGAATATCCAGCACCAAGTAGGTCATGCCGTAGCGCTGATCCCACTGTTTAATGTAGGTTTTCAGATCCGCTTCCGTGGGAATCCGTTGGCCGTTGTTGCTGGCGGCCACAATGGTTTCGGCGCACATGCGGGCGGATTTGGCGGCAAAGTAAATGCCTTCCCCGGAGGATTTTGTTACCGTGCCGGCGGCGTCTCCCACTAGCGCCACCCGGCCGACGACCCGACGGGGACGGGGATGTTCCGGGATGGGGTGGGCCTCCACCTTGATAATTTCGCCTCCCTCTAGTTTGTGGGCGGCCCGGGCCCGAATCCCGGCTTGTAAGTCTTTAATAATGGCTTTATTGACCTTCATGGTGCCGGTGCCGACGGCCACGTGGTCGTATTTGGGAAAGACCCAGGCGTAGAAATCGGGGGAGACGTCGTCGCCGACATACATTTCCGCCAGATCTTCGTAGTAGGCCATTTTGTCTTCCGGTAGGCGAATCCGCTCCTGGAAGGCGATGGCGTAGTTGTAATCCCCGGCGTCAATGGCCTTGGCCACCCGGGAGTTGGCCCCGTCGGCGCCGATGACCAGATCCACCTTGAGGGTTTTCATTTCTCCCTGGGCCGAACCGTTGGCGTGGTCGGCGTAGTGGAGGATGTAGGGAGCGCTGTTATTGGCGGGGATATCCAGTTTATAAACTGTGCCGTTAATAATCTCGGCGCCGAGTTGGCCGGCCCGGTCCCGCAGAAAACCGTCCAGAACTTCCCGACGGCACATGCCGATATACTCGTCGTCTTTCAACGTCTGCCCAATATTGACCTCAATATTGGAGGGGGAGATCATCTTCATCTTGCGCACCTGACGGTCGATGATCTGGGGCGGCAGATCGAACTCGCTGACCATACAGAGGGGAATGGCGCCGCCGCAGGGTTTGGCGTTGTCTAGCTTGCGCTCAAACAAGTAGGTCTCAATGCCCGCTTTTGCTAAAATCTCGGCCGCGGAAGAACCAGCGGGGCCTCCTCCGACAACTGCAACCCGTAGTACCAAGGTCTTTCTCCTAAATAGCGCTTGATTAAATTGAGAGTGAGCACGAAGGGCATGGTATCACAGCTTTTTAGGGAAAAAAAGCTCAGCGGCGCCGGAAAAGCTATCTTGCAACAGAGCTTAACATTGTTGTTATAAATCTTTACAAAACTTGAGGTTAGGATAGAAAAAAAGCGATTCTTGGTATTGATTAAGGTGACGGTTCAGGGGGAACCGGAGTCAAAGTCCGTCTCCCCGGTTAAGCTAGGAATAGTTTTTCCCAATTTCTGCCAATGCTGAGCGCTCCCTCCTTCGCCATTGCCACCCAGGGCCTAACTAAGCAGTTTAACCGTCAGCGCGCGGTCAATAACGTGGATTTAGAGGTGGAAGAAGGCGCCGTCTATGGCTTGATCGGCCCCAACGGCGCCGGTAAAACCACTTTGATTCGTCTCCTGGCCATGGCGGAAGAAGCCACCACCGGGGAGATTACCCTTTTTGGCGAGCGCCTAATCCGAGGAGAAGGAAATCTTAAATTAAAGCAATATTTGGGCTACTTACCGGACGATTATCCCCTCTACGAAGACCTCTCCATTTGGGATTATTTAGACTATTTCGCCCGTCTCTATTTTCTGACTGGCCCCGAGCGCCGACGCCGACTCTGGGAGGTGTTGGAACTCGTGCAACTGACCAGTAAGAAGGACGCAAAAATCATGACTCTGTCTCGGGGGATGAAACAGCGCCTCAGCTTAGCCCGCACTTTAATTCATAATCCCTTACTACTTCTGCTGGACGAGCCGGTGTCCGGGTTAGATCCCGGCGCTCGCTTGCAGTTTCGGGAAATCGTTAAACTGTTGCGTCAGGCGGGGATGACGGTTTTGATTTCCTCCCATGTCCTCAGTGATTTGCAGGAACTCTGCACTGCGGTTGGCGTGATGGAGTTAGGCTGTTTGATCGAAAGTTCCCCCTTGGACGCCCTGTATCGGCGCTTAGCGGCCCGGCAGTTGCGGATTAACGTTCTGGAGGGATTAGAGCGCCTCCAAGACCTCCTGAAAACTGAGGGACAGGTGGGAGAGATACAAGTAGAAGAAGACGGTCGCAGTTTGCTCTGTCGCTATAGCGGCGCCCCGGAAGAGATGGCGGATTTACTGCGAGTTTTGGTGGAGAGCCGGATTCCCATTACGGAATTTCACACCGAGCAGGAGGATTTAGAGAGTTTATTCTTCAAGTTAGGACATCAACAAGTATCCTAAACGCCCTTTCCCTTTGTCGGGGATCTGGCCGCGTTTCTTCCCATTGCAATCCCTCTTTGTGTATCGCTCAAGGTTTCCTCGACCCGCTTGACCATATCTTGAAGGACTGGGAGGTAAATGTCGGCTATGGAACAAGTCCTACTTTATTGCCTCTTGCGGTGGCGTGATAATTTCCGTTTTACGCCGATATATTGAGGGTCAGGCGACTTCCAAAATAATTGTTAGTCTACGCTTCACTCCGGCTCAGACGTCCCTCATCCCGACGCTTACCCTTGTGGGTAGAGCGCAGGACTTCTTGACTTTTTCCTAAATTACGGCGTTCCAACGGTAATAACTATAGGCTCCGGCGCCGAAACTGGCTAAACAGAGCACCGTTAGCAAAAGTAAGGCGGGGAATTTACTCAGGCCCGCCTCCCGCAGTTGAATCCGACCTAAAATAGCGGAGCAGAGCAAAACGAGAAATTCGGCGAAATAGTTAAACCAGCGCAAAACTAGGACAAAGAAGAGAGACCAGACGACCATGGAGAGGATTGACTGTCCAAAGGACTTGACCCAACTGCCCACAAAAAAGGTCATCAAGGAGACCGGCGCCGTTAGGGCCAGGGAGGTGAGGACAATGGCGATCAGCGCGAGGGCGTGAATGAGGGCCATAATCCCTTCTTCCTTGAGACCAAACTCCCAATTCTGAAACTGAGCCAACACGGTTTCGCTCCAGATCTCGCCAGCGGAGGCTACATTCCAACCAAAGATGGCGTAGGAGAGGATCAAAAAAAGAAAAGAAAGCAGGGGGAGAAACCGAAACCACAGCATAACAGCAGACACTCCGCAAAATGGGCTGGCGGTTTGCTCCCATCCTACCGTTTCCCTCGGGCTAGGAGAGGGATTGGATAATGTAATCAAAATAAGGAGCCGCTTCCTTGGCTTCCTCGGCACCGAGGGCGCCCAGCGCCGCCTCTTTGAGACATTGGATGGCTTCTACCATGCCGGGGACAGGGACGTTGAGGGAGTTGTACATTTCTTTGACTCCCACTAAACCAATTTTTTCAATGGGTTCTTTATCGCCCGCAAGGATACCGTAGGTCACCAGACGCAAATACCAGCCGTAGTCCCTCAGGCACTGGCTATATTGCTTCTGACCGTAGGCGTTGCCCCCCGGTGCTCGGTAGTCGGGGCGCTTTTTAAAGAGTTGCTTCTGGGCTTGGTCAACAATTTTCTTTTCATTCTCCGCCAGGGCTTCGGCGATGGAGATGCGCTGTTGACCAGACTTCAGAAACTCCTCGATACCTTTGAGTTCTCCGCTACTAGGGTAACGAAGTTCGTCATCGGACTTGAGAATAACTTGACTAATTACACTCATAATATCAACATAAATCTCATAATCATCTTTGTAGTTTAGCCTGAGAGGGGATCGACAGGCCCCGTCCGGGAAAAGATCTTTTCAGCGGGGGTTCGGTTAACGACCATGAAGCGGAATATCAGCGATACGGTCATCATTGGCGGCGGGGTTATCGGGCTAGCTCTGGCCGCGGAACTGCGACTCCGGGGTCAAGACGTGACACTCCTGAGTCGTCAGCCCCAGGAAGCCGCGGCGCTGGCGGCGGCGGGGATGTTGGCGCCGGAGGCGGAGGGGTTGCCGCAGGGGCCCCTCTTATCCCTCGGTCTCCGGTCCCGGGAGCTTTACCCCGAATGGGTCAGCAAGCTGGAGCATTTAACGGAATTAAGCGCCGGTTATTGGCCCTGCGGCATTTTGGCGCCGGTGTTTGAGATGCCGGAAGTGATATCGGATCAGTCCAGTTGGCTGGAGGGGGAGGCCCTCCGTCAATTTCAACCCAGTCTCGGCCCAGAGGTCGTCGGCGGCTGGTGGCACCCGGAAGATGCTCAGGTGGATAATCGGCGCTTGATGACGGTTCTCCACAGGGCGGCGGAGCGCCTAGGGGTGCATCTCCACCTTGGGGTTACCGTTACGGCGCTGTCTTCTCGGGGGGGAAAACTGGAGGGGGTAGAAACCGATGCCGGAACGTTTCTGGCCCAAAACTATGTCTTGGCCAGCGGCGCCTGGGCTTCAGAACTCTTGCCCCTGCCGGTGTTTCCGGTAAAAGGAGAAATGCTGTCCCTACAGATGCCGCCCCAGGAGGACGGAGCCTGGCCCCTAGAGCGAGTTCTTTTTGGCCCCGGCACTTACCTGGTGCCCAGACGGGACGGGCGTTTAATTATCGGCGCCACGGTGGAAGTCGGGAACTGGGGTTCTCATAACACGCCTCAGGGGATTCAGACCCTTGTGGAGCGGGCTACACGGTTATATCCCGGTCTTGCGTCCTGGCCGTTACAGGAAATCTGGTGGGGTTTTCGCCCCGGCACCCCCGACGAAAGCCCCCTCCTAGGCGCCGGCCCCTGGGAGAATTTAACCCTAGCGACGGGACATTATCGCAACGGCGTTTTACTGGCGCCGGTCACGGCCCGGTTGTTGGCGGACTGGTTAACGGCGGGGAAAACCGATCCGTTACTGGAATCCTTTTCTTATCGGCGCTTTGAGGAGTCGGCGTAAAAGCGCTTTTCCTTGGCGATCAACTGAGCCGCCCAGAAACCGCCCAGAAAACCAAAGAGGTGCCCCTGCCAGGATACCCCCGCTTGCAGGGGCAAAACTCCCCAGAGTGCCCCGCCGTAGAGAAAGAGCGCCGCCATGGACAGGGCGATGGAAGGGAGATTACGCTGGAAAAAGCCCCGGAAGAGCAAAAAGCCTAAATAGCCAAAGATTAAAATACTGGCGCCCACATGAACCGAGCCGGCGCCGCCAAAGATCCAGGTGCCCAAGCCCCCCACCAGCATGGTTAGCGCCGTCACAATCCAAAAATCGCTGGTTTCCTGAAGCATCACGAACCAGCCTAAAACGAGGAAAGGAACGGTATTGGCCATCAGGTGGAGGAAACCACCGTGGAGGAAAGGCGCAAAGAGAATGCCCCGCAGACCGACTAAACTGTGGGGTTGGATGCCAAAGCGGTCGAGACTGTGATGGAAAACAAAGACGTCGAGAATTTCCAGAAGCCAAAAAATTCCCACAAAGCTCCCGAGAATGAGGGCTTGGGTTTTTAGTTCCCGCGAGAAGTTGGCCGAGTTTGCAGATCCCATAGCGTTGGGCTTCTCCGTCAATGTTTAAATAGTAAGTTAGATATAAGTCAGTTAAACTGGGGGTTTCAAGACGGCGCTGGCGACGCCTGTCGTCAATTATATCTTTAGTTCTCTCCAGGCCCAACCCCCGTTGTCCCAAGCCCAGACGCTTGATCAAGCCGGGGATTTTCAAGGGGCGCTCCCCCTCTAGCGGTGCTCCTCTCCCTGCCAGAGCAACCCCTGGGTGATCCCCGTCAGGGACAATTCGCCCAGCAGGCGCGATAGGAAGTAGTGGACTCGTAAATCTCTTGACTACTGTACTCCTATGAGACATTCTTTTTCCAGTTAGGCTCTGATGAACTTCGGACTTGAATGGGCCATTAGCTTAAAGATTAGATCCTCGTCCCAGCACCCGCTTTACTTTAGTCGTAAGTCAACCCAACGCCCAAGCACAATGGTAATATTGGGGGGACTGATCGTCAGTCAACGCCTGTTTTCCCTAGGGGTGCCGGATGACGCTCTTCTTTAGCCCACACAAACTATTGTAGCTGCCAAGGTATTTCAAGGATGGAATCAGATTATGATACAGAATTTTCGTCCAGTTTTTGTGGTCAATCGCTCCCAACACTTGCGTAAACTCAGGGAGATAGATCAGGAAGATTTTGGCATTTTGGCGACTTTTCAGGAATCTAATAATTTTCTGGCTGGTTTAAGGAGCTTGGATAAACCCTACTATAGCATTTACAGATGAGTCATAAAGTCAGATTATGGTGTATAATGGGAGATGAGGCGAGTTCTCAGGAGTGCACTATCATGATTAACGAAAAAAGTGTGAATGAAATTATTCAAGAGCTAGATGAGTGGATGGACACT
>JBKCES010000083.1:0-30495 GCA_046304295.1 Cyanobacteriota bacterium | reverse complement strand
GCCAATGACGGCGTTAACGGCGATGAACTGTGGAAGAGCGACGGCACCGCCGCTGGCACTGTTCTCGTTAAGGACATCCGCCCCGGCTCATCTAGCTCATACCTCCGTGAGCTAACGGGAGTGGGTAATACCCTTTACTTCTCGGCCAATGACGGTGTTAACGGCGATGAACTGTGGAAGAGCGACGGCACCGCCGCTGGCACTGTTCTCGTTAAGGACATCAATCCCGGCTCATCTAGCTCATACCTCCGTGAGCTAACGGGAGTGGGTAATACCCTTTACTTCCGCGCCAATGACGGCGTTAACGGCGATGAACTGTGGGCGCTAGATGTGTCTTCTGACCTCCCTTCTTCCTTGACAATTTCCGCTACCAGCGCCGCCCAAACCGAAGGCAATGCCGGCGGTAAAGCTTTCACGTTTACCGTCATCCGCTCTAGCTCCACGACCGGAACCAATAACGTTAACTGGGCGGTCACGGGAACAGGAGCTAATCCTGCGAATGCTACGGATTTTGTCGGCGGAGTCTTACCCAGCGGAGTCGTAAACTTTAGCGCCGGGCAAACTAGCAGGGTGATTACCGTCAATGTCCAAGGGGATACCGCCGTCGAACCCAACGAAACCTTTACCGTCACGCTCTCTAATCCCACCAACGGCGCAACTATCACCACCGCGAGCGCCCAAGGTACGATCCAGAACGACGACACCAGCTCAGGGAGTACCTTCACCGGCACAACAGGAAAGGATACCCTCAACGGCACCACCGGCGCCGACACCCTCATTGGTTTAGCCGGAAACGATACTTACACGGTGAACAATATCGGGGATGTGGTGGTCGAAAATCCCAACGAAGGAACCGATACCGTTAAATCTGACCTTACCTATACCCTTCCCAACAACGTTGAAAAACTGACCCTCAACGGTAGCACCAACCTTAACGGAACCGGCAACGCCCTCAACAATACCTTGACGGGCAACAGCGGCACTAACACCCTGACCGGTTTAGCGGGCAACGATGCCCTAGACGGTAAAGCCGGCGCCGACACGATGATTGGCGGACTGGGGAACGATACCTACACCGTGGATAACATCGGGGATGTAATTACCGAAAACGCTAACGAAGGGACTGATACCGTCAAAGCGAGTATCAACTACACCCTCGGCGCTAACCTCGAAAACCTGACCCTCACCGGTAGCGCCAACCTCAATGGCACAGGTAACGCCCTCAAAAATAAAATCACGGGTAACACCGGCGCCAATATCCTTAATGGCGGCGCCGGCGCCGATACCCTAGCAGGCAAGTCCGGGAACGACACCTTTATCTTTCGCTTCGGGGAATCAACTGTTACGGGCGTAGACCGGATCAGCGACTTCGCCATCGGCGCCGATAAGATTGATTTACTCACTCAAGGCGGTGCGGCCACCGGCGCTCCTGCGGCCTTCACCCGCGCCGCCGATAGTGCGACCACCAACATTAACACCATCGTTACCAATGTCTTCGCCGATTCTAACGGCGCGACTTGGGGAAGTCAGGCGCTGGGACTTAACAGCGCCGTTTTAGTCCGAGCCAACACTTCCACTTACCTGATCGTTAACGACGGGACAGCGGGCTTCCAAAGCGCCAATGACTTGGTGATTAACCTCACCGGTATTACCGGAACTTTACCGGCGCTGGGTGCCATCCCGGTCGGTAACTTCTTCGTCTAAGTTGATTTAAAAATAAGAGGGGGAGAGCCATCCTCCCTCTTTTTTTGTCCCAAAGTCCATGAGCGGCGCCGTTAATTGATGATAAAGTTCTGGAATGTTTGATAACGTCTGTAAATACCTCGCAGAAACCTTTTCCGAAGACTATGCCGCTTGGCTCCTCGGCAAACCGGTTACGCTGACCACGCTTAGTCCAAAAGAACTCTCCTTAGAACCCATTCGGGCCGACTCCCTCATTTTGGAGCAATCCGACGATCTCGTCCTCCACCTTGAATTTCAGACCGAACCCGATGAAAGCATGGGTTTTCGGATGTTGGATTACCGAGTGCGGGTTCATCGGCGCGGTTTAACCCCCGGCCACCGGGGGAATAAAGACAATAACGCCCCCAGGAATGACGGCGCTGTCGAGGTCGGTAAATTCATCGTTAACAGCCACCTTAACCGCCTCCGCCGGTAGAGTAAAGCCGTGGCGCCGGGCGAGGCAAGCGTAAAGCTCCCGATAGGTGCGGCAGTCGGTTTCTAGGCTTTCCGCCGTCATTTGGGCCTCTTCGGCTAGGCTAGCGAAGTATCTGAGCACGACGGCTGTTTTCATAGTCCTCGGGGGTGTTGGCGTTGGCAATCGCGCCGGGATAGGGCGCCGGAATCAGATGGCAGTCCGCCAGTTGCAGGAGTTTAACGGGACAGAGAATCCCCGCTTTTTGTCCCCGCTGGAAGAGGGTCAGCGCCTGGGGCGTATAAACGGTGCAGAGCGCTTCGGGAAATCCCCCCTCTGGGTTTTGATAGCAGGTGGCCACGGCGCCGGGTCTGGCTTGATTTAACAAGGTTTCGATGATCCCCTCGTCCACCGCGGCTAAGTCGCAGGCGAGTACTAACCAGTTCGCCTGGGGATAAGTGGACAGCGCCGTTAACAGGCCCCCTAAAGGGCCGAGATTTTCCTCCCTGTCCGGGAGAGTGGGGAGGGATTCTAAAACGGTGTTTTGCCACTGCTGGGGGCGAGCGGAGAGAAAAACTTGTTCGCAGTACTTACTTAGAAGGTCGTAAAGGTATTGGGCGTGGGGTCGGCCCCGGTAATCCATCAGCGCTTTGTCTTGGCCCATGCGGCGACTTTGGCCGCCGGTGAGAACTAAACCGTAGAGGGGCAGGGCTTGAACATCGGACTTGCCGCCGCTTTTTTCCAGTAGTCGGGTTTCTCGAATCACAATATGTTTAGAAACCGATTTACACATATCGTAAACCGTCAGCGCTGCCACGGAAACGCCGCAGAGCGCCTCCATTTCCACACCGGTTTTGGCAGTGGTTTTGACCTCGCACTGGAGTATGAGGGTCAAGGGATCGGGAGTTTCTACGGTAAAGCGGCAGTCCTCCAGGGGCAAGCTATGGCAAAAGGGAATCAATTCCGCCGTTTTCTTGACGGCCATTGTCCCAGCGATAATGGCGGTTTGCAGAACCGGCCCTTTTTTGAGGATAAAATCTGCTCCCTGCCAGTAGGGGGCTAACTCCGGCGGCAGTTGGATGACGGATTGGGCTAAGGCCCGGCGTTCCGTCGGCGCTTTGGCGCTGACGTCCACCATGGCCGGTTGTTGGTGCCGGTCGAAATGGCTCAACATGGGGTTAACCTCCAATTTGGTGCATGGCGTGGGGAACCTCCGGCGGTCGGCGGTAGGGTTTCAGCCCCAGCAGAGTCTGGTACAATTCCCGGCGCCGGGCCGGGGTGGTATGTTTCAGGTTAACTCCGTCTTCTTTGAGTAAACAGGCTCGTAAGGTGCCATCAACGCCGAGGCGCCAACGGGAGCAGTGGCCGCAAAAAGGTTGGGATTCCGAGGCGATAAAGCCGACGACGGGGCCGTTCTTCAGCCGATACCGGAAGGCGGTGGCATCCTGGGGAGACTCCAGGGGCGTTAGGCGATAACGGCTTTCTAAGCGCTGGATCAGTTCGGCGGCGCTGATAAACCACTGGGATTGATTCTGGCAAGCGTAGCCGATGCGCATGACCTCCAAGAAGCGAATTTCTAGGTCTAAATCTCCAGCGTATTCCACTAGATCGAAGAGTTCCCCATCATTAATCCCCCGCATCATCACTGTATTGAGTTTAATCCGAAAACGGCGCTGTCTAGTCAGGGCGATGTTGCTTAAAACTTTGGCTAAATCCCGACCGTAAGCGAGGGTTTGGAAGGTTTCAGAATTAAGCGTATCCAAGCTAATATTCAGCGCCGTTACGCCGTTGGCCTCTAAACAGTCGAGGTAACGGTCTAATAAAATCCCGTTGGTGGTCAGACCCAACTTTTTAAATTTCAAGGGTTTCAGCGCCGCCAGAATCTCGGCAAATTCCCCCCTCAACAACGGTTCCCCCCCGGTTAAACGAATTTCCTCCAGTCCGTAGGTCTGTAATTCCGCCGCAATTTCCCCGTATTGGGCGGGGGTTAAATAACGGTTTTTGTCCATAAAGTTTGCCTGGAGGGGCATACAGTAACGGCATCGTAAATTACACTGATCCGTGACCGATATTCGCAGTTTACGAATCCGGCGCCCGTAGGCGTCAATTAAAAGTTGTGTCATCCCTCTATCCCCCTAAATCCCCCTTTGTAAGGGGGACTTTGAGCGATGATTTTGCCTGTTCCCCCTTACAAAGCTAAGGTGTACACGGAGCTTGGCTAAAGACCTAAATTTTGGGTTTGATCCCCCTAAATCCCCCTTTACAAGGGGGACTTTGAGAAGTTTTCCCCCCTTTCTAAGGGGGGTTAGGGGGGATTCTGACAGGCGGAGCGAATAGTTTTTAAACATACGTTCACATCTTACCAACCATAAAAAGGAAAGGCTTCCCCGGCGGAAAAATAACTCGGCGCCGGGGGCAATTCCAAGAAACCGTCGCTTCCGACCAGCGCCGTAAATTCCCCGGAATTTTTGGGAACCAGGGGGTCGGCCCAAAGACTGCCATCGGGGCGGGACTCTAGTTTAACCGGCAGAAAATAGGTTAAGAGCGGTTTAAACTCCATCTCCCGGCTCAAGCGCGCGTAAACCGGCGCCTGGGGTAACAGTTGGGGCAGGAGGTAACGGTGTAAACAAACAAGGCTGGAAATGGGATTTCCCGGTAAGCCGAGAATGACCGTCTTAGTTTCCTGATCCACCCCAAACCACAGGGGCTTGCCGGGGCGCTGTGCTACGCCCTGGAGATAACGGGTGACGCCGAGGTTTTGCCAAATCTGGGGTAAATAATCAAATTTTCCCTTAGAGACGGCACCGGAGTAGAGCAGGATCTCAAAATTCCCCGCCGAAGCCCGGTAATGGTCTTCAATCCTCTGGGGATCGTCCGGCAGATGGGTCAGGCTTAAGCGAGAAAAGCCGTATTTTAACAAAGAAGCCTGGAGCGCGTAGACATTCGAGCGCCGGAGTTGGTAGGGTTGCGGCGCCTGTTCCGGGGCTACCAGTTCATCCCCAGTAGCGATCAGGGCAATGCGGGGGCGCCGGGGCGTTCTAACGGTAACTTTACCGACCGAGGTTAAAACGCCCCAAACCGGGCCGTTGAGAGGATGGTTAGGGTTAACCAAAACCTTCCCTCCCCGGCAGTCGCTCCCCTGAAGGTGAATAAACTCATACCGGCGCCGGGAACGGCCGTCTGTGACTTCAACCTGTTCCGGGGTTAACCGCAAATCTTCGTAGGGAATGACCAGATCCCAAGCCGGGGGTAAATAAGCGCCGGTCATCACCTCCCAACAGCCGGGGCCAAGCTCAGTCCCAGGGGGCGGGTTCCCCGCCGGTAGGGTTCCCAAGACCGAAAAGCGCCGTTGTCCCTCTTGGTAACGACTCCAATCCAGGGCGATCCCGTCCATCATGGCCCGGTTTCCCGGCGGATAATCCCGATCCGCCTCAATTTCCTCCGCCAAAACGGCGCCGACGGAGTCCTCTAGGGTCAAGGTTTCCGCGCCCCAGTCCGGCCAATGGCGCCGAATCAAGTCCTGGGCTTCGGTAACGCTGATCATACCCGCCGGGTCGCGCCGAATTGTTCCATCAGGATTTGGGTCAAGAGGGGTTGGAGGTCTTCGCAGGGAATTCCCTTATGAACGCATTCCCCGAGATGGGCGTCTTTGCCCACCTTGCCGCCGAGGTAAATATCCACCCCGTCCACAGTTTTGCCCTCTTTTCGAACTTTTGTTCCCATCAAGCCAATTTCCGCCACCTGGGGCTGACCGCAGGAATTGGGACAGCCGGTCCAGTGAATCCGCACCGGGCGGGGCAGTTCCAGTTCCTGCTCCAGCGCCTGACCCATGGCCACCGCCCGATTTTTGGTCTCAATCAGGGCGAAGTTACAGAATTGAGCGCCGGTGCAGGAGACCACGGCCCGTTGGAGCGGCGCCGGGTCGATGCGAAATTGAGTCAACAGGGGTTCCCCTAGGAGAGCCGCCAGTTTTTCATCGGGGATATTGATCAAAATGACGTTTTGCTCCACCGTTAAGCGGACTTCCCCGCTTCCGTAGGTTTCCGCTAGGCGGGCCAGTTCCAAAAAGTCCTCGGCGTAGAGGCGCCCCACAGGAACATGAAGGCCGACATAATTTAACCCCGCCTGTTTCTGGGGAAAGACGCCCAGATGATCCCGTTTCTCCCAATCCAGTTCATCCTTCGGCGCGGCGCAGAGGAGGGGGAAGGGCAGTTTGGCCGCCACCTCCTCCCGGAATTTGGGAACGCCCCACTCATCCAAAAGCCACATCAGGCGGGACTTTTGCCGGTTCGCCCGCAGACCGTTATCCCGATAGACCTCCAAAATGGCCCGACAGAGCGCCACCACGGCGCTTTCCTCCGGGGGCACCCAGGCGTCGAGGGGAATGGCCGCCTCACAGCGCCGGGAGGAGAAAAAACCGCCAACGACGACGTTAAACCCTAAAACCCCCTCCCGATAGGCGGGAACCAAGGCGATGTCGTTAATTTCGGCGTGGACGGAATTATCCCGACTGCCTTCGATGGCGATGTTAAATTTGCGGGGCAAGTTGCTAAATTCCGAGTTGCCTTTGCCGCGGTTGGTGATCATATCCTGCACCGCTTGGACGAGATGACGGGTGTCAATTAATTCATCCCGGTCTAAACCCGCCACCGGCGAGCCGGTAATATTGCGCACATTGTCCATGCCGGACTGCACCGAGGTCAGGCCGCAGGCCTCTAGGTGCTGGAAAATCAGGGGAATATCCTCAATCTTAATGCCCCGAATTTGCAAATTCTGCCGGGTGGTAATATCGCCGTTGCCCCGGTCGCCGTAACGGGCCACAATCTCACCGATAGTTTGTAACTGCTCGCTGGTGGCGACGCCATGGGGCAGACGCAGACGCAACATAAATTCCCCCGGTGTCACGGGGCGGAAGAAAACGCCTAACCACTTAAGGCGCAGATCCCGGTCTTCTTCAGGAATATTCTCCCAACCGATTTGGGCAAAATGCTCTAGCTCGGCGCGAACCGCCAAGCCGTCCTTGGTCGCTTTGACCGTCTCAAATTTATTAGCCACAATCAATGCCGCAGGAAAGAAGAATACCCGCTTAGCATAAAAAAGCGGATCTCGGGATTTTGTGATTAAAGCGACAGTTATGGTTGAATCATGCGCTTAAGGCATAAACCTAATGCAGTTTTGGCAATATTATCGGCTGTTGAGCCGACGGGTCGCACCTTTCCTCATTGTCTTGTTCTGTACAAGAGACTACTAAACGGTTCAAAGATGTTTAAAGTTGTCATCTATCATCTGTTTCAGAGCCGCAATGAGGGATTGAGCCAGAGTAACGGGATCTACGCCTAACACAGTCCGTTGTTGGGCCAACCCCAGCGCTGTCTCGGCTTGCCACAGCGCCGCCAGGGCCGCTAGATCTTGCCAGGGAGAAACCCCCTGGGCGCCCAATCCCGCTAACAGCCCCGTTAAAACATCGCCGCTTCCGCCCCGAGCTAGGGCCGGAGTGCTATCGGTAATCAACCAGGTTTCTCCCTCAGGGGCGGCGATGATGGTTCTAGCGCCTTTGAAAAGGACAAAGGTTTGACTCTGCCGGGCCGCCTCCTGAGCCGCGGCAATGCGATCCTGGGTAGCAATCTCGGGGAACAGGCGGCGAAATTCCCCCAGATGGGGCGTGAGCAAGGTCGGCTTGGAGCGCCGGGTTAAGGTTGGTAGTGAAGACTCCGCGGCGACAACGTTGAGGGCGTCGGCGTCCAGAATCAGGGGAACCGGCGCTGTCAATAACTCCGTCACCAGAGGCGCCGCCGCTAGGGTCAGGCCGGGCCCGACCGCTAGGGTCTGAAATTGGCTTAAATCCAAGGTCGGTAAAGCGGCGACGGCGCCCTCCGGGGTTTCCTCGCAGGGAATCACAATGGCTTCCGGGCAATGTTGAATCAATAAAGATTGCAGGGAAGCCGGCGCCGCGATGGAGAGCATCCCCACACCGCTGGCCCGGGCGCCCAGGGCCGCCAGAACGGCGCTACCGGGGTAACGACGGGAGCCGCAGACCAGTAGGGTGCGACCCTGTTGATATTTATGGGTTGTTAGGGGCCGACTCAGGGGCAGGCGCGCTTGCAGATGTCGGCGGGTAAACCGTTGCGTTCTCGGGGCGTTGGCTAAGATTTCCGCCGCAACGGAGGCCGGAACGCCGATGTCCAGCAGACTGGGGCGCCCCGCATAGGCCAGCGCCGCGTCCTGAAAATAGACCCGCTTCCAGAGTCCTAAGCAAAAACTCCGCTCCGCTACCACGGCGACACCCAACACTTCCCCGGTGTCGCTGTGGAGACCCGCCGGGACGTCAATGCTGACAGTCGGCGCCGGGCTGTTATTTAGAATCGTTACCCAGCGACTCAGTTCGGCGCCGAGGGGCCAAGTTTGCCCGACGCCAAACAGGCCTTCTAGCCAAAAATCTTGATTTTCGGCCTCTTCTAAATCCGTCCGCCAGGGAATCCCCAACGCTTTAGCGTATTGAGCGTGGCTCTGGGTCAAGGGTTTTAAGCGGGGCAGGGGAGCGTAAACCGTCACTTGATAGCCCGCTAACCAGAGTTCCCGCGCCGCGACTAGGGCGTCGCCGCCGTTATGGCCGGGCCCGGCAATTACCCCCGCGCGGGGAAATTGTGCGAGGGGATATTCCCGTTGAATTGCGGTGCTGAGCGCCAGGGCGGCCTTTTCCATCAGCGCCGCGACGGGCATTCCCAGGGCGAAAAGACGCTCTTCGATGGCCCCCATCTGGTCGGCGCCGACGATCAGGGAGTCACAATCTTCGGGCGCGATAGTTAAAGAAGTCGCCATCAACCCTTCCAACTGTCCAAAGAGCAACAGCAGGCCAGTATAGCAATTGGGAGCGCCCCAGATTTTTGCGGGCAAGACGCCTGCTTCGGTGGACAGAGCCGAATACCTAGACTCGCAATGGTTAGGGGGTTCGGGCTTCCTTGGGAAAAACCAAGGTAAAAATAGAGCCTTGGGGTTGGTTATCCGCCACGGTAATCTCGCCCCCGTGGGCTTCCGTGACAATTTTACAAAAAGCGAGACCCAAACCCGTTTGACTGACGCCCTTCATCAGGGTGCCGATTTCGTACTTTTCAAAAATCCGTTGGCGTAATTCTGCGGACACCCCGGGGCCGTTATCCGCCACGGTGATGGCGGCTATGTCGTCTGTCCGGTCTTCTACCGTAATTTGAATTTGGCTACCGCTGGGGGCGAATTTAATGGCGTTGGAGAGCAGGTTATCCAAGGCCCGGCGGAACAACATGAGATCGGCGGCAATTGTTAAGGTGGCTTGGGCTGGAACCGTTAGGGCCAACTCCAGATTTTTACGCCCCGCCACGTCTTGAATATTGGCGACGGCGCCGCGGCAGAGTTCTAGCAAGTCCACGGACTGCTGGTTGAGGGCCAGTTTCCCGGCTTCTAATTTCCCGCGGATTAAAATATCGTCGATTAATAAACGCAGGCGGTGGCTGTTGTCTAGAATCATCTTCAGATTTTTTTCCTTTTTCTCCGGCGGCATCTGGTCATAAGTAATCAACATTTCCGTTAGCAATAAAATACTGCTCAGGGGATTGCGGAGGTCGTGGACGACCATATTCGTCATATCTTCCCGGAAGGCCAAGAGTTCCTGAAGTTCGTCGTAGGAGGCTTTTAATTGCAGTTGGGTTTTAACCCGAGCCATTAAAATTGGCGGGCTGATGGGTTTGGTAATGTAATCGACGGCGCCGAGGGATAGTCCCTGTTGTTCGTCGGCGACTTCCGCCTTAGCGGTCAAAAAAATGACGGGAATTTTAGCGGTGTCGGGATTGCTTTTCAGCCGGCGGCAAACCTCGTAGCCGTCCATGCCGGGCATCATCACGTCTAATAAAATCAGCGCCGGGGGATTTTCGGCGCCGGCGATGGCGAGGGCTTTTTCCCCGTTGTTGGCCACTTTGACTCGGTAGAGATCCTTGAGCAGACCGCTAAGGACGGCTAAGTTATCGGGGGTGTCGTCAACCGCCAGACTCGTCGGACGCTCTAAGTTAAGGGGGGGTTGGGTTTCCATAACGTTCCTGAAAGGGTTTAGGCGGATAAAGATTGACGGGCTTGGGTAAAGACCCCTAGCGCCGCTTCAAAATCAAAATCGTTGATGGCGTTGGTTAGGGCCTCAAACTCCCGGGGAAAGGCGGAGCGGCGCAGATCGGCGTTTTCCCGCCAGAGGTCGGCGGCCTCGGAATCATCCTCCGCCAGTAGTGGGCTTAACCGTTGGCAAACCGACTCCAGTCCGGCCCGGTCAAAGGCGGGGGCGGGGCCGATTTCCGGGGGCGGCAGTCGGGCCTCTAGGCTCTGGAGCAGAGGCTCTAGCGCCTGGGTCGTCTCCTTCAGAGGGAGAGCCAGGTCGGCGGAGCCTTCCCGGATAGCCGTTTCTAATCGCCCGGCCGCTTCCTGAAGCGCCGTCGCGCCGATATTGCCCGCCACCCCTTTTAGGGTATGGGCTAACCGTTCCGCTCCGGCGTTATCGCCCGCGGCGAGGGCCGTCGTCATTTGGGCGGGAAAGCTCCCCTGCCCGGCGAGGAATTTCCGCAACAGGGACAGGTAAAGGGCTTTCTTGCCTAAAACTCGTCTTAACCCCTCTTGAATGTCGAGGCCGGGAATAGCGGGAATGTCCGGCTCCGTCGGGGGAGACGGGAGCGGAGAAGCATGGGGATCAGAAGAGGGCGTTCTGGGGGGAATCCAACGCAGAAGGGTTTTCCAGAGTTCCTCCGGTTCAATGGGTTTGGCTAGATGGGCGTTCATCCCGGCGTCTAAACACCGCTGACGATCCGCGCCCATCACGTTAGCGGTCATGGCCACAATGGGGAGGCTCTGGAACCGGGGCGATTGACGAAGGGCGAGGGTTGCGTCTACGCCGTCCATGACGGGCATTTGCATATCCATTAAAACGAGGTCGTACTTCTGGGTCTCGACTCGCTCCAGGGCGATTTGACCGTTTTCCGCCAGATCCACCACAAACCCGGCATCCTCTAATAACTCCCTGGCCACTTCTTGGTTAATCTCATTGTCCTCCGCCAGTAAAATTCTGGCCCCCCGCCGGGTTCGCAATGGGTTAAAGAGGGCGCTGGCGGTTTGGGCGCTTTCGCGGATTTCAGCCTCCGCTTTATCCCCTAAAAGTTTGACTAAACTGTCAAATAAAACGGAGGCGTTAACGGGTTTAATGAGCACATCCGCAATGGCTAAATCCTCGGCGCTCCGAAAGACTTCTTCCCGACCGTAGGCCGTAACCATGAGATGAAAGGGGCGATGGGCCAGGGGCAGTTCCTTGATGCGGCGGGCCACCTCCAATCCATCCATGGCGGGCATTTGCCAATCTAGAAACACGATTTCATAGGACTCGCCCCGGCGGTCGGCTTCGGCCACCTGGGAAATGGCGGTCTTGCCGTCGCTGACCAAATCCACCTCTAACCCCATTTGCCGCAGGAGATCCCCCAACACCAAACGGGCGTTTTCATTATCGTCCACCACTAAAGCCCGTTTCTCCGCCAGATCGGCGCTGAGAATTAAACGGCGGGGCGAGGCGGTGCTTTTTTGCAGGACAACGGCGGCCCAAAAGACGCTCCCTTGACCGTATTCGCTTTCAACCCCCACGGTTCCCCCCATCATGGCGGCGATTTTTTTACAGATGGCTAAACCCAAACCGGTGCCGCCAAATTTGCGGGTGGTGGAGGTGTCGGCCTGTTGAAAACTATTGAAGAGATTTTTCTGTTGTTCGGGGGTGACGCCAATGCCCGTATCTTTAACGGCGAGGTAGAGAGTCACCGTTTCGGGATGTTCTTCCCGGCGCCGGACAATAATCGTAATTTCGCCGCTCTCAGTAAATTTAACGGCGTTGTTGGCGTAGTTAATTAAGATCTGTCCAAGCCGTAGGGGATCGCCGATAAAATTGGGGGGAAGGTCGGGGTCAATATCAAACAGTAGCTCTAAGCCTTTTTGGTGGGCTTTTTCGGCGATCAAGGTGGCGACATTTTCCAGGACTTTATCCAGTTCAAATTCAATGGACTCAATGGTCAATTTACCGGCTTCAATTTTAGAAAAATCGAGAATGTCGTTAATCACCCCCAAAAGATGCTGACTAGAGAGTTGTATTTTGCGCAAATAGTCCCGCTGGCGGGGAGTGAGATCAGTTTTCAGCGCCAGATGGGTCATGCCGATGACCGCGTTCATCGGCGTACGGATTTCGTGGCTCATATTGGCTAAAAAGTCCGACTTAACCCGCATACTTTCTTCCGCCAACTCCTTGGCTCGACGCATTTCCGCTTCGGCTTCCTTGCGGACGGACACGTCCCGCACTGAGGCGAACAGACTCCGAGAGCGCCGGCCTAGGGCCGGCAGACCTGCGACGCCCACTTCCAAGGTAAAGGGCGAGCCGTCTTTATGGCGGCCCGTCACTTCTAGGTTATGTTCCCCAATTAAACAGGCCTGGCCAATTTCTGGGACGCTGGACTCCGTGTTTAGATACTCCGTCAGTAAAGATTGGAAACCTAAACAGTCCGCGGAGCGCCCGACTAATTCCTGGCTATCGTAGCCAAAAATCGCTTCTAGCGCCGGATTGGTCAGAATAATCTTGCCCTGTTGATCCATGATCAACATCCCGTCGGGGGCAAATTCGATAATGCGGCGATACCAGGCCTCCGTTTCCGCCAAGGCTTGGGTTTGATTGTGCTCCGCTTGGCTTTCTCTGAGCACAATACCTAGGACGATAGAGGTTAAAAGTACGGTGGCCACCGTCACGGCGCTGGAGACCTGTTCGACGTTGACCCCCTCCTGAAGCGCTGAAGTTTGGGGGGCGCAGAGAAAATGGGTCGCAAACATCCCGGTATAGTGGGTTCCTGCGGTCGCTAACCCCATGACGCCCGCCGAAGTGATGAGGGAATACTGTTCTGCCCCCGGAAAAAGTCTCTCGCTCTTAAAGCGGAACCAGAGGGCTAAGATCGCTAGGGCCATGGCCGCAAAAATTGATAGCCCAAACATAACGACTTCATAATCCATCTCGCCCTTAAAGCGCAGGGCCGCCATGCCGCTGTAGTGCATCGCACCGATGCCCAAACCGAAAAGAACGCCGCCTTTGACTAAATTCTCGGCGCTGGGACGCTCTCCCCGCAAAAGAAACAAGGCGAAAATACTGGCTCCGATGGCGGGCAAAACCGAAAAGGCGGTGATCCAGGGATCGTACTGAACTGGGCACGGCGTGGCCAAGCCCAACATGCCGATAAAATGCATTGCCCAAATACCGACTCCCATGGCCGCACCGCTCAGCACCAAGAGAATCCCCCGCAGGCGGTCGGGTTTAACGGATTCGGCAAACTGGGCCATGAGAAAGGCCATGTAGGCGGAAAAGATGGCGATGGCCACGGAAAGGACAACCAAACCCGGCTCATATTCCCCCCGGTCGCCTAAAGGCTCTCCGGGGAAGAGAAAGCGCATCGTCAAGAGGAGATTCATGATGGAAAAGAATCGGAAAACAGCACAAAAATCGAATCCCTAGGCTGGGAGAGGTTGCCGTTGCTCAGGGAAATCTAGCGGTTGCGGCAGTTGCTTACTTGCGACCCCTTTGATTAGGCGCTGTGGAAGTCGTCAATGATTTGTAAAATCCTCAATGCTGGAACCCTCGCAGGGAGAGCTTTTTGGCGGAGGACGATTTACACCCGAGACGCAACTTCTATAGACCTTCGGGTACGGCAGGTGTCGCAGTGAGCCTGATATCCTGAGGGCAAGTAAAGAGCGTTATTACCAGCCTGCAAGCCGCTATAAGCCCGCCATATTTTAACATCTTCCCTGAAGGATAGAAAACCCTGTCTCCATGCCCTCTCCCCAACAACAGTTTTTTTGACCGCTATTGCGGGCCGTAGGATTGGGTATCCTCGTAGAGCACATTATTTGAAGTTAAAAAAAAGGGCGATCCGTCCCCGAAAAGTCAGTGTAAAAAGGAAAGGGACTAGAGACTGCGGCCCGATCCCCGTCCCGCCAAGGAATCTGGGTTCACTATTCTGGAGGACTGATCCCCATGCCCACCGCCCCCGCCGCGGCGCCGAAAAAAGCCAGCGACCACCCCAGTGGCGACAAACGTTTCAAGGCGCTAGACGCCACCCTCAAGCGCAACGGCTATAGTCAAGACGCCCTGATTGAAATTCTCCA
Source organism: Cyanobacteriota bacterium (assembly GCA_046304295.1). Lineage (GTDB taxonomy): Bacteria > Cyanobacteriota > Cyanobacteriia > Cyanobacteriales > Microcystaceae > Synechocystis. Next base: position 16,175 of record JBKCES010000083.1, on the reverse strand, counting down.
CAAAGCCCAGGAAACCTTCGGCTACCTCGAAGAGGACGTGCTCCTCTACGTCGCCCGCCACCTGAAACTGCCCCTGAGTCGGGTTTTCGGCGTCGCCACCTTCTATCATCTTTTTTCCCTCAAACCCAGCGGCAAACACACCTGTGTGGTCTGTATGGGCACCGCCTGCTACGTCAAAGGCGCCGGGGAGTTACTCAACACCCTCAAACAAGAAATCCATCTCCAAGCCGGGGAAACCACGGAAGACGGGCAAATGTCCCTGGTCACCGCCCGTTGTATCGGCGCTTGTGGTATCGCCCCGGCGGTGGTCTATGACGGCAAGGTTTTGGGTAAACAGAGTTCCGAAGACCTCATGAGCGCCGTTCAACCCTGGCTAGGGGAAGCCTAAAACCCGTCGTCAAACGCTCCCTGAACAGAGCTAGAGCGGTAGTCAGAAGCCGGAAACACCTAATTTTCAGCGAGAGAGTCGGGCTTCGGCTACGCTCAGCCCTCGATCCTTCCTCAAACGCTCTCTGAGCAGAGTCGAAGGGAGTCACATTTGCAAATATCTCAGGTCACTACCATGGATTTACTCGAACTACGGGAAATCGCCCAAAAAACCCAAGCCAGTCGCGCTAAAACTCGGATTCGCTGTTGCAACGCCGCCGGTTGTCTCTCCTCCGAGGGTCAAGAAGTTAAAGATCAGCTCGAAAAAGCCATCTCCGCCGCCGGTTTACAAGATCAGGTAGAAGTCTGCGGCGTCGGTTGTATGAAATTCTGCGGTCGAGGACCTCTGGTGGCCGTCGATCCCCAGGGCAGTTTCTACGAATTGGTCACCCCGGCTCAGGTGGATGCTATCGTCGAGCGCCTGCAAAACCCCGACGCGGAATTGACCCAGGGCTTACTCCTTGGCGACCCGGAGCATCCTTTTTACAGTAGCCAGCGCCCCATTGTCTTGGAAAATTCTGGTCTCATTAACCCCGACAATATTGACGAATACATCGCTGTGGGCGGTTATGAGCAACTCCACCATTGCCTCTACGAACTGACGCCGGAACAGGTGGTGACAGAGATCACCAAAAGTGGTCTCCGGGGTCGGGGGGGCGGCGGCTATCCCACGGGCTTAAAGTGGGCCACGGTGGCCAAGATGCCAGGCAAGCAAAAATACGTCATCTGCAACGCCGACGAGGGGGACCCCGGCGCCTTTATGGATAGGAGCGTGCTGGAAAGCGACCCCCACCGGGTCTTGGAAGGCATGGCCATCGCCGCCTACGCCGTCGGCGCCAATCATGGCTTTCTCTATGTGCGGGCGGAGTACCCCCTGGCGATTAAGCGCCTGCAAAAGGCCATCCAACAGGCCAAGCGTTACGGACTCATGGGTTCCCAGGTGTTCGACGCCTCCTTTGACTTCAAAGTGGAAATCCGAGTCGGCGCCGGCGCCTTTGTTTGCGGTGAAGAAACGGCGCTGATCCACTCCATCGAAGGGGGCCGGGGCAATCCCCGCACCCGTCCGCCCTACCCCGCCCAGTCGGGATTATGGGACTGTCCCACCCTGATTAACAACGTGGAAACCTACGCCAATATCGTTCCCATTATTCGGGAAGGGGGTGACTGGTACGCTGGCATCGGCACGGAAAAAAGCAAAGGCACTAAGGTCTTCGCTCTAACGGGCAAGGTGGAAAACGCCGGGCTGGTGGAAGTGCCCATGGGAACTACCGTCCGGCATGTGGTGGAAGTGATGGGGGGCGGCGTGCCCAATGGCGGCAAGGTGAAAGCCGTGCAAACCGGCGGCCCCTCCGGCGGCTGTATCCCCGCGGACGCCTTAGACACCCCCATTGAATACGACACCCTACTGGCGCTGGGCACCATGATGGGCTCCGGGGGCATGATCGTCATGGACGAAGGCACCAATATGGTGGACGTGGCTCAGTTTTACATGGACTTCTGCCAGTCTGAGTCCTGCGGCAAATGCGTGCCTTGTCGCACAGGCACCGTGCAACTCTACGGACTGCTCACCCGTTTTCTGGAAAAACAAGCCACCCCGGCGGATCTAGAAAAACTGGAAACCCTCTGCCACATGGTGAAGGACACCAGCCTCTGCGGTCTAGGCATGAGCGCCCCGAACCCGGTACTAAGCACCCTCCGCTATTTCAAAGCGGAATACGAGGCGCTGATTGCGGAAGCCTTGCCCCACCGCAACGGGCACCCCGTTTAACAGCGCCGTTATCTCAGTTCGCATCGAGGTTGGGGGCGAATCTCCAGGGGCCGCTCCCACTGCCAATCGGATTGGCCCGGCGCTCGGCGGAGGGTAAATAGACGACTTTCGCAGAGAGTTCCCCCATTTTTAAGATGGTAGCGAAGCCCCAGTTTGACTGCGGCGGCGGCGCCGTCGGCTCGCAAAACCTTCTCATCGTAGACCTCAACCCGATAGGCTAAGTCCAGACGATCCCCGTCGTTGCTTTGGTTAAGGGTTTGATAATAGCGCCGGAGAGCCAAGGTTGGCCCTTGGGTCGGCGCCGCTACTTTGGAAACTTGAGGTTGAGCTGATTGGGGGGACGACTCCCCGGGAAGGGGCGTTCCCTGCGCTGGAGTCGGCGCCGTTGCTTGGGGAACCTGCGGTTGAGCCGATCTGGAGGACGGCTCCCCGGAAGGGGGAAGGGAAGGGGCCGCTCCTTCCAATAAGTTGTCCTTTCCTTGAACACTGACGGTTTTTTGGGCGTTGAGCCATGCCGTAATCGGCAATTTTGGGAATAAAGGCCCTCCCGAAACTCGATACAGCCCATAACCAAAAGCGCCGCCGACAATGAGAAGAATCACGGACAAACCGGCGATTTGCGAAAAATCTGGCAGACTCCAGATAGAATCCAGATTAGACCCTCTCTGTTTTTGAGGCTTTTTAGAAGCTGGTTTTAATAACGGTGTCCCCTCCAGGAACGGCGCTGGAGGTAAGGGCGGCAAAGGTTTCATCTTCGGCCCGGCGGCGGAAGGGGATTGCTCTCCATCTCTGATAAGCCGAAAACGCTCCCCGCCGCAGTCTCCGCATCGCTTGGGTTTATGGGAAGAGCGCAGTCGGCGTCCGCATTGACCGCATTGGTAGGTCAACATAGAGTGAAATAAAAATTTTGAACTAATTTAGCTGTAATGATAGCATTATTGGCCTACTCGAAGGTCTAGTAGAGGTTGGGGAAATATAGTAGGACTAAGTGATGAATCGTGAACAGGCTCCGGTTAACTCCCCCTTTTCTAAGCTACGATGTACATAGATCTCGGTTCAAGACTCAGTTTCTGGCTTTATCCCCCTAAGTCCCCCTTTGCAAGGGGGACTTAGAGAAGTTTTCCTCCCTTCAAAGGGGAGGCTAGGGGTGATTTGGACATTTGTGTATACACGGTAGCTTTCCAAGGGGGGTTAGGGGGGATAATCCTTTGATTACGTTCACCACCTATTTAGGACTAATACACTTTCCTCTTAGCGAGGCAATTTAGATCGACTTGCGGGCATGTCTACTTATGCCTGTGGTTGTGCCGACAAGCGCCGAGAAATCCTTCCAGAAGAAGGGGACAACCGCCAAAATGAACGTGGAGATAGGAGGCCTGTAGAGTCGGGCCGCTCCACCCTTCAAGGTCAGATGACAGATGACAGAGGTCAGATATCAGATAACAGTTATCAGTTATCAAAGAAGAGCGTTCATGCCAAACTTTACTGCTAACTGCTAACTGCTCACTGCTCACTGTCAATTGGGTGCGATGAAATTCGTGTGCTCTAATTTGAGTTCCCTGGGGAGCGAAGCCTGTTTTAGCTATCGTTTTCGCCTGGCGGTAGCCCAGGGTTAAACGGTCGGTCCAACGGCAGTCCGCGGGTAAAATACCGAGCCAAGGATAGGATCGTTCCTCTGCGTTAATATAAGCGCCGCAAAGATACATTAAACCGCCGCATTCGGCGTAAACGGGCAAACCTTGGCGGATTTTTGTCTGTAAATCTTGAATCAAGCGCCGATTTTGGCTTAGTTCTTCGGCGAAGACTTCCGGGAAACCGCCGCCTAAAATGAGACCTTGAGCGCCCTGGGGTAAGGCTGAATCCTGAAGGGGACTAAAGGGTATTAATTCGGCGCCGTTGGCTTCCAGAAGGGCTAAGTTTTCAGCGTAGTAAAAGTTAAAGGCTAAATCCTGGGCAATGGCGATGGGAATCTTGGTTGGGCGCGTCTCCGGTTGATTCGTTAATTGGTTACCCTCATCCCCCGGCCCCTTCTCCCAGAGCGGGAGAAGGGGAGTCAAAGTCCCTCTCCCTCTTTGGGAGAGGGATTTTGGGTGAGGGCTAAGAACAGAACTTCCTAGTTTCGGCGCCGGTAACAGGGGCCAGAGTTGGCTCCAATTAAAACCCTGCGCTAGATGGGCAAGCTGGTCTTGATACTCGGTAAAATTCTCCAACTCCGGCGCCGGCACCAGTCCCAAATGCCGGGATTGCAGGGGTTCGAGATCTCCCCGGTAGAGGGTTCCTAAAATGGGCAGATGTAACGGATCTAGGGCCTGTTCTAAGAGTTGAAAATGGCGCTCGCTCGCCACCCGATTTAAAAAGACCCCCGCCAGCTTAACCTCGGGGTCAAAATTGCCATAGCCTTGCACAATGGCCGCCACAGAGCCGGACAAACGGGAACAATCGACCACCAGCGCCGCCGGTATTCCTAACAAGCGAGCAATATGGGCGCTGGAGGCGTAATCCCTTATTCCTTGGTAACTCACCCCGTCAAAGAGACCCATCGCGCCTTCCACCAGGGCGAATTCGGCGCTCTGACAGCCCCGGCACCAACTCTCCTTGACCCACCCTGGGGAGGTTAAAACCGGGTCAAGGTTAAGACAGGGGCGCCCCGTCACCCGTTGGTGAAAGCGAGGATCAATATAATCGGGCCCCACCTTAAAAGACTGAACGGAGTGATTCCCCCGCACCAAAAAAGAAAGGAGCGCCCAAGTAAAGGTGGTTTTTCCCACCCCACTGCGCTCCCCAGCGATCAGCAAAGCCATTTTTTCAGTGAGCAGTTATTCAGTGAACAGGTATCAGTGAGCAGTGATCAGTTTGGAGGTTAAAGAATCGGGCTTCGACTACGCTCAGCCCTCGATTTGTCAATTTGATAACTGTTAACTGATATCTGTCATCTGATATCTGTTAATTGTTGTAGGGTGTAATGCTGACAATGGTGCCCCCCAGACGGGTGATCCGACGCATTTCTTCGTTCATGCGGGCGTAGGGCACTTTCAGAAAAACGCTACCGCTACGGCGAAAATCGTAGGCGTTGTTGTCACTTTCGTCCGTCTGTCTGAGACCGCTGACTTCGTAAACAAAGACCCGATTGGCAGAGACGCCGTTGGAACCCACTAAAGCGGATTGACCCAGCATGTTAAAGACCTCGTTAAGGAAAAATAAACAAGAAAAAAAGAAAAAGGAGAATTCCGCTGTCCTAAACCTGTTTAAAGAGGCAAAGGCCATGGGAATTCTTCCCTGGGATCTTAAGGCTTAATTTAAGCTAGCAGGGGTGATGCTAGCGATTTTGCCGCCCAAACGGCTCACCTGTTGGAGGGTGGCGTTGAGTTGCTCGAAGGGCACAATAATGGCCTTGTTGCTCCGACGCACCTTGGGATAACCGGGGGCGCTGATGGCGGCGATTTCTACCCGGAACAGTTTGCCCGCTTTGCCAAAGGGAACGGAGCCGCCCAGAGCTTTGGTGGGCGTGACGCCGGCTTTGGAGGGACGGTAGGCCCAGCCACTGTTACTGCCGCTGGGGCCGACAATGGCGGAGGCGGTGTTTTGGGCCAGTTCCGTGGCTAGACGGGAGTCTTTCCGCTCCAGTTGGGCTCGGTCGCTGTTGGCGTAGCCCCGGTACAACCGGAACAGCCGGGTAAAGCCCACGGTGCGGTCGCCCACTTGGTTATTAAAGCGGTAGTAGGGAACGATATTTTCCCCGAAGTTTTCCTGGTATTCCACAGAATCCAGATAGGAGTCAATCTCGGAGTCAAAGCCCTGGGTTTCGTAGAGGTCAAGGTGGAACACCACTTCGTCCTCGCTATAGGGCGCCCGACCCAACAGGTGTTTGTAGTTGAGTTCGATGACGCGAGTTTGGAAGTTGCCGTAGAAAAACTTCTTCTTATAGAGTTCCGACTTGGCCAGGGTGCGAATAAAGTCCCGCACGCTGATGGAGCCGTTGCGCAGAAGAGACTCGGCCCCCTTCAGACGCTCGGAATCCATGATGTAGTCGTTGCCGAGGACCTGACGATAGGCGGCCCGAATCACCAAGTTGACGTCTTCGGTCGTCCAATCAGGACGCAGTTCCACAGGTTGAGTCTCGTTGTAGGGCGCGATGCCTAAACGAGAGGCGGCGACGGTAATGGGCACAGGGAAATAACTCCTTTTGGGTAAGGGTGAACGGGAGCAAAACGGCGCCTAGGCGGCAGTAATGCGGGTAATCATTCCGCCTTGGCGGTTGATTTGCTGGAGTTTGTCGGAGAGTTGCTCGTAGGAAACGAGGTACTCCTGATTACTGCGGCGAATACGGGTTCCAGCGCCGGGCTTGGCACCCATAACGACCCGAACGCGGTAGAGTTGGCCCCGTTCCCCGGCGGAGGTTCCCCGGAGACTTTCAGTGGTGGAGCCGCTATCCACAGGGGAGGCGCTGTTGAGCGCCAATTCCCGAGTTAATTTAGCCCGACTGCCGCCGCTCTGGGTGCGGTCGCTGGTGGCGTAGCCCCGGTAGAGTTGGAACAAACGGCTAAAGCCGACGGTTTTTTGCCCCCGTTGGGTGCTAAAGCCGCGGTAGTAGGGAACAATGGAATCCCCGAAGCTTTCGGTGTATTCGGGAGAGTCGATGTAGGAATTGATCTCCGCTTCGTAACCGCCCTGGCTGTAGAGGTCGGTGTGGAAGGCGATTTCTTCCTGCCCGTAGGGCGCCCGTCCGAGGAGATGTTTGTAGTTCAACTCGATGAAACGGGTTTGGGGGTTGGCTTGGAAAAACTTGCGGCGATAGAGATCCGACAGAGCCACAGCCCGGACAAAGTCCCGGATGGAAATTTCCCCGCCCCTGAGGAGGGACTCGGCGCTGGTCAGGCGCTCCGAAGCCATCAGGTGTTCGTTGCCGAGAACTTGACGGTAAACCGCCCGAATTGCGGCTTCCACTTCCCCTTCCGTCCGGTTGGGACGCATTTCTAACGGCGCCACTTGATCTAAAGCCAGAATGCCGAGGCGCTGGGCCGATACTAAACTAGTCATCCTAAAATTCTCCTTTGAGTCTTGTTTTTTTAGACGGATATAGCAAGACCTGGACAAGAAGGAAGATTGTTAACCCATTGTCAACAGCCCCCCGCCTTATCCAGGTCAAGTGTAGAATCTAGGTTCTGACTAGCTCAGGGCATTGATGGCGTAGTCGAGGTAGGAGTTGGCTTCCACAGCGGGGTCGCCAGAGAGGCCGTGGTTGGCTTTGATGTATTTCAGAGCTTCCACGTACCAGCTAGGGGAGAGATCGAAAGTACGGTTGATTTCGTCAATCCCAGCGATCAGGTACTCGTCAAGGGGACCGGTACCGCCAGCCACTAAGCAGTAGGTGACGATGCGGAGGTAGTAACCGATGTCGCGAGCGCATTTGTCTTTACCCCGTTGGTCGGCGGCAAAGTTGGCGCCTTGCATTTGGGTGGTGTAGGGGAATTTGTTGTAAACCGCTTGGGCGGCGCCGTTGACCAGGTTTTGGGCGTTGGCGGTCAGGGCTTTGGCGGCTTGCAGACCAGCGTTGGCCTGACGCAGACGACCGAAGGCGATTTGCAGTTCGGTGCTGCTCAGGAAACGGCCTTGGGAATCAGCGGTAGCGACGGCTTCGGTTAAAGGGGTTTTCATGGTTTTAGTATCTCCCGTGATGAATGGTGAAAAAGTTTCCTAGATAGGGCGGTTGCGGTTGACCTAACAAACTAGGCAACAGCGGCGGCGGCGCGGTCGAAGTAGCCTGCGATTTCAGCGACGAGGGCACTGCAATCGCCACGGGTGATACCGTTGGTATCGTTGACGATTTCGAGAGCGGCTTCTTTCATTTTTTGCACGCCAGCGGCGACAGAAGCACCGGGAACCCCTAGGGCGACATAGGTTTCACGGAGACCGTTTAAGCAACGATCTTCAAGGACGGAAGCGTCGCCGGTGAAGGTCGCGTAGGTGACATAGCGGAGGATGATTTCCATGTCCCGCAGACAAGCGGCCATCCGACGGCTGGTGTAGGCGTTCCCACCGGGTTGGATGAGTTGGGGCTGCTCGGCGAAGAGGGCGCGAGCGGCGTTGGAAACGATAGCGGACGCGTTGCCGGTGATCCGGTTAACGGAATCAAGGCGTTTGTTGCCTTCGGCGACGGTGGCGGTCAGAGCGTCCAGTTGAGAACCAGAGAGGTATTCGCCACGAGCGTCAGCTTGGGATACAACCCGAGTGAAGAGGTCTAACATTGAATGAATCTCCTACTTGACAGAGTTTGAGTTGGGATTATATAAAAATTGGTTTTCCCCAAAGGAGAATTTAACCGTGAGGTCGTCGAGGGACTTCCTCGATGGATTCAGAGACGGAATTGTAACGGTTCCGCAATCTTCCTAGGGAATAGCTGGGAAAACTGAGAAAAGCTAAGGATGGTCTCATAAATCCAGAAAAACTCTCAAAGGCTTACGGTGCTTGACCTCCGCCCTGTTTGAATCTCTCCGTAATCTTTTATACACTGCCGGGGCCCCTTCTGTGTGTTACGTTTTGTAAATTTTTTTACCGCTTTTTTGTAACAGAATGTAAAGGGGTTAAAGTCGGCTAACGGGCCGTCACGGTGCGCCAGAGAAAGTGGGGCAGAGCCAGCATCCGGCGCCAGCGCCAGGGTTCCTGGTAGAGGCGGTAGAGCCATTCCAGATTATTTTCGCAAAACCATTGGGGCGCTCTTTCCTTCGCGCCGGACCAGACATCGAAACTGCCCCCCACCCCGATCCACCAGGACTGGGGACACAGATGACGGTTCTCCGCAATCCAATACTCCTGCCGCGGAACCCCTAGACCGACAAAGATTAAGGGGGGTTGTTTTTCCTTGAGGGTTTGGAGCCAGAGTTCCTGCTCCTCCGGGGAAAGAAAACCGTGATTCACCAAAATATTTAAATGAGGGCATTCCCCCCGCCAGCGTTGAGCCGCCCGCTCCGCCACCCCTGGCGCTCCGCCGTAGAAGGCGATTAACCTCGGGTTTTCCTCTTGGGCATTGTCTATGATTAACTGTTCCGCCAACTCGATCCCCGGACAGCGCCGTTGGTCGATTCCTTCCAGTTTCAGATATAGCGTCACCCCGGCGCCGTCGGGTACCACCAATTCCGCTTGACTAATGATTTGATGAACCTTTGGCTCTTTTTCCGCCAGCATCACCATCTCTGAATTAAGGGTGACCACGTGGCCGCCCTGGTTCTGGTCTAAACACTGCGCTAACCACTGGCCATAGTCCTCCAGCAGGTGAACCGGCACGGTAAAAACGCAACTCTGGCGGGGCGGGGCGAGAACCATAGGAGGTTTGAGGAGAAGGGATAATAAACACACCCATTGATCCTGGGGAGTCAAGGGCAATCGGGTCAATACTCTTGACGTCCTTAAGGCGCCGCCGGCTCCAGACGAAGAAAGCCCGCAAGTTGGATCGCCTCGGGGTTAATTTGCCAGCGGAGCAAGCGGGCGATCACCCCTTGGCTTTGGGCCCGCCCCAAATCAAGGCGCTCGTTGACAATCCCGGCCACGCTGTTGAGGATACGACTGGAAATGCGGCGCTCCCCGAGGGTCGCGGTCGGCTCCACCAATTCTAACCGGCGCCCCTGGATTAGCCGCAGACCGGTGTTGACCCGAATCGGCAAGGTTTCCGGCTCCGCGGCGCCGGGGGGAGTTTGTTCTAAAGTTAGGGCCAGTTCCAAGCGGTTCTCCGCCAGAAGTGTTAACTGTAAAGCCTTGAGGGTTAAGGGCGGGGCCTCCGGGGGCACAATCCGGTTTAGGAGGGATTGAAGCCGGGCCAAAACTTCGGCGCTGGCAAAGGCTCGATTCAGATCCGCCTGGGTCAGGGTCAAACGAAAAGCGCCGTCAAGGGGGCGCCGGAGGGAGCGCCGCAGGGCCGGCAGACTACGCCCCTCCAACTCGGCCCAATTGAAATCAATGGACTCAATTTCTAACTCTGCCGCCGCAATCCGCGCCTGGGGGAAGGGTTCCAAGCCCCGACTGGCAATCCGCACCCTTTGGACTTTCCCCTGAACAATTTGCCAACTGGGATTGTTATCGACTCGAACTGCTAGTTCCTCTACCCCCGCCACCGAGCGCCGAAGGCCCTGTTCGATCACCTGATCTGCCACCAGCCCTACCGGGGAAAGAAAGCCGAGAACGCCGGTCAAGGCGATTAAAAACCATTCCATAATTGCTTCCTAAGGAGTCCGGTCTTGCCTTTAGATTTTTTCCCCAATCATCCCAGATAAGGCATCTTAGGCTATGCTTTTGGGGTTGGGTTACTTGGATAGTATTGATCATTATGATTCAGGTTCCGTAGCGCCGATGCCCATTGTTATTTCCGTCCACTCCTACCGAGGCGGGACGGGTAAGTCCAACTTTACCGCTAACCTCGCCGCCACCCTGGCGCTGGGGGGGCAACGGGTCGCGATGGTGGACACCGACGTGCCCTCGCCGGGAATTCACAATCTCTTTAGCCTAGAGCCGGAGCAGATGGACAAAACCCTCAATACCTATCTTTGGGGAGAGAGCGCCATCGAAGACGCGGCCTATGATGTCGGCGCCGGGTTGGGAGTGACGGCGCCGGGGCAGTTATTCTTGGTGCCCGCCAGTATTAAAGCGGACAATATCGCCCGGATTCTCAAGGACGGCTACGATGTGCGGCGCTTGAACGATGGTTTCCGCAGTTTGGTGAAAAGTTTGAACCTAGACTATCTCTTAATTGACACCCATCCGGGGCTATCGAAGGAAACCTTTCTCTCCATCGCCATTTCCCATTTCCTCCTACTCATTCTCCGCCCCGACAAACAGGATTACCAGGGCACGGCGGTGGTGGTGGACGTGGCCCGACAACTCAAAACCCGACGGATGTTGCTAGCCTTAAACAAAGTCCATCCCCAACTCAATGTCGAGGCGCTGAAAACCAAGGTGGAGGAAACCTACGGGGAAACCGTGGCGGGGGTCTTTCCCCTTTCTGAACGCTTTGTGCAACTGGCCAGCGAGGGGGTCTTTTGCGTCCGGTACCCCGACCACCCCATCAGCGCCGAATTTCGTCGCGTGGCCCAACAACTGCGAGAGGTTTAAGACCCATGTCCATCGGTAATTTAGAAGCCCTAGCCAATGACATCGCCGCCGCGGCCTCTCCCTTTCGCACTTATCTCAACGACCTGTGGCAGAAATACCAACCTCTTCAAGACGGCGCCGTGGCGGACTACATTCCCGAATTGGCGCTGGCGGATCCCAACGATTTTGGCCTTTGCGTCGCCACAAAAGCGGGGCAAATCTTTGAAGCGGGGGACTGCGAGACCCTCTTTACCATTCAATCCATTTCCAAAGCTTTCATCTTCGGCTTGGCGCTGGAGGATCACGGACGGGAGTATGTGCTGAGCAAAGTGGGGGTGGAACCCACCGGAGAAGCGTTTAATTCTATCGTTCTAGACGAGGACACCAACCGCCCCTATAATCCCATGGTCAACGCCGGCGCCATCGCCACGGCGGACTTGATCGAGGGCGCCAACAGCGCCGAGCGCCTGAAGCGGGTGTTGGAAATGTTCCGGCGCTATACGGGGCGGGAATTGGATATTAATATGCCCGTCTTTCTATCGGAAAAAGCCACGGGGAACTGTAACCGGGCCATGGCTTACCTGATGCTTAATTTCGGCATGGTGAGCGAGAAGATCGAGGAGACCTTGGATTTATATTTTCAACAATGTTCCCTGATGGTGAACGCCCGGGATCTGGCGCTGATGTCCGCCACTCTGGCCAACGGCGGCGTTAATCCCGTTACCGGGGAGCGGGCCCTGGCGGAAACCTATGTCCAGGACGTGATTAGCGTCATGCTCACCTGCGGTATGTACGACGCCTCCGGGGAATGGTGCTACCGGGTGGGGCTACCGGCGAAGAGCGGCGTGGGGGGCGGCATCTCTGCGACGGCGCCGGGGAAACTGGGCATCGGCGTCTATTCTCCCCTCCTGGACGCCAAGGGTAATAGTCTTCGGGGCATTCGGGTCTGCGAGGCGCTCTCCCGGGACTTTGGCTTGCATCTATTTAACGCGGCGCCGGCGGTTCACGACCTGGAGACTTGGCTTCAAGATTGAGCAAATTACGGATATTGGCCGACAGATCCACGTCGATCCCGAGCGCCGGCTCGAATTTCAGGGCCGTCTGGAGACAGAGGGCACGGTGAAGCACTTTGAGTATCGCTCCTACCGCAAGGATGGGGAGATGATTTGGACCCAGATCGATGCCCGTTTAGTTAAAGATAGCCAGGGACGGGTTTTATACTATGAAGGCATGGTGCAGGATATCAGCGAGCGCAAGCGCCGGGAAGCGGAATTAAGACAACAATTGGCGGATCTCAAGGTCGAGATTGACCAAGGCAAGCGCCAGCAGGATGTGGCTCAACTCACCCAAAGCAATTTCTTTTTGGAAGTCCAACAGGAAATCGAGGCGATTGATCTAGAGTCTTTTTGGCGCTAGGGGAGCGGGTTCGCTGAACACCCACGAACTAAAGCGCCGCGACGCTTGGGTGACGGTGGCTAGCCTGCTTCCTCCCCCTGATTTTCAGTTAGGGGGATGAAGCGGCGCTTAGCGCCGGATTAATTTGAGAGTTTGTTAAGTTTAGTCAAGATTTGTTAAGCGTTGAGTCGGGACAGGCAATCGGCGCTATAGTTTTTGGAATGATGTCTTGCGTCTGTCGGCGCTGGCTTTTCCGCTCTAAGGAGGTCATTTACAGTACGGTAATCTGTCTAACACGCTGTTTAGGGTGATTATAGGGAAAGTTTCTTACCATCATTCCATTTTGGGGTGATATGCCGAAGTTTTCCATCTAAGATTACTCTGGAGAGTGTTATACAGAAAGTTTCAGTTTAATCCCTAGCTATACGCAAAAAAATTAAACGCATATGTGTATGGAGAAATTCAGGAGAAATAATGGTGCGAAAAAAAAATGACATGGTAGCTGTAGTCGAAGCTGAGGGAACCTCTGCTGAACCAATTACCGCTTCTGATGGATATTTAATTGATTACATTTCCGGCAAGCCTGTTAAAGATGGGCCGGAAGAACGTGAAGCGGTTCAAGTCTTTGCTCGGATACTCGTTGAGGACTATGGCTACCCCAAAGAATATATTCAAACTCGTCCACAATGGCGCGTCAAAGTTCGTCCTTCCGACAAAAAGAAAGAGTACCCCATCGACATTGCGGTATTTAATTCAACATGGAAAGATGACGAGACCCTTCATATTGTTGTCGAATGCAAAAAGAAAAATCGTGAAGATGGACGTGGCCAGCTTGAAGACTATTTACGGTTTTGTACTGCTCAGATCGGTGTCTGGTATAACGGTTCATCCCGTTTATATCTGAAAAAGACCGAGAAAGAAGGCAAGGTTTACTTTGAAGAAATCCCGAATATCCCACTGTTCGGTCAACGTATTGAGGACATTGGCAAATTCGAGCGCAAAGACTTGAAACCTGCAACAAACCTTAAAAGCGTTTTCAAGGCCATTCGCAACTATCTTGCAGCTAACGCAGTCGGTATTACTCGTGATGAAGTCTTTGCACAACAACTCATAAATCTGATTTTCTGCAAAATATACGACGAAAGATTTACAAAGAAGAACGATATCGTTTCTTTCCGGGCTGGTATAAATGAAGATTCATCTGATGTCTTGGAACGGATCAACGAGTTGTTTGCTCATGTAAAAAAACAATATGCTGACGTTATAAGCATTAGTGATAGTATATTGCTTGATGACCACTGTTTAACCTATGTTGTAGGTGAACTTCAACTGTATTGTCTTTCCGAGTGTGAAAGGGATGCTGTTGCTGAAGCTTTTGAAATCTTCATAGGGCCATCGCTTAAAGGACCACAAGGCCAGTTCTTCACGCCAAGGAACGTTGTTAAGATGGTTATTGATATGATCGACCCCGGCCCTAACGACAAAATTATTGACCCTGCCTGTGGTAGTGGTGGTTTTTTGGTTGAAGCACTTCGCCATGTATGGCGCAAGGTCGATGAACAGGGTCAATCTTTAGGATGGCCTGAAAAAGAAATTGATAGTGAAAAGCAGAAGATTGCTATTCGTAATTTTTGGGGCATTGATAAAGATGATTTTCTTTCCAAGGTTGCAAAGGCATACATGGCTATCTTAGGAGATGGTCGGGGTGGTGTCTTTTGTGACAATAGCTTGGAACGCCGTGAGAACTGGAAGACACAAACACGGGAAAATATCGTTTTTGAAGGCTTCGACGTAGTTATTACAAATCCGCCGTTTGGTAAAAAGCTTGCAATCGATCAAGAAGAATTACTTAAAACTTTCAATCTTGGAAAGGTCTGGAAAAGGAATGATGCTGGTGAATTTGTTGGTAATGGATTACAAGACAAGCAACCACCACAGCTTCTTTTTATTGAGCGATGTCTTGACCTGCTCCGTCCTGGAGGAAAGCTTGGAATAGTATTACTGGAAAGCATCTTTGGGATGCCAAAATATAGATATGTGGTGGATTACATCACCAGGAACGCAACAATTCTTGCAATCGTAACCCTACCGGAAGACTTGTTTCAGCCTCATACTCACGCTAAAACATGCGTCGTGATAATGGAAAAGACCGTTAAGAAGAAAGCGCATAAAATTTTTATGTGTGATGTTAAATGGTGTGGTCACGACAGCCGAGGTAATCCTACATACACTATTGACGAGTATGGCAATAAAGTACTGTTGGATGAAATCCCACTTGTTGCACCCCGTTTCAAGGAAGGTACAAATGATTAGCTACTGGCTGAAACCAAACCAAATAAAAGACGATATCTATATCCCGAAATATTACAATCCGCAGCTCTTGATTGCACTGGATGAGCTCCAAAAGAATTATGATTGTGTGTCTATTCGGGAGCTTGTAAGTCAAGAAGTGTTGCAATGTGAAACTGGTAATGAAATCGGTAAAATGGCTTATGGAACGGGTGATATTCCATTCGTAAGAACATCTGATATTGCAAATTGGGAAATTAAATCGTCACCCAAGCAGGGAGTGTCAAAAGAAATCTATGCTGAATATGCCACAAGGCAGGATGTACAAGCTGGTGATATTCTTTTTGTACGAGATGGCACTTATCTTATAGGTGTGAACTGCTTCATTACCAATATTGATAAAGAACTATTGTATCAGTCGCACATTTTAAAGATTCGCGTCAATGACAGGGAAGTAATTCATCCTATTATTCTGTTCTTGGCGCTTAACTGTGATTTTGTGCAACAACAAATCCGGTCGTTTCAGTTCTGTGCCGATATTATTGATACGATTGGAAACCGGTTCTATGACATTATAATTCCAATACCCAAATGTAAAGAAACGCTCAAGGTTTTGATTGAAAGCACGGAGAAAGCTCTGCTGTCACGTGTCCGTGGCAAAGCGTTTATAAAGCAATGTCCAAAGCTTATTGAGGAAAGCCTGCTTTCTGGTTCTGCAACACCTCTTGAAGACTTTGCAAAACTTGATAACGATACATTGATTGAAACCCTAACACATGAGACCTTGACGGCTGAATTTGGGGCCTTCACAAGTTTTTGGCAAAGCTCTAAAGATATTGTCAGCAGTATTTACCTGCCAAAATATTATGACGTTACTATTAAGCAAGAATTAAACAACCTGTGCAATACATGTGAGCTGACATCTATTTTAAAATTGCGGGAAACTGGGTTTCTTGAATACCATACCGGCGATGAAATCGGCAAGATGGCCTATGGAACTGGAACAATCCCGTTTATAAGAACCTCAGATTTCTCAAATTGGGAAATCAAGCATGACCCAAAACAAGGTGTTTCACAGGCTATAGCATTTTCAAACGAGACATGAAAAAGCATTATACTTTGTCAGATTAGGAACTGTGTATAGTCTGACTTTAGCAAAAAGCTCGAATATAGACTTCATCATTTTGAAATTTTTGCAAAATCGATGACACGTTCTTAA
>JBKCES010000082.1:0-7942 GCA_046304295.1 Cyanobacteriota bacterium | reverse complement strand
CTGCTCACTGATAACTGAAACAAGATGCTTTCTACTCTGCCCACTCCCGCTCCCTTTAAAACCGACCAGATTCGCTTGGAACTGCGGAGTCTCTTGCCCCAGTTGATCTATTGGCGCCGACAGTTGCACCAAATGCCGGAGTTGGGATTCCAGGAGCGCCGCACGGCGGAGTTTATTTCCCAAACGTTGACGGGTATGGGCATTGCCCATCAAACCGGGATTGCGGAGACGGGGATTGTGGCTCTGGTGGATAGCGGCAAGCCGGGGCCGGTTCTGGCGATCCGGGCCGATATCGATGCCCTGCCGGTAACGGAGTTGAACGAGGTGGAGTACCGCTCTCAAATTCCCGGCGCTATGCACGCCTGCGGCCACGATGGCCATGCGGCTATTGCCCTGGGGACGGCGCAGTATCTAGCTCAGCATCCTGAGACCTGGCGGGGTCGGGTCAAGTTTATTTTCCAACCGGCGGAGGAAAGCCCCGGCGGCGCTAAACCGATGATCGAGGCGGGGGTTTTGGAAAATCCTCGGGTGGAAGCTATTGTGGGTTTGCACCTCTGGAATAACCTACCGGCGGGAACGGTGGGAGTTTGCCCCGGCCCCTTGATGGCGGCAGTGGAGTGTTTTCACTGTACCTTGCTGGGGAAAGGGGGCCACGGAGCCATGCCCCACCAAACGGTGGACGCGGTGGTGCTCGGCGCTCAAGTGGTGACGGCTTTGCAAGGCATCGTGGCCCGCAACGTCGATCCCCTCAAAGCTGCGGTGGTGACAGTGGGGGAATTTCACAGCGGTAGCGCCTTAAATGTGATTGCCGATTCCGCCCGTCTGCGGGGGACGGTGCGCTACTTTGACCCCAGCTTGGAAGGGTACTTTGGCAGACGCCTAGAGTCGGTGATTCAGGGCCTTTGTCAAGCCCAGGGCGCCGACTATGAGTTAAATTACTGGCGCCTTTACCCGCCGGTGATCAACAACGAGGGGATTGCCCACAAAATCGGCGTCATCGCCCAGCGGGTTTTAGGACAGGAGGCGCTGATTCCCCACTGTCAAACTATGGGGGGAGAAGATATGTCTTTTTTCCTAGAAGCTCGCCCGGGATGCTATTTCTTCCTCGGGGCCGCTAATCCGGCACTGGGTTTGGATTTTCCCCACCACCACCCCCGTTTTAATTTTGACGAATCGGTGTTGCCCTTGGGGGTAGAAATTTTTACTCGTTTTGTGGAAGGATACGGCGCTTGATCGGCTAGGGTATAATATCCTCTTCTATTGCTTGGACAGGATACCCTATGGCCTTTGCGCAGGATTGGCTGGCTGATCATCAAATTTTATTGACACTTCTGGTGATTGCCGGCGCGTTGTTTTTATTTATCGTCGAGTGGTTGCCCATTGATACCACGGCGATCTTAGTGACCGTTGTTTTAATTGTTCTAGGTTTAGTGACTCCCGAAGAAGGGATTGCGGGCTTTAGCAATTCCGCCACCATTACCGTCATGGCCATGTTTATTCTCAGCTATGGCATTACCCGCACCGGTATTATCCAAATCGCTAGGGATTTCATGGTTAAGTGGGGCGGGAAGAATACGACTCAGCAGATTTTTTTGATGGGTTTGGTTGTAGGGCCGATTTCGGCTTTTATCAACAATACCGCAGTGGTGGCTATTTTCTTGCCCATTATTGAGGAGTGGGCCAAACAGCGCCAAGTATCCGTCTCCAAGTTACTTATTCCCCTTTCCTACGCCACGGTGCTGGGGGGGATGATTACGGTGATTGGGACGTCGACTAATATTCTGGCTAGCGGCTTATCAAAAAAATTAGTCGGGCAGGAATTTAGTCTTTTTCAATTTACGCCCCTAGGGTTAATCACCTTTGCCATTGGTTTAACCTACATCGCCCTCCTAGCGCCGAAATTATTGCCGGACCGTAAACCCGCCGTTACGGGCCGGGTCGCGGACGATTATTTCCTCAAGGATTACGTCAGCGAGGTGATTATTCCGCCCCGTTCCAGTCTTATTGGCCAAACCTTAAGGGAAAGCGGCATTCAGCGTAAATTTGATATTGATATTCTAGAAATTATCCACAACGACACCCACTTTCCCCAACCCCTAGCGGATAAGGTGCTGACGGTGGGAGATATTTTACTGGTGCGGGGTGCGAGGGACGATTTGCTCAAGGTGCGGGACGAACGGGGGGTGGAGATTTTAGCGGATGTCAAATTTAACCAGGCGAGCCAACCAGCACCGGATTTAGTGGAACCTTTGGAGGCGGGGGAAGAAAAAATCGCCGAGGTTTTAATTCTCTCCAACTCCCGCTTAATCGGCTCCACTTTAAAGGACATTCGCTTTCGCCAACGCTACAACGGCACTGTATTGGCCATCCGTCGGGGGGAGGAGTTGATCCGGGAGCGCCTAGGCAAAGTCCAACTTAAATTCGGCGATCTGCTTCTGGTTCAGGGGCCGAAGGAAAGTTTTTTGGGTTTGCAAACCACCCGAGAATTGTTAGTTTTAGAGGAAAAAAGCCTAGAGAATTTAAGGCTGGATAAAGCCTGGACGGCGCTGGCCATTGTCGTTGGGGTTATCCTAGTAGCGGCCTTTGATTGGATGCCCATCTTAGTCACCAGTTTAATCGGTGTCTTAGCGATGATTATCAGCGGTTGTCTCAAACCAGGGGAAATTTATGGCGCTGTCCGTTGGGATATTATTTTTTTGCTAGCGGGGTTAATCCCCCTCGGAACTGCGATGGCCAATTCCGGCACCACGGAATGGCTGGCCCAAGGGTTAGTCACTCTCGGGGGCAACCTCTCCGGCTATTGGCTTCTATTCTTGTTTTATTTGGCCACGGCGTTGCTAACGGAGATTCTATCCAATAACGCCACGGTGGTTTTGATGCTTCCCATTGCGGTGGAAGTGGCTAAAACCCTGAGCCTCAACCCCTTCGCCTTTATGTTCGTGGTCACCTTCGCCGCCTCCAATAGTTATATGACCCCCATCGGCTACCAAACCAATACCATGGTCTATGGCCCCGGCGGCTACAAATTCTATGATTTCACCCGGGTTGGCGCGCCCTTAACTGTCATTCTTTCCCTCCTCACTCCTCTCTTTACTCTCCTTCTCTACGGCATTAAACCAGCCTAGTTTCTGAACCATGACACCGAACCCCGGCCTCGATTTTTCCCTGTTCGCCGTTCTTCAGGAGCGAGAGGCCTCCGGTCTAGACCTCAACGGTTCGGCGGCACTGTTTGACGCCCTGCTCCAGGGCACCCTGGACTTTTTAACCCGCCATCGTCTCGGCGCCGTCTGCTGGGTGAAGCTTCCCCCCTTTACCACCGCCTGGGGAACCCTCGGAACCGCCCTCCAACAGGGCGCGTTGACTCGACTCTTTGATGGCAGTTGGCCCAAGCCCCCGGCGCTCCCCGGCGACGGCTATTGTCATCTGCTATTGGAGATCAATCACCACCTAGAGCGGGAGTTTTTTTTCCTGGTCTCCGCCCCCCAACTTCAACTGGTGTGGGTGGCCCAGACTCCTCCCGGTCAGGGCTACAGCGCCGGGGTTGATTGGCGCTTAGCTCTCAGCTTTGACCCCCAGGTGGTCAACCGTCTCCTAGAAACCCTTCAGGGAGATCTGACCGTGAGCGACCAGACCCCCGAGGCTGTCGTTAATCAGCCCGAAAATCGGTCTTTTTCGCTCCCCGTCGATTGGGTCTCGGCGCTCTTGCGGGACTATCTCCCTTTCGCGTTAACCACCGGTGCCGCCCCCCCGCCCCAGAGGGATTCCCAGCAATGGCTTTGGGGGGTTATACAGGTGTTGCGCCTGCCCCACACAAATATGAAAACGGCCCTGCGACTGTTGGAGACGATGCAGAACAAACGGGAACAGCGCCAGCGTTATCTCCAGGCTCTACAGCGGGAGTGTAATCGCCAAAACGCCCTTTTTCAAGGGATTCAGGAACTGTTGAGCACCGAGGATCCCCCGGAAACCTTAAGTCAGGGCGTTTACCTCGAAGATTGTGTCCCCGGCGTCGTCAGCACTTATCAACCCCTGGCGGAGGAACGGGGCCTTTCCCTGGGTTACACCGTCCCCGCCCAGTTGCCGCCGGTTGCCATCTCGGCGCCGGAGTTACGGACTTTGCTCCAACATTTGCTCCACAACAGTTTGAAATTTACCCCGCCCCAGGGCAAGGTTCACGTCTGGGGGGCGCTTCAGGGGAAACGCGTGGAGCTACGGGTAACGGACACCGGCGTGGGCATAGAAATGAGCGATATTCCCAAGGTCTTTAATCGCTTTTATCGGGGCCGCCGCGCCTTAGGGGAAACAGAACCCGGCGCCGGTTTGGGATTAACCATCAGCCAACGCATTCTCCAGCGCCGCCGCGGCGCTATCCGAGTCAATAGCCATCCGGGACGGGGGAGCGAATTTCAGGTTCTGTTGCCGATTTTTGCCCCAGGGGCAGACAGGACTTAAAACGGGGACTGCGTCAAAGCGGTTAATCGTCGAAGAGCACCTGAGTCATATAACGCTCCGCCCAAGCGGCGCCGAAGGCTTTCTCCAACACCCGGCGGGTTTTATCGTTTTGGCGCTGTTGGCGGCAGTAGTTTGCCAAACCGAGACGATGGTGCTCCGTTTCCGCCTCTCCCAAGGGTTGGGCCAGATTGGCCTGTTGGCAATGGAGCGTCAAAAAATCCTCCACCCGAGCCAGAAATCGGTCTTCCTCCTCGGCACTCCGGGGACGAATGAAGAGACAATATTCGGAAAAAATATCTCCCCAGGGCGGTAGTTCCCGAGCTTCCTGAAAGGCGACGGGAGTCAGTCGATCCAAGGTTTTGCGGTAAGGGAGCGGCAGTTGACCCTCCGGGAGAGTGGGAGACAGATCGGCGATGGCGGCGCTGACTCCCGCCGGGCCCGCCACTAAATCGCAACCAAAGAGGGGCAACCCAAACTCGGGGTGGGGAAACATGACACAGTGGAGAATATCTAAGCTTTTGCCCACTTTGGCCAGTTCGAGGTGGAGTTTGCGGAATTGGGGCGTTTGGTAACAGCAATTTTCGATGGTCAGTTTTTCGCCCTCCAGGCGCCCTTCCACATAGCCCAAATCCTCCGGGAGGTCGTAGGCGCTCAGGGTTAAGCTATCCCGCCAGCCCCGAAGGATGGCCGCGGCTAGACGCCCCATGAGGGGATGAAGTTGGGCGCGCATGGACGCCATCGGTAGGTCAGTCATGGAGAAAGGTTGAGAGAGCGGTGAATCGCAATCCATTATCGGGGATGGGCAACCCCGGAGGCCTTGGGCGCTTCGACTATAATGGCGCTGATGATGAAAAGAGCTAACAGCCAGCGGGAAGTTACGTCATGGAACCGCGTTTACTCGATCTCGATAGCCAACTGCCCACCTCAGAGGAACTGCCGGACTCCGACGACACTCCCGTGGATAACGAAAATCAGAACACCATTCCCAACTGGCTCTTGGCGGTTCTAGAACAAATCTGGAAGCGCCGGGAGGATTGGTTCTTTGGCGTCGATATGGGGATCTACGACCGGGACGGGCAAAGACGAAGCGCGCCCGCGGTCATCCCGGACGGTTTTTTGAGTGTCGGCGTCCAGCGCCACAAACGGGAGGGACGGGGGCGCCTCAGTTACGTGCTTCAGGAAGAGCAGGAAATTCCGCCTTTGCTGGTGCTAGAGTTTATCTCTAGAACCTACGGTCAGGAATATGGAGAAAAGATGGAGAAATACGCCCGCCTAGGGGTGAAATATTATGTCATCTACAATCCCGAATATTACCGCCGGGATCAGCGAGATCCCTTTGAGGTTTATCAACTGGACTCGGAGAGTCGGCGCTATCAGCGACAACCCCAGGAGCCGTTCTGGATTCCCGAAATTGGCCTAGGCATCGGGCGAGCGGAGGGAGAACTAGGGGGGATTTGGCGAGAATGGTTGGCTTGGCACGACGAGAGGGGCCAACCCTATCCCCTGCCGGAACAGTTAATCGGACAATTGGAAGAGCGGTTAACCCAGATGGAACTAGAGTTAGCCCTAGAGCGCCGAGAAAAAGTGCGCTTAATGGAGCGCCTACAGAGACTGGGCGTTGATCTGGACAATGGAGGAGAGACGGCGCCGTGAAGGAGTTAAGCCAAACAATCAAAGCGGTGCTGTTACTCCCTTGCCTGTGGCTGGGAACGACTCACCCGGTCTTCGGCGCTTGTCCTGGAGAGTTAACCGACCTGATTCCCCCCCTGCTAGCGGATTTGCCCAGTTACGTCAACCGGGTGGCCCAGCGCCGTTTAGGAGCGGAACCCTTGGCGACCTATTTGTTAATCGCCGGAGAAGCGGATTTTAGTCCGGCGCCCCTACCCCAACGGCAATTTCCTCCCCAGGCGCTGGATACGACCCGTCAGGTTTTTTTCACCACCCTAGAGCGCCACTACGACGAGGCAGGCTTAACCTCTCGCCAAAATTTTTACCGTTCCTTTTGGGTAGAAACCCAAGGGGGCTGGCAATTGGCGCTCCTCTACGGACAATTGGACGCCACGAAAACGGATCCTGTCCCGGAACCGCCCCGATTTTTGAACGACAGCGACCTCGCCGAGGCCGTCCGTCTCTGGATTCGGGATTGTCGAGCCATAGGCAAGTGAGAAGTCTTAACGGCGCCAGAGCGCGTCCCGGAGACTATCCCCTAGGCTATTAATACTCAAAACTGTCAGGAAAATGGCCAGACCCGGAAAAAACGCCAAATAGGGTGCCGTGGCTAGGTAATCCTTAGCGGTGTAAAGCATTTGTCCCCAAGTGGGTGCGTCGGGGGGAAACCCCAGACCCAGAAAACTGAGCGTAGATTCGGTAATGATGGCGTTGCCCACCGCCAGAGTGGCGGCCACAATCAGCGTGTCTAGAACATTGGGGAGAAGGTGAAAAAGAATCAACCGCCCCGGCCCGGCGCCGAGAGTCTGGGCCGCTTGCATAAATTCCATCTCCCGCAGTTTTAAAGACTGGGCCCTCACCAAACGAGCTAGGGTCATCCAATTTAAACCGCCAATTACCCCCACTACGAGGATGAAAACGCCCCATTGGGGAGAAACTAGGGCCGCGAGGGGTTCCTTGAAGAGATAAACCACCAGTAAAACTAAGGGGAGTTGGGGCAGAGCTTGGAATAACTCCGTCAGCCGCATCAAGACCAGATCCAGCCAGCCGCCAAAAAAACCGGCGCTGAGACCCACCACCGTCCCCAGGGTCAGGGAAAGCAGCATGGCGGAAAAGCCCACCGCTAGGGAAACCCGTCCTCCGGTTAACAATCGGGCCAGTTGGTCTTGTCCTAAATCGTTAGTGCCGAACCAATGACTGGGACTAGGGGGTGTTAGACTTTGGGCAAAGTCAATCTGGTCTAGGGAAACGGGATAGAGCCAGGGGCCGAAGATGACCGCTAGGATGACACCAAGAATGATCCCAAGATTGACAACTGTCCAGGGATTTTTGTGAAAAAACTTACCCAAATTAGCCCAAAAAAGTTTCATTTTTCAGCTTCCCCATTTTCCAGAAGAGTTGGAGAGGATAAACAGTGGATTGTGTTCACCGCCCATTTAAGACTGCTATAGTTTTCATGATTTTTAATGATTATATTTTCTTAATTTACCAGTAAGAAAATTTAGTTGAAACTAATAATCTATCTGCAGTCAACATGACAGTTTAGGATATCTGTTTAATCTAGCGCATGATTAAAATGATTGTCAAGTTTGATTATTCTCAAATTAAGACATGTAAGTTGCTTTAATCCCCAAAGGCTAGTGCCGCTGGTGTAAGGACTCTCTAGCACCGTGTTTCAATCTATAGCATTTACAGATGAGCCGTGAAGACCTTGGTCTACTCAAAGCTAGTCGGAGAGGGTTTATAGCGGTACTGAGACTTATGAGAACGCTAAAGTCGTTACTGGACAAGGGTTTTAGCTATCTTATTTGTCCCTCACTCG
>JBKCES010000081.1:0-9793 GCA_046304295.1 Cyanobacteriota bacterium | reverse complement strand
CCCCCAGCCCTAGCCCTACCCTTCCTCCCAACGCCTACAAAGCCAAAGTGATTTGGGGCGAAGGCTTGAGCCTTCGCTCCGGCCCCGGCCGGGATTCGGGACGCGTGGGGGGCGTCGGCTACAACGAAGAAGTGATTGTGCTAGAAAGTAATGGGGAATGGGTCAAGATCCGCACTTCCGGCGAACAGGAGGGCTGGGTCAGACAGGGTAATTTACAAAAATTAGAGTAATGTCTCCGCAATACCGAGTTAATTGGCACGCAAATCTCGGGGAAATTCCCCAAATCCAATGGGACGCCTTGGCTTTGCCCCTAGAAACGCCCTTTTTGGAATGGGAGTGGTTGCGGAATTTGGAAACCTCCGGGAGCGTGGGACGCAACACCGGCTGGCAACCTTGTCATTTGACGGTCTGGCAGGGCCGGGAGTTGGTCGGCGCCGCTCCTTTGTATCTTAAAAGCCACAGTTACGGGGAGTTTGTCTTTGACCACCAATGGGCGGATCTAGCCCATCGTCTAGGGATTAACTACTATCCCAAATTACTGGGGATGACCCCCATGACCCCGGCGGAGGGCTACCAATTTTTAATTTCTCCCCAGGCAGAGCGCCGGGGGATTTTAAACCTTATGGTTCAAGCCATTGACGCCCAGTGTCAAAACCTGGGGTTATCCGGCTGTCATTTTCTCTTTGCCGATCCTTCTTGGCGCCGGGAGATGGAGGCTTTGGGCTTTACCCCCTGGCTCCACCACAGCTACATCTGGCGTAATCAGGGTTTCCAAACCTTTGAGGATTATCTACAGGTCTTTAACGCCAACCAGCGCCGCAATATTCGCCGGGAACGGAAGGCGGTAGAGCAGGCGGGGTTAAACGTACAAGTCTTGGCGGGGGAGGACATTCCCCATCACCTTTTTCCCCTGATTTATCGGTTTTACAGTAGCACCTGCGATAAGTTTTACTGGGGCAGTAAATATCTAACCCGCAAGTTTTTTGAACAACTCTATCCCAACTACCGCCAGCGGGTGGCGCTGGTGGTGGCCTACGCCGAAAGCGACGACCAGCATCCCGCGGGGCTTTCTTTCTGTTTACGCAAAGGCGGGAACCTCTACGGGCGCTACTGGGGCAGTTTACAGGAGTATGATTGCCTCCACTTTGAAGCCTGCTATTATCGCCCCATCCAGTGGGCCATTGAGCAAAACATCCAAATGTTCGATCCCGGCGCCGGGGGCCGCCATAAACGGCGCCGGGGTTTCCCCGCCACGGCGAACTATAGCCTTCACCGCTTCTACTCGCCGCGGATGGCGCAGATTTTAAACCACTACATCGAAGAAATTAACGAGATGGAGCAGGCGGAAATCGACGCCATTAATCAAGATCTGCCCTTTAGCAAACGGGAAATCCAGTTGCGGATTTGAGGAGCATGAATCGGCGCTGTCATCGTCAGCACCGAAAAGCCCAGGAGAGGAGGTTAAAGCGCCGCCAACTGCTGATCCAACAACTGATTGGTCAACTTGGGATCGGCCCGGCCGCCGGTTTGTTTCATCACCTGACCCACAAAAAAGCCCTTCATATTGCCCTTGCCGCTCCGGAATTTTTCCAGTTCCTTGGGATGGGCCGCAATTACTCCGGCAATGACCTCCGCCAGCGCCGCCGGATCGGAGAGTTGGGTCATGCCCTTGGCTTCTACCAGTTTTTGGGGAGAGCCGCCCTTTTCTAACAGTTCCGGCAGAATTTCCTTGGCGATTTTGCCGCTAATGGCGCCGCTTTCGATCAGGGCCACTAATTCCGCTAATTGCACCGGTTGCAGGGGCAGTTCCGTAATGGTTAATTTCTGGGCGTTCAGATAGGCGGCGATGTCCTGGGTAATCCAGTTGGCCAATAACTTGGCGCTAGCGCCGGCAGAGGCGGCTTCTTCAAAGTACTCTGCCACCTCCCGGTCTTCCGTTAATACCCGTGCGTCGTAGGGCGAGAGACCAAATTCCGCTTCGTAGCGCCGCCGTTTCGGTGCGGGTAGTTCCGGCAACTCCGCCCGCCAGGCTTCTTTCTGAGCTTCTGTCACCTCTAGGGGCGGTAAATCGGGCTCCGGGAAGTAGCGGTAATCGCTGGAGCCTTCTTTTTTGCGCATACTGATGGTGCGCTGACTGCCCTCCTCCCAGAGGCGGGTTTCCTGGACAATGGCTTCCCCGTTTTCCAGGGCCTCGATTTGGCGCTCAATTTCGTGCTCAATGGCCCTTTGAATGGCGCTGAAGGAGTTCATATTTTTGATCTCCACCTTGACGCCAAACTCCTTTTGCCCCCGAGGACGCACAGAAATATTGACATCGCACCGGAGTGAGCCTTCCTGCATATTGCCGTCGCTGACGCCGAGGTAACGGACTAACTGCCGCAGGGATTGGGCGTATTCCGCCGCCTCCTGTCCCGAGCGCAGATCCGGCTCGGAGACAATTTCCAACAAGGGCACCCCCGTGCGGTTAAAGTCCACTAGGGAATGGGTGGAACCCGCTAGGCGGTCGCTCCCGGCGTGGACGAGTTTGCCGGCGTCTTCCTCCATGTGCAGACGGGTGATGCCGATGGTCTTGCGGCTGACGGCCTTGGTTTTCTTATCAACGAGTTCAATTTCCAATTTCCCATGCTCCACAATGGGCAGGTCGTACTGAGAAATTTGGTAATTTTTAGGCAGGTCGGGGTAAAAATATTGCTTGCGGTCAAACTTGCTATAGGGGGCAATTTCCCCATCCAGCGCCAGCCCCAACTTCACCGCCGCGGCCAACACCGCTTCGTTCAGGACAGGTAAAACGCCGGGATAGCCGAGGCAAACAGGGCAAACGTTGGTATTGGGAGGGCTATCAAAATGGGTGGAGCAACCGCAAAAAATTTTACTGGCGGTGTTAAGTTGACAGTGGGTTTCCAACCCGATGATCGCTTCGTAGTCAGTTTTCACGGCGGTGGAGCAAGGAGCGCTATCTAAAGATTGAAGTCATTATATCGCCAGCGTAGGGCATCGAGGTTGTTCCCTTCCGTTCCCTAAGCGTAGCCATTGTAGCGTTCTCTGAGCGTAGCCGAAGAGAACGTTTTGGCGGAGATCAGCTCCTTAGTGTTACTCCCCTAGCCCCCCTTTGCAAGCCCTTACAAAGGGGAATTTAGGGAGATAAACCCCAAAACTGAGTCTTTACCAACATTCGGCGGGTTGCCTAAGAGGGAAGACAATACTTTTGAATTGAGTCGCATGGCAAGGGTAGAGTCTCAAGCTAACGAGACTTGAAGCTCAATCTGGCTCTCGATTCCCCCTAGCCAAATGAGATTTGTCTTGAATTTCTGCCAACTCGCCGAATGTGGGATCAGGATCACCAAATGGGAGTTAAATCGAGGGTGAACCCCGGTAAAACCGCTTCCCCTGAGAGAAAGCTGGGATTGTGCACCATTTCCGGCGCCTGACCCTGACGATAGATTTCGACTTCCCGGCTTTGGCGATTAATCAGCCAGCCTAAACGGGTGCCGTTATCTCGATACTCCGCCATTTTCTCCTGTAAGGTCTTTAAATTATCGCTGGGGGAGCGCAGTTCAATCACAAAATCGGGGCACAAGGGCACAAACCCTTGTTGTTCAGGGCCGCTCAGCGCCGTCCATTTCTCTAGGGGAATCCAAGCCGCGTCGGGGGATTTATCGGCGCCGTTGGGCAGTTTAAAGCCGGTGGAGGAATCAAAGGCGACGCCTAATCCATTACCGCGGCTCCAGGCTTGAAGCTGATAGGCGATTTCCAGATTACGATTCCCGGTTTCTCCGCCGGTGGGGGGCATAATAATTAACTCTCCTTGACGACTGCGCTCAAACCGGAGGTCTCGGTTCTGTTGACAGAGTTGATAAAACTCGCGGTCGGATAATTGCAGAGCGTCCAGGTTCAGGATGAGGGGACTCATGAGCTAGCGGCTCCCGCCAAGGAATCAAGGCTCTAATCCTAACGCACAATCCGGCGCTTTTGAGGCAAAACACTAGGAATAAAGGGGGTTGGAGAGCCAAGGATTCAGACCCACTGTTCGACTGAGCCTGCCGAAGTCCCTAACCCCTCCAAGGAGGGGAACTGGATTCTGGCTCAACTCCCTCTCGCGGGGTTTATGCCCCTAAATCCCCCTTTGCAAGGGGGACTTTGAAGGCCGGTTCCCCCCTTGAAAAGGGGGGTTAAGGGGGATCTCGGCGCTTGTGTATACACGGTAGCCTCTAGGGGAGAGGAATTAAGCTCTGATAAATTAACTTGAGGGTTCCTCTCCTTTGGAGGGGTGCCCCGAAGGGGCGGGGTGGTGAATCTCCCCTTAATTCTGTGGGTTTCAATTGTCAGCGCCGGTAGGTCGAGCGTGGTCAAAAGATTTGGGGTTGAAAGGCGGCGGGAGTATCCAGTTCAAAGACTGAATCGTGGATGCGAGCGACATAAAATCCGGCTTGGAGGATTTTTTCCCGTAGTTCGGCGGACAAATCAACTCCGGCGAGAATACCATATAGGGTTTTGTTTTGATGTTCGGGGAAAAAGTAACGAAATCGTTCGAGGATGGTTTTTAGCTGATCAATTGCTTCTTCTCGGACATGGCTTTTGACTTCCACAACATAAGCCGCGTTAACATCCCCATTGGCATAGGCGAGAACATCAATTTCTAAGTGTTGACCATTTTTACTGGCTCGGACGCTGGGGCTAATAATTTCCATGCCAAACCGTTCCCGCAATAGGGTTTCCATGGAAGGCAGGGCTAATCCTTCGGTAAAACTGCCAAATTTTTTCCCTAAACCGCCAATTTGTTTACCGAGTTCTTTAACCTGTCGGTCAGTTTCCTTGAGCTGTCGGTTAGTTTCCTGAATTTGGCGATCCGTTTCTTGGAACTTGCGATCCGTTTCTTGTTGGGATTGGATGAGTTCGCGCAGGAGTTGCCAAACTTCGTCGGGGGTGGTGGTAGTCATCAGCGCCGTGTCTGAGGTTAGTACTCCTTGATTTTAACGCCGGCGCCGACTGTGGGTTTTATCCCCCCTAGCCCCCATTTGAAAGGGGGGAAATCCGGTTCCCCTCCTTGGAGCGCCTAGGGGTGGGTTATTTTTCAGACGCTACGCCGAGAAAGTCTAGGTTAGCTTTGGCCTGGGCACGACGGCGCTTGTACCAGATGCCATCGGCCATAAAGGCAGCCGCACCCACAATGGGCAGGGCGTCGGATTCGATGGGTACAGGGGTAGCAGGACCTAGCGTAGTGACAACGTTGTTCTTTAAGTCTTGGTTGAGCGGATTAGCTGTAGGAATGGTAATCCAAAAATTCGTTGCTGAGTAGTCGTCGGTACTGAAAGAGGTCGAAGAATAGATACGGGACAATACAACGCTGGTGTCGCTTGGCAACAGGAATGAAATTCCCTCGAAATTGAGGAGTATATTGGTGCCATCCCATTTGAAGGTACCAGTGGCAGTGGCCGGTTCATCAAGCCCTCCTACATCAGTATATGTAACGTTTCCAGTTGAACCAATAACAGTGTAGGTATTACCTTGCACGAGAACATCTTCCTGGGTAGTCAAAGTCCCACTAAAGGTACCAACCTCCCCATCATCATTGCTTCCTGAATAGGAGAAATTCCACTGGAGCGCCTGGGCAGGATTGGGGAGGGATAGGGTCGCGGTGGTCAGCGCCGCTAAGAGAAGCAGGTTTTTTGTTTTCATCATTCCATGAGATAGGGATAAGGGCTGGCGGTTGCTTTGGCGGGGAAAGTCGCCAAAGATAGCTGACGCTTATTTTCGGCGATCTCTGAGGAATGCTCTATCCGAATATTCCTTGTTTTTGAGCAAAACGCCAAAACGGCGCTGGTTTGGTCGGATAGTGGCTTAGAAATCAGGACAAGTCTGGGTGTAGCAGTTCCAGATTTTTACCCCTTCCGCCACCTCGACTCGCTCGGTGTACCACCGGCGGGCACCTTCCCCAAGGAAGGATCGCTTATTTTCCCCTCCTTGGAGGGGATTAAGGGGTGGGTAACTCCTGAGAGTTGTTAGGGGGGTTAAACCCCATGTAAACTCGGTTCTTGCCAGCGCCGTTGATGTCCAATCCCCTCATTGTCAAAAAACGCTTTGCCACCGTTGACGCCTTGAAAGCGGCCTATAGCCAACAGCAAAACTTTCAGGTTATCCAGTTAAATCGGGGACGGTTGAACTGTAAAATTAGCCGCATCACCCTCAATGAAGGCGTCTTTGAATTTCGCTCCATTGACACGCCGCTCCGCATTCTGGGGGATAAAGCGTCTGATTCTCTGACGTTTGAATTTATTCTGTCGCCTCTAGAGGGTAAATACATTTCCCATGGGTTTTCCTTGACACCGGATACTCTCTATGGGTTTGACGCAGATCGGGGCATTGATTTGGTTTTGCCGAAAAAGACCTTGATGGGAACCTTAACAATTCGGCGGGCAGTATTTGAAAGCTATGCCAGACTGATGGGGCGAATTGACCTCGATTCCCGCTTTTTTGCCCAAAATTATATTCAAAACCCCATCACCTTTGGCCCGGTTCAGGATTACTTGCGGGAACTCTATGGCCTCGTGAAAACCCAAGATACCTTGCTGGATCACGCCGCCATTCACCGGCTCCTATTAGAAGACTATTTACCCCTGCTGATTCAAGCCATTCCCCCCAGCGGTAAGCCCAAACAAAAACCGCCTCCCTTTCTTCGGCGCTCGCCCATGGTGCTAAAGATAGAAGCCTATCTACTAAACCATCTGCACCATCCCATCACCCTCCAAGAACTCGGTGAACGGTTTTACGTTAGCAAAAGCCCCTTAACCTATGGTTTTCAGGAAATGGTCGGGATGAGTCCTTTAGCCTATCTCAAAATTTTGCGCCTCCACGCTGTCCGCAGAGTCCTAAAATCGGCACCGCCCCAAACCAAGCTGGTTACCCTGATGCAGGAATTTGGCTTTTGGCACGCTGGACGATTTAGCCAGGACTATAAGGCGCTGTTTGGAGAATCCCCTTCGGAAACCTTGAAAAAATGACCCTCAAATGGGAAAACGATTTATCCCCCCTAGTCTCCCTTGGAAAGGGGGGAAATCCAGTTCCCCTCTTGGGAGGGGTTAGAGGTGGGCTGACTGACGCCTAGGATTTGACCCCTTCCGCCCTGCGGGCACCTTCCCCAAGGAAGGATTGATTTCATGTTCCCCTCCTTGGAGGGGATTAAGGGGTGGGTTATTTTTCAGACTTTACGCCGAGAAAGTCGAGGTTAGCTTTAGTCTAAAAACACCTGCTCTAAACTGTCTGCTCCCAACAACCGATCTCCCCAGGCTTCTAACTGGGGGAGCGACGCCGAGGTTAATTGCGCTTCAATCTCTGGGGGTAAAGCGCCGAATTTTTGGGTTAAGAGGCGCTGTAGAAGAAGGGCTTCCCCTTCCTGTCGTCCTTCCTGCCGTCCTTCCTGTCGTCCTTCCTGCCGTCCTTCCTGCCGTCCCTCCTGTCGTCCTTGCTGAAGTCCTTTTTCGATACCAAAACGTTCCACCGAAGTTACATAGGGCATTTGTAGGTTCCTCTCTAGGGTCGCAATGGATTGCCACAAGCGCCGTTCGGGTTCCGGAGCTAGTTTCATGAGGGAGTCAATGACGGCGAATAGGTCAATAATGCGTTGTTTATCCCAGTTTCTTTCGTATAGTAACCGAGCCAACCGCCATTTGGCATCATAACGCGCCTCTGGATTCTGACGAGTTTGTTGGGTGAGGAGATGGGCGGCGGTCACCAAGGCGAAGGGATTAGGGTCGTTTAATAACGAGTCTAACTGGGGCCGGTAATCCAGTAGTTTCACCGTCGGAAAAGTAATCCCCACCTGACAACCAAAGAGGCTATAGGAAAATTCCTGGGGTCGCCAACGGGGGCGCTCATCGGCCAAAATAGCCAAAGTGGCGATGGGGCGACGGTAGCGGTCGTAGAGTCGATAGTTGTAGGTAAACAGGCGCTCGGCAAATTCTGTGTCGCTCTGGCTCTGGATCTCTATATGGACATAGACCCACCGTTCCCCGGCTTCGTAGGTATCCACTCGCGCTAGGCAATCCAGACGGCGCTTGCCCAGTTCGCCATCCTGCGCAATTTGCTGGAGTTCCTGCTCTAGGAAAGCATGGGGTTGGCTCCAGTCGATTTGTTGATGGGCGGCGGGGAAGTAAAACGCCATGAACTCGGGAAAGTAGCGGCACAGGGCGTCTTTCCAAGGACTGTCATAGTCGGCGGTGGGGTAATCGCTCATAGGGGTGAATTTTACCCCATCGCTAACGTTGTCGGGTCATGGCAATCACATCATTGACGGTTAAGGTCAAAAGATTCTCCAAAGTCGGTACGTTGTCTGAGCCGCAATAGACCAAAGGCAAGCTTTCCCGACGCCAAACCCAGATTTGTTGACGGTAAATATCAATCAACCAAGCCAGTTGAGAGCCTTGGGTTAAGCAGTGCAGGATTTTAGTTTGTAGATTGAGAATATTTTGATCCGGGGAAAGAATTTCAATTAACCAGTCCGGCGCTCCCAGCAAGGGCCCGTCTTCATCCGTCAGACGGGCGCCCTTAACCACGGCAATATCGGGAACAGGGGAAAAAGGCGGCACAAGACATCGTAATTCCTGAATGGCTTCATAGTCCCGGGTTTGCCCATTGATGGCGTTGACCAAATTCCGTTGCAGACGGGAATGAAACAAAGTGGGCATGGGTTTTTGTTGGGCTTCCCCCTGGATAAATTCCCAGGCGGGAGAAGCTTCAATCTCCGACCTTTGCAGAAACGCATCTAAGCCATTAACGAGCAGAGGTGAAGGCATTCACACTAGTTGGGGATACGCACTTTTACTAGGACTAGGATAACGGGTTCCAGAGGGAATCGCAAACTGGTCACAGCGCACAAATTGACTTTAATAGCTCGTTTTGGCCTCATGGCGGCGCTGGAGGGGTTGGACGGTTGAGCCAAAACTATAGGACACTGTTAGGAGAATCCCCCTTCGGAAACCCTGAAAACATGACCCCTGACCCCGCCCGAAATAAGGCCATCATCGCTTGGATTTTGTACGACATTGGCAGTTCGGGCTATATTTTTCTGATTCCCGGCATCGCCTACGCCATTTTTTTTCGGGAACAGGTCTGTGGCGGCGGGGCGGACTGCGATGGGCAATGGGGATTATTGGTCTCTCTTACCTTACTGCTCTCCGGGTTACTGGCTCCCCTCCTAGGGGCCATCGCCGATCTGGGGAACCTACGCCATCGACTCTTCATCGCCATGACCCTACTTTGCGGGCTGGGATGTTTCGCCTTAATGACCGTGCAAGCGGGGGGAATGCTTTGGGGCGTTTTGGCCTTTGCCGCCACCCAAATGGGGTACTTATTGGCCACCAGTTTATACGACGCTTATTTGCCCGATTTGGGAACCGAAAAAACCCTGGGGCGGCTATCGGGCTGGGGCTGGGGATTGGGTTACATCGGGGGCATTATTTGTTATTTCTTGTTTCGGGCGGTACAAGGCAGTGAGCGATTGAATACGGTAACGGAGTCGCGATCGGCTTTTTTGATTGCCGGAATCTGGGTCTTGGCGTTATGTTTACCCGCCTTGATCTGGTTTCCGCGCCAAACCCCGAAGACGGGTTTGCCCCTGATTCGTCAATCCTATCGACAAGTGTGGGAAACGTTAAAATCCTTACCCCAACGTCCCCACTTGCTCAAATTCTTGATCGGCTTTTACCTGATTTCCGATGCCATTGTCACCATCAATAATTTTCTGGGCATTTACCTAGCCACTCAATTTGGCTTAACTCTTACGGAAATTCTTCAATAC
>JBKCES010000080.1:0-9986 GCA_046304295.1 Cyanobacteriota bacterium | reverse complement strand
GACCATGTAGAAACCAGCGCCCAATTTCTCCGTCCCACGGATATCGCTATGAGTAAAGCCAACCCGACCAAGGCGAGAGAAAAATTAGGCTGGCAGGCCCGCTACACCATGCCCGAAATAGTACAGATGATGGTAGAGAGTCAGTTAGAGCTGGGCGGTTAAACCTCATCCAGATTGGAAAGTCTAATCTTGCTCCCCCTCTTGGGAGGGGGCTGGGGGGTGGGTTCTGATCCCTGAACTAAACCCACCCCTAACCCCTCCGAGGGAGGGGAACCTGAAACTATTCCGAGGCAACCCTAAATTTGTGTCCTGAGACGCCGTTTGCCGGTCAGGGGTCTAGAATAATGTGCGCTCTGGGGGTTACGTTTTTCAAAAATTCTTGCTGGCCTATGCTCAGTCGCGTCGCCGATTCCATTTACTGGCTCAACCGTTACATTGAACGGGCGGAAAATATCGCCCGCTTTGTAGATGTCAATCTGCACTTACAACTGGATTTGCCCCGGAATATTGACCAACAGTGGGAGCCGCTGGTGATGACCACCGGAGATCTGCCCTTTTTCCAAGCGCATTACGGCGAAGCGAACCAGGACAACGTCATCCGGTTTTTGAGCTTTGATGCCCATTACTCCAACTCCATCCTCTCCTGCCTCCAGATGGCCCGGGAAAACGCCCGCTCGGTGCGGGAAATTATTTCCTCGGAGATGTGGGAGGAGGTCAATCAATTTTATTTCTTCGTAAAACAGGCGGCGGAGGGGCCGCCCGGCAACGTGCCGGGCTTCTTTGCTCAGGTGAAATTAGCGAGCCATCGCTTCGCCGGCATTATGGATGCCACCATGAGCCACAACGAGGGCTGGCATTTTGGGCAAATGGGGCGTTTCCAGGAACGGGCCGATAAAACCGCCCGCATTTTAGACGTCAAATATTACTATCTGCTCCCTTCGGTGAAATGGGTGGGCACTCCCCTCGACCAACTGGAGTGGATCGCGCTCCTTAAATCCGCCAGCGCCTACGAAATGTACCGGAAAGACCAGCGCCGGATTACCCCCAGCCAGGTGGCGGAGTTTTTGATTCTCAATCCCGAATTTCCCCGCTCGATTTACTTCTGTTTAGGGCGCTTTCAACGCTCCCTCCACGCCATCACTGGAACTCCCCAGGGACTCTGGCGCAACAGCGCCGAGCGTGCCCTGGGGAAACTCTACAGCGAGTTTAGCTACCTCACCATCGAAGAAATCATCGACCAGGGTCTCCATGAATTTTTAGACCAGTTGCAATCCCGCATTAACGGCGTCGGGGTGAAAATGGCCCAAACTTTTTTTGTCAACGACCCGCCGGTTTTGTCCTCCGGTCAGTCCCAATCTCAAGTTCAATTCAGGGAATAACAGTAAATAATCTGTTCCTGGGGTGCCGATTGGAGATCGTAGGGACGGCGTTCGAGGGTGACTTGCAGGCCCGTCATTGGGTCGTCCCCTTGGCCCCAAAGCAATTCTATGCGCTCTAAATCGGGCCAGAGCAAAACGTCTTCAACTAAACGGGTCAAGCTTTGACGGTAAGGATTAACCGGGTCTTGATACCATTGCGGCGCCGGCGCTGTTTTGCTTTCCAGACCGATGTGAACAATCAGCGCCGCTTCCCCAAAGAGGGCCACCGCCACGGGGCGGGCTTCTTCCTGCAAACTCAGACCGGTGGAACGAAGCGCATAGCGCAGTTTTTCCAGTTTCTCATAACGAGCTTGGGGGCTGGTTAAGCCGGGACGACAGGTTAAGGCAAGGGTAATCAGGAAGGTTTGTAGAAACCAGTGACCCAATTTTTCCGCCTTGGTAGCTAAATAGTGGGAGTTATAGTCATTGGCTTCGACCAGGAGGGGCACCCGCTCCGCCACCTCCAGCCCGTAGCCCTTCAACCCGGCGATTTTCCGCGGATTGTTGGTAATCAGCCGAATTTGTTTGACCCCCAGATCGTTCAACATCTGGGCGCCCATGCCGTAGTCCCGCAGATCCGCCGGAAAGCCGAGGCGCTCGTTGGCTTCCACCGTGTCTAGCCCCAAATCTTGAAGGGAGTAGGCCTTAAGTTTATTAACCAAACCAATGCCCCGCCCCTCCTGCCGCAGATAGACCACCACCCCTAAACCCTGACTCTCCAACATCTTCAGCGCCGCTTCCAACTGCATTCGACAATCGCACCGCAGGGAGCCGAGGGCGTCGCCGGTTAAGCATTCAGAGTGCATTCTCACCAAGACCGGGATCTGGGAAAATTGGGCCGGGTCGCCTTTGACAATGGCTAAATGCTCCGTCTGATCCAACAAATTACGGTAGGCGTAGAGCTTGAAAGTTCCGAACTGACTGGGAAACTCGCAAATGCTTTCCCGTTTCACAAAGCCGTCGTGTTGGAGACGGTAGCTGATCAGATCGGCGATGCTAATCAGTTTTAAACCGTGCCGGCGAGCGTACTCCACCAGTTGAGGCAGGCGGGCCATGGAGCCGTCGGGGTTTTGAATTTCGCAGATCACCCCCGCGGGATAGAGACCGGCCAAACGAGCTAAGTCCACCGCCGCCTCCGTGTGGCCAGCCCGTTTTAGCACCCCCCCCTCCCTGGCTCGGATGGGGAAAATATGGCCCGGTCGGGAGAGATCCTCGGGACGGGAGGCGGGGTTAATGGCGATTTGAATCGTGCGGGCCCTGTCTTCGGCGGAAATCCCTGTGGTCACCCCCAATCGGGGAACGGCGTCAATACTGACGGTGAAGGCGGTCTGGTTGCTGTCAGTATTCTTGGAAACCATCAGGGGCAGATCTAGGGTGTCGAGGCGCTCCCCGGTCATGGCCAGACAAATCAGACCCCTAGCTTCCACCGCCATAAAATTGATCAGATCTGGGGTGGCAAATTGGGCCGCGCAAATGACGTCCCCTTCGTTTTCTCGGTTCTCGTCATCCACCACCACCACTAAGCGCCCCGCCTTGATCTCCGCCAGCGCCGCGTCGATGGAATCAAAAGCAAAATCGGAGGACGGGTCAACAGTCACAGGAATCAGGGTTGCAAAACGTTAAGTTAAGCTATTTTAACAACAAGCCGGGAAGTCCCGCGCTCTACCCGCAAGGGTGAGCAGTGGTTGCTGGGCGTTGTCGAAGCAATGGGATGAAAGGCGTGTGAGCCGGAGCGAAGCGTAGGTGAACGATTACCTTCATTGCGTTACAATAAACTAAAGAAAGCATCGATGACAAGATGAAGCTCTCCTACCAATACCGACTACTACCGACTGCTGACCAGCGCAACGAGATGATGCGCTGGCTAGATATGTTGCGTTTGCAGTATAACTGGATGCTGGCGGAACGGTTTCAATGGTGGGAAGAAAATCGCTCCCCTGCCAACTCATGCCCATTAATCTGTCATCTTCCGTTACTCAAAGACAAACCCAATCGCTATAGTCAACAAAGCTCACTTGTTTCACTAAAAAAAGAACGGCCTTGGTATGCTGACATTCATTCCCAAGTCCTTCAAGATATGGTCAAGCGAGTTGATAAAGCTTTTGAGCGATATACAAAGGGGGATTGCAATGGAAAGAGAAGCGGTAGGCCCCGCTATAAAGGGAAAGGGCGTTATCGTTCTTTTACTTATCCTCAAGCGTCTATCGATTGGCTTTATGGAAACAAGATTAAACTCCCCAAAATTGGTCTAGTCAAAATTGTTCTCCATCGCCCTATTCCCGATGGGTTTGATGTCAAAACGGCGGTTGTTACACAAAAAGCCGATGGATGGTACGTTACCCTTGTCATTGAAGACAAGTCTATTCCTAAAATGACAATCGACATTGATCCGTCTTGGGATAATTCGATTGGGATTGACTTGGGATTAGAAAAGTTTTTGGCTGATTCTACAGGAGAGTTTGAATCGATCCCCCATCACTTCAGAAAGGCGGAGGAAAAACTCGCCCGGTTGCAACGCAAAGTTGCGGCGGCTAAAAAAGGTAGTCGAGCAAGGAAGCTATTGCTTCGCAAGTTAGCGAGACTACACCAAAAAATTGCTAGGCAACGTCGGCAGTTTCATCACGAAACAGCCAAAAAACTTCTCGGAAAAGCCGAAGTGGTTTTTGTTGAGAAGTTAACTGTCCGCAATATGTCAAGACGGGTCAAGCCCAAGCAGGATGAAAGTGGAAACTTTCTCCCCAATGGGCAAGCGGCCCAGTCTGGACGGAATAAAAGCATTGCTGATGCTGGCTGGAGTCAGTTCATTGACATTCTCTCTGTCAAAGCCGAAAAAGCTGGGCAGAAAGTTGTCAAAGTCAACCCCAAGGGCACATCTCAGCATTGTTCAAACTGCTTAGGGCACGTCCCTAAAACATTGGCTGACCGTTGGCATTCCTGCCCCCATTGTGGGACAGAGCTAGACAGGGATACCAATTCGGCAATTTTGATTAAAAAAGTGGGGTTGGGCATCGCCTCACTCAAAAACGCTCAACCGGCTTCGGCTCGGAAGAGAAGCCCTCGCTGTACCGCGTAGCGGTCAGCGTCGGGAGTATGTCACCCTGATTCCCAGGGGCGGGGCGGAATAGGATCATTTCGTTTGTGTAACTAGTGCGTTTCAAGCCCTTACCCTAATCCCTCTCCCAAAGAGGGAGAGGGACTTTGACTCCCCTTCTCCCATGTTGGGAGAAGGGGCTGGGGGATGAGGGCAAACAGATCAACCAATACATCTGAGAAGCGCCCAGGCGGAATCCCTAAAACTTGTAACTGGTGCGGAGCGCCCAGACCCAGAGGGGCGCCCGGTCATTCGCGGGGTTAATGCCCACCCATAGCCCCGGCGTTAGGGAAATACTGGGGTTAATTTGGAAGACATAGAAACTTTCCACAAACCAGGGCGTGTCGGTGGTGGCCGGGGTGATGTCCGGCAGATCGTTATTGTTGCTGATGCGGGCGGCGTAGGGGGGCTGACCCACGGAAATCATCCCTAAATTCCCCTCCTTAAATAGATCGGGAAAAGCCAGACTCACCTTCCAGTTCCAAATATCGGCGCTGTCCCCGGCCCGTTCTCCCCCTTCGGCCCAGGCACTGGTGTACATCCCCCAACCCTCTAAACTCAACCCCGGCGCTAGGCGCCAAGTCCACATCAGCGCCACATTATCGGCGGAAGTCGCGTTACCGTCGCCGAAGTTCTCCCGATTCTCAAAACTAAAGGGATTATCGGCGTTGCCAAGGCCCGTAAAGCCGAGGACGGCGAAGCGGCTAAATTGATTTTGGGGAATATATTGGCGGGTATAAGCGATCCCTACCCCCGTGTCGGCGCTGGGGAGGTAGGTCAACTGAGCGCCGGTGACAAACTGGCCGTTGAATAAACCGTTGCCGGATTCGGTTTTAAAACCGTTGCCTGCGGAATAAAAGGCGCCGAGACTCAACTCCGGGGTGAACTGGTAAGCCAAACCGCCGCCGGGGCCGGTATTATCGCTAGCGAGATAAATGGGGGAAATGGCTCCGAAGAAGGAGAGCGCCCCCTCGGTGAAGGAACTGGCAAAGGGGGCCAGGGGATCGGCCACATCGTCGAGGGTAATTTTGGCGCCGTTAATCCAGGCCGTTAATTGCTCCGTGACGGGGAACCGGTACTGAAGCTTATTCACCTGGGGGGTATGGGGTTCGCTGGCTACGGTAAAGTTGAAGTCCGTCAGGTTACTGCCCCCCCGAGCGAGGAAAAAGTTAGCCGTTTGAATCCTGACCCTGAGTTGATCCTGCCCGGTAAAGCTGGTGTCCCAATTCATCCGAGAGCGGTAATTGATCGTCGGCTGGCCGTTTTGAATGGCCTGATCCGGAGGGCCGTCCGCCTGCTCGGCGCCCCAAACCCCGGAATAAACCATAATGACGTCGCCGTTCAGTTTCGTGGTGGTCGAAAACTGATGATCCTCTAAATAGGCGACGCGACTCTCCAGGTTATCCAGACGAGCGCCGAGTTGGCTTAATTCCCGCTCAAATTGTTGGGCCAGGGTTTTCAATTTCTCCAAATCCGCCTGTAAGACCGTCACATTTTCCTGAATCAGGCGCTCTAGGGTATTCAAACAGGCGTTTAAGCCCGCGGCAAACTCCCAACGGCTGAGCGCCCGATTGCCCCGGAACGTCCGGTCAGGATAGCCCACAATACAGCCGTAGCGCTCTACCAGGGATTTCAGCGCCTCGTAGGCCCACTCATTGGGTTGCACATCCCGCAACTCCGAGACCGAGGACACCTGGGACACCCCCGGTGCTTGCAGATCCGCCACCCTGGGCTGGAAGGTTTGGTCTTGAAAGGTTTTATAACGAGGCTTCGGCGCTTCCCCGAAGGCGGCGCTGGGGAGCCAAGCCAAGCCGAAGACAGCAAGGGAAAAAACGGCGCGGGGAAAAGAAAACATCGTTTATGCTCCTCAAAATTAAAACTGAAATATTTAAGTATTAAAGTGAACTAAATAAGACTGTATTAAAATCTTAAGTTTCCGGTTCCCTCCTTACGAGGGTTAGGGACTTCGGACGCTGTTACAGTGAGCCTGCCGAACGGCTCAGTCGAACAGTGGGTTAGCTCTCAGGGTGAGAACCCACCCCCCAGCCCCCTCCCAAGAGGGAGAGCAAAAGGACAAGTTTTAATCCCGAATTTTTGATATAGCAGGATTAAATGGCTGGTGAACGCAATCCAATGGTGATCCCCCCCAACCCCCCTTGAAAAGGGGGGCGCTAACTGGAGTCTGTTCATAAGTGACTTAGGCTTGTTATGACTGTTAGCTGATAACTGATATCTGTCATCTGAAATCTGTCAACTGGTTGCCAATTTCTTCGCCCTCCCCACCGGATCCATATAATGCTCCAGCGCCTTAAAGGCGATGGAAGAGAGAGTCGTTAAGACCAGATAAACCAAGGCGACGGCGATATAGACCTCAAAGGCTTTATAGGTCGTCGCCACCACCAACTGCCCCTCCCGAAAGAGTTCGCTGAAACCGATGACCGCCGTTAAACTGGTGTCCTTAATCAGGGTGATAAACTCATTGCCCAGGGGCGGTAAAACCCGACGGAACGCCTGGGGAAAAATCACCTCTTGCAGGGTTTGCCAGGGCGTCATCCCCAAGGATTGACAGGCCTCCCATTGCCCCTGATCGACGGACTGGATACCGCCCCGGATAATCTCCGCCAAATAGGCCGCCACGTTTAAACTCAAGGCGATGACTGCGGCGGGGAAGCGGTCTAGCGTCCACTCCATCCCCAGTTCCTTAAACAGCCCCGGTAAGCCAAAGTAGATAATGAACAGTTGAACTAGCATTGGCGTGCCCCGGAAAAATTCCACATAAATCCGAAACAGCCATTGCAGGATTTTCGCCGGGGAAATCAGCGCCAGCGCCGCTAAAGTACCGCCGATTAAACCAAAAAAGACGGCGAAAACCGTTAACAACACCGTCACCCCGGCGCCGCGGATGAGGTTGCGAAAGAGGGTGACAAAAAAGGGTTCCCTGGGGCCCCGCTGGGCTTGTTCCAGCGCCGCCTGGGTTCCCACCATGGCCGGCGCGACGAGGGGCAAAAAGGGCGGCTCGGCGCCGAACCATTTCTCGTAGAGAGCGTTATATTTGCCGTCGGCGATGATCTGAAATAAGCCGTAGTTAATCAGCGCCTGATTTTGATTGGTTTCCCCCGGTCGGGCTAAGGGCAAGGCGATACCGTAAAATTCCTCCGTCACCGACTCTCCGGCGACTTTCACCCCCCTTAACCCCGCTTCCTTAATGGCGAAAAGGGTGACGGGGCCGTCGTTAATCACCGCGTCCACTTTACGATTAACCAACTCCTGCAGGGCCAGCGCCGCCGAATCAAAACTGACCACCTCGGCGCCGGGAATTTTGGCCGCTTCCATAGCGCCGGTGGTGCCAATTTGGACGGCGATTTTTTTGCCAGTTAAGTCCTCAAGGGATTGAATGGTTTCGTTCCCTTCCCGGACCGCGATGGCGAGACCCGCCTTAAAATAGGGGCTGGAAAAAGCCACGGACTGGGCCCGCTCGGCGGTGATGGTAATGCCGCTAATGGCGGCCTGAATAGTGCCGGACTGTAGCGCCGGAATAATGCCGTCAAAGGGCAGACTTTCGATTTGCACATCTAACCCCGCCGCTGTGCCCACCGCTTGGATTAACTCAATATCAAAACCCGTTAAGGTTCCTGTAGCCTCGTCCGTCATTTCAAAGGGAGGGAAGGTCGGCTCAGTGGCGACGATAAAGGGTATATCCTCGGTCTGGGAGACCGCCGGTAGGAGAGGCGAGGCTAGGGTCAAGAGCAGACCCAAGGCGAGCAGAAGCAAATAGCGCAGGGGGGAGGACTTTGCCAACACGTTCATG
Organism: Cyanobacteriota bacterium; assembly: GCA_046304295.1. GTDB lineage: Bacteria > Cyanobacteriota > Cyanobacteriia > Cyanobacteriales > Microcystaceae > Synechocystis. Next base: position 1,669 of record JBKCES010000080.1, on the reverse strand, counting down.
GCCGACCGGATAATCTTTGACCCCCCAGTATTCCGGGCCATTCCCAAAATAAATGTAAGAACCGATACCAAGCAGACCCTTGGGTTTAGCTATGGTTAACCGTAATATGACCTTTTCTTAACCCAACCCCCCCTAACCATGAGCGCCGCCGAAATTCCGCTCCCCATCGTGGTCTGCGATAACCTGCAAAAAAACTACGGCTCACTGCAAGTCCTCAAGGGCGTGAACAGCTCCATGTACTCAGGAGATGTCATTTCCATCATCGGCCCCTCCGGTTGCGGCAAAAGCACCTTTTTGCGGTGCTTAAATCGTTTGGAAACCATCAGCGGCGGCAAGTTAAGCGTGGCGGGGGTGGATCTCTCGGAGCCGAAGGTGAGCCAAGGGGAACTGCGACAACTCCGTATGCGGGTGGGGATGGTCTTTCAACACTTTAATCTCTTTCCCCACTTAACCGTTTTGGAAAACTTGATGCTGGCGCCCCGCAAGGTGCTGAAGCTTTCTTTGACGGAATCCAAGGAGCGGGCCTTAACCTATTTGGAAAAAGTGGGTCTAGGCGCCAAGGCCGGCGCTTATCCCGAACAACTCTCCGGCGGGCAAAAACAACGGGTGGCCATCGCCCGGGGCCTCTGTATGAAACCGGAAGTTCTACTCTTTGACGAACCCACCAGCGCCCTCGACCCGGAATTGGTGGGGGAGGTTTTAAACGTGATGAAACAATTGGCGGAGGAGGGCATGACCATGGCGGTGGTCACCCACGAGATGCAGTTTGCCCGGGAAGTGTCGAATAAAGTGCTCTTTTTTAACGCCGGTGTGGTGGAGGAAGCGGGGCCGCCGGATCAACTCTTTAGCCAACCCAAAAGCGACCGCCTGAAGGCTTTTCTCAGCCGCATTAGCGCCTAAATTGTTTACCCTAAACCAAGGCGCCGAGTCCTAGACCGCCGGGGCCGGAAAAAAGTTCTCCGAGTTTAAATTTCATTTGTTAAATTCTGAGTAGGTTGCTAAGAGATTCTTTAAAAATTAGACAAACATCACCCCAACTTGAGCGGTACTACATTCTTTTTTGATTGCGCTCTGCTGTTTAGCAGAAACGGCGCCGAAAAGGTAAATATAACGCTCATGTTTTGGATAATAATAGCTATAACTGATCACTTGTCCAATGGCATGCTTGTAGTGCCTGACATTTTTAACTTCTATGACTCGGGAAGCAGTCAAAATATCAATTTGTCCAGTCGGGGTGGACACCTCAGTGCGACTGCCGGGAAGTTGCGCCGCTAGACGATCTCGTATTGCTTTTTCTCGGTAAACTGTTTTTGATTTATTTGATTTAGGTTTATCAGGCGCTTGCGTTGCCTCTAGGGGATAGCGCCGAGTTCCATTCTGTAGGGCTTGAAGCGCCGGTTTTAAGAGAGGAACTTGTTCATTAGCAAGGTCAATCAATAACTCTCCTGTTTGTTTTAAGGCTTCCTGAGCTAACTTTTGGGCGAAGCTTTCAAAAGGGTTACTCATGGGTTAATCTAACTCCTCTAAGTCTGAGTGACGGACACTTCTGGCTGAAACCCAAGTGTAGAGAGGATTCCCGAAAAGTAAAAAATCTGGGTAAGCTGGAGAATCTACAAAAATTTGCCGCTTATGACCCAGACCAAAATCTACAACCGAGTGTATAACTTTT
>JBKCES010000079.1:0-5037 GCA_046304295.1 Cyanobacteriota bacterium | reverse complement strand
AGTGCCATTCAAGAAGCATTTAAAAGGATTACCTTGAAGGATATCCACAATTTTTTCACTCATTGTTGCTACTGTCGCACTGATTTTGTAGAGCAATAGAGTTTACGTGTATGTATCTCAGCCACCTGAATACCGCTATATAGCGGTATGCATGCGAGTGAGATACGGGCTTCGACTACGCTCAGCCCTCTATTCAAGCGGTTTAGCTATAAAATCGTCCCTCAGCCGAGAGAATACCGCTATATAGCATTTACAGGTGAGTCATGGACAAATTCCCTGCTAGCCCTTTACCCGTCCCGGTTGTGGAGTAGGAGTGGCGTTTACATCTCGTTTGAAAATGCTATATAGCATTTACAACTGAGTCGTGAATAAAGTCCAATGCTAGCCCTTTATCCATCTGGGTTTTAAGGCAGGAGGGGTTTACATCTCACATGTAAATGCCATATAGCAGTCGTAAACGATTTGTAAAATCCTAAATGCTGGAACCCTTACAGGTAAAGCCTTTTTGCAGAGGACAATTTACAACCTAGATGTGACCGCTATAGGAAATCTACGGAAACTTTCCGTATAACACTCTCCATAGTAACGTTAGATGGAAAAATTCGGCATATCACCCCACAATGGAATGATGGTAAGAAACTTTCTCGGCTCTCTTGGGATCAGGGTGATAAGCTGGGCTTATTGTTTCTGAAGGCCTTATGAGATAAGGAACTTAGCAAATAACCATCGGGCTTAATGGTTCGCTCTGGACTCTTAACACCGCCATTCCCAGAGAGCCACTTTCCTCACTGACGGACACATTGTTAAGAACACTTCTAAGTACGTTCCTTGAAAGGCAGGTGTGGCAACACTTTCAGAGTCTGTGTTAGTCATGGGTGCCATCTTTTCAAAACCTAGCCACAGTAAGGGATTGAGCCACTTGTGTCCGTCACTGAGGCCACTTTCTCCATATTACCCTAAACAGTGTGTTAGTACAGATTACCGTGCTGAAAACGACCTCCTTTGAGCAGAACACCCAGCGCCGACAGGCGCAAGACATTATTCCAGAAACTATAGCATTTACACGTGAGTCATGGACAAAGTCCCTGCTAGCTCTTTACCCGTCCGGGTTTTGGTGTCGGTGGCGTTCACGTCTCGTTTGAAAATGCTATATAGCGCCGATTCCGCACCCCGACTCAACGCTTAACAAATTTTGACTAAACCTAATCGACCCTCCCGGTTGGACACGCTCACCAGCGCCGAAGGTCTCAGTCAAGGAACGGAGCCAGCCGCCTGTCCCCTAGTAAAAAAGACTTGCATCCCCTTAGAGTAACATTTAATCCGGTTCCCCCCAGAATTGGGGGGCTAGGGGGGCATTTCAAACAACCCCTTAGACTGATTTGGGAGCGCCGAGGCGCTTTTGCAGAGACTCCGCCCGGCGCTTGGCCGCTTTATTATTCGGCTCAATGGCCAGCGCCGCTTGGTAGGTTTCCAGCGCCTTATTAGTCAGTTGCTTTTTCTCATAGACATTGCCCAGATTATTCAGGGCCACCACATAGGCGGGGTTGAGTTTAATGGCTTCTTTGTAGTTACGGATCGCCAACTCGTACTGTTCTTGGGTATTGTAGGCAAAACCTAGGGCGTTGTGGATCAGCGCCTGATTTTCCGGCTCAATCTCTTCTTTGCTCTTCAGCGCCTTTTGCAGAAGATTAATGGACTGAACATAGAGTTTTTTGTCAAGGTAAATACTCCCCAGTTGGTAATAATCTTGGGCGGCGCCTTTACCGTCTTTAATTTTATTCTGGAGTTGGCGATAGGTTTTATCGAGGCGCCGGGTTTTAATAATTTGGCGGAGGACAAAAACGCCAAGACCAGCTAAGAGAATTAATAAGCCAGAGAGGTAAATAGCGGGTAAATAATCGTTCATAAGTAGGAAGTTTAAAACATTAACTCAGACTAATCAATAAAATCACATCCACATAAAAACTGTAGTTTGACTCCCCCTCTTGGGCTACCGTGTATACACAAATGTCAGAATCCCCCCTAACCCCCCTTAGAAAGGGGGGAACCGGCTTCAAAGTCCTCCTTGCAAAGGGGGATTGTCCCACTGAGCTTGCCGAAGTGTAGGGGGATAAAGCCCAAAACTGAGCCTCTAACCGAGATCTGTGTACACCGTAGCTCTTGGGAGGTGGCTGGGGGGTGGGTCTAACCTTGAGACTAACCCACCCCTAACCCCTCCGAGGGAGGGGAACCGGAAACTTCGAATTTTAAGTTAGACGCAGTTTAACAGACTAATCAATCAGAATTTGTTCCCCAGAATCCAGTTGTTCAGCCTCCCATTCTACATTAGGCATGGACTCAAAGGCGTGGCGAACGTAGGATTCCCATTGCCCACGCATTTTAGCCAGGTAGGGATCGCCGAGGCGGAGGGTGAGTTTATGGCGCACCGTTAAAGTGTCGGCCTCGTACATGACCAAATTAATCGGCGGCCCCACGGAAATATTGGATTTCATGGTGGAATCAATGGAGAGCAGGGCGCATTTAGCCATCGCCTCCAAAGGCGTGTCGTAGGTAATGGTGCGGTCTAGGAGGGGCTTTCCGTACTTAGTTTCGCCAATTTGTAAAAAGGGGGTCTCCTTGGTGGCTTGAATATAGTTGCCCTGGGGATAAATTAAATAGAGTTGCGGCTCTTCCCCGAGAATTTGTCCTCCCAGGAGAAAATTACACTGGTAATCAATATTGTCTTTCTCCAACCAAAGCCTATCTCGCTCTTGGCATTGACGAATTTTAACCCCAATATACTCAGCCAAATCATACATAGAGGCTAAGCGATGGAGATTGTCTCCCTCCTCCGCTCGTAGGTCTCGACGGATTTGGTGGATCACCCCCTGGCTCATAGAAAGATTCCCGGAAGTGCAAAGGAGAATTACCCGTTCCCCGGACTGGGAAAAATCAAACAACTTGCGATAGGCGGAAATGTAATCGACTCCGGCGTTGGTGCGAGAATCGGCCCCCATCACAATGCCAAAGCGGTTAATCAGTCCTAAACAGTAGGTCATAGCGCCGGAAAATAACACCAAATTAAGCCCTAATTGAGGGTATCACCAAGCGCCGCCCGCCTGGGACGACCAGACTCAGTGATATCTGATATCTGATATCTGTCATCTGAAACCGCCGCCCGACTTCGATAACTAGACTCCACCCGGCCGCAACTCCAATAGCGAGCGCCGTAGGCTTGACTGATGGGATCGTCGGCGGGATAAAGGCTGTCAACGCCGATGCCGTTGCGTCCCATACTGGTCCCCGAACTGTGGAGGTAGCGCCCCTCCCCGAGGTAAATGCCCACGTGATCCACCTTTTCCGTCCCAAAAAAAATCAAGTCCCCCGGTTGCAAGTCCCTACGAGGAATACGCCGAGTAAACATTTCCTGTTGATAGGAGTCCCTGGGAAGCCAAATCCCCGCGGAGGCGAAGGCCGCCTGGGTTAAACCGGAGCAGTCGTAGTTTGGGCCGATATTCCCGCCCCAGAGATAGACGTTAGCTCTCCCGGCGGCTTGCTGAAGGTAGTCGAGAACTTGGGGCAGACGGCTCTCAATCTCCCGGCGACTTAAACCGGCGCTCTGGTAGGGTGTCGGCGCCGGCGCCAGTGCCGCTAATCGGCTCAGGGGTAACCAGGCCCGGTAGTCGTCCTCCAGTTGCCAGACTAAAAGCGCCGTCTCCGCAACCGTCCCGGTGGGGATCAGATAGCGTCCCTGGGCGGCTTGACTGGCTAAACTCGACCCCTGGGGAATAGCCCAGAGGTCTAAATTTTCCTGAGCAATATATTGTCCCGTAGGAGAAGAGGGGGGGAGAGAACCAGCCGTCGTCGCCATAAACTAAACTAATTTTAAAGTGAGAAATGGTTACTCAATAACCAGACATTAGAGGGTTCCCGGCGCAACAAGAGTATTTAAGAGGTTCGACCCATGGCGGCAAGGAGCGCACTTACTGTTTAAGAATCACTCTCGCCAAACTGACCCCCGGATAATAGCGGTCTAAAATTTGCTGATAGGTATAACCCTGGCGGGCCAAATCGTAAGCGCCGAGTTGACTCATACCCCGTCCCTTATGGACAGAACTGACAATGGCGTCAGTGGAGGCATAGAGGGACTCCACCACCCCGCCCCGGTAACTCAGCACCTGACCGCCAGTAGCACCCACGGCTTTATATCCGGTCTGATACTCGCTGTTAATGCCCTTATAAACCTGCCAACGTTGGCTGTCCCCCAGATCAAACCAGCGGCTAGCGGGCCGAATCATGTGGACGAGGGCGTAGGAGCGGGCGGCGATGGCCTGGGCCTTCAGCGCCTCGGCGGGGGCGTTGGCGTGCATTTCGCTACCCACCACGCTGACCAGATAATGTTCCAGATCCACGTAACTGACCACGGTTAAAGCGCCGTTATCCGCCGCCAACAAGAGGCGCCCCCGGTACCAACGGTCATTGACATAGAGGTAACTGCCCTGGGCGGGAGTGAGCCACAGGACGCCGGGGTAGGGATTGCCGTTAACCAACACATTAGCGCCGCCGGCGCTCACCGTTAGGGGACGACCGGCGCCGACGACTTTCAGGGAACGGCCGGAGCGGTCCTGAAGATGGGCCTGTTGGGAGGTTCCCAACGCGACCGAATCCACCTTACGGGCAATACCGACCCGAATTTCCAAAGACGGCGGCACATAATTATCCGGCACGCTTCCCAGGGGCGGCGCCGCGGTTTGGGATTGAGGCGTTTGTTTAACCGGCGCCGGCGCTTTGACTGTTTTCGCCTGAACCGGCGCTTTAGGGGCGGAAATCACCGTCTGGGGTTTAGCGGCCTGAGTTTTGGGCAAGGGATCCGGCAACGGTTGCGGTTTAATCCCCGGCGCTGGCTTCCCTGATAACTGCTCACTGTTACCTGATCTCTGATCTCTGACCTCGGATATCTGATATCTGTTTTGGGGCGCCGGCATTTCGCTCAAGGGCGGAACCGTTACCGTCTTCACCGGCGGGGTCTGGGGCGTGGGGGCGGAGAAGAGCGTCCAA
>JBKCES010000078.1:0-7494 GCA_046304295.1 Cyanobacteriota bacterium | reverse complement strand
CTTCAGGACGATCTGGAGGAAGACTGCCAGCGCCTGCAACTGGTGATCCTCGAATCTCTCATTCTCCGGCGGGATCAAGACGGCGACCTCCACAGCGGCACCACCCAAACCCGAATTTTGGTCAAAGAAGGAGACGAAATTCCCGCCGGCGCCGTGGTGGCCCGCACGGAAATCCAGTGCAAAGAAGGGGGCATCATCCGGGGCATTAAAGGAGAAGGGGAATCCGTGCGTCGGGTCTTGATTGTCCGGGAGGCGGATCAAGTGGAACTGACCCTAGAGCAAGCGCCGGAGGTGGAGGAAGGCAAACTCCTCGTGGCGGGCAAAGAAATTTGCCCCGGAGTTCCGGCGCCGAAATCTGGTCAGGTGATGAAAATCGTCCCTACGGAAACCGGCAGTCAACTGACCCTGCGTTTGGCCCGCCCCTACCGGGTTTCCCCCGGCGCTATTCTCCACATCGAAGACGGCGATCTGGTGCAACGGGGCGACAACCTCGTTCTTCTGGTCTTCGAGCGGGCTAAAACCGGGGATATTATCCAGGGTTTGCCCCGGATTGAGGAACTGCTAGAGGCCCGCAAACCCAAAGAAGCCTGCGTCCTCGCTCGGAAACCGGGTGTTTGTCAGGTGGAATACCTAGAAGACGAGAACGTGGACGTCAAAATCGAAGAAGACGACGGCTCCATTAGCGACTACCCCCTCCTGCCGGGGCAAAACGCCATGGTGGCGGACGGGCAACGGGTGGATGTGGGCGATCCCCTCACCGATGGCCCCGCGAATCCCCACGAAATTCTGGAGGTCTTCTTTAATTACTACGTGGAGGCCCTAGGCTGTTACCGAGCCGCCTTAAAAGGACTCCAGGCGGCCCAGAAATTCCTGGTCAATCAGGTTCAGTCTGTGTATCAATCCCAGGGCGTGGACATTGCCGACAAACACATTGAGGTCATCGTCCGGCAGATGACCGCCAAAGTGCGGGTGGAAGACGGCGGCGACACCATTATGCTCCCCGGCGAACTGGTGGAATTGCGGCAAATCGAGCAGGTCAACGAAGCCATGGCCATCACCGGCGGCGCTCCGGCCCGTTACACTCCGGTTCTCTTGGGCATTACCAAAGCCTCCCTCAACACCGACAGCTTTATCAGCGCCGCCTCCTTCCAGGAAACCACCCGCGTCCTCACGGAAGCGGCCATCGAAGGCAAGTCCGACTGGTTGCGGGGGCTGAAGGAAAACGTGATTATCGGGCGCCTGATTCCCGCCGGTACGGGCTTTAGCACCCACGAAGAGGCCATTAACCTGGTAGAAGCAGACGAGGACGCTCAATACGGTCGCTCCAACGGCTACAGCTACCCCGAACCCCAAGAGGGCGCCCGCCCTCAACCTGCCGGAGCCTTAAAAACCGGGGACGAGATGTTCCTCGACGACAAACTGGCCCGGGCCTATGCGGGGCGGGATCTCAGCGCCGAGGATGAGGAAGAGTTGGCCGAGGAATACAGCGCCGACTTTGAGGACGACTTCGAGGACGAGGATTAGGTCTGGCCGTCGGGTTTAGAGGGGAGGGTTCCGACCTAACCCCTCTTACTTGCTTCGACCAGAGATAGGGCAGAGAGATTCAAGGATAATGTACTCGTGTCCGTGAGCAGTCTCCAGCCCCGAATGTGACCTAAAGAATTTGATTGCGCACCCCGTTTAAACCTGCGAGGGCTATGCCCATGGCGTCCACGCTGTCATCGATGGGCAATTGGGGCAAATCAAAGATCTGTTGGAGGATTTCCGCCACTTCCGCCTTGGTGGCTCGACCATTTCCGAGGTGGCATTTCCAACTGGCTTGATGCAGGAAAATGGGGCAATAACCCATCTGCCGATAAATCACCAAATTAATCACCCCCAGCGCCTGAAGCACACCGCCGGCCGCCTTGATTTGTCGATTAAAAAAAGGCATTTCTATGGCCACAGCTTCCGGTCGAAATTCCTCTAAAAGCTCCCCCACATCCCGTTCGATTTCCACTAAACGAGCGGGGGTGGGTCGGGTTTTATCGGTTTCGATGGTGCCGTAGTCCAACAGGTCGATCCCCCGGGCATCATCCCCCGCCAGTAGCGCCCAGCCAATAATGGCCAGTCCGGGATCGATGCCCAGCCAGCGTCCAGGCAAGGGGGTAAGAGGGATCACAGAGTTTGACTCGGATAAAGAGATATTCTGGGGTTATTTAAGATTAATGGATACGGGCTTCGACTACGCTCAGCCCTCGCGCCCTGAACATAACCGGAGGGCTATCCCTGACTCACATACGCTTAACTCTTGCGCCCTGAACATAACCGGAGGGCTGTCCTCCACTCGCAACAATACCGCTGTAGCGTAACATATTTTTTCCTCTGTATTAACGCAATCTCCCATGACTGAATCCGCGTCGACCCAACGGTTTTTACCCATTCTTTCAGTCCTCCAGGGTTTAGCCGGGGCAAAAGACTACCCCTTCTACGCACCGGGTCATAAACGGGGGCGGGGCGTAATCCCAGAACTCCTCCAAGCTTGGGGCGCCGATGTGTTTCGTTACGACCTACCGGAATTGCCGGAGTTTGACAACCTCTTTTGCCCCAGCGGCGCGATTGCGGAGGCCCAGGCGCTGGCGGCTCAAGTTTGGGGCGCCGACCAAACTTGGTTTTTAGTCAACGGCTCCACGGTGGGCCTTCAGGCCGCTATCCTCGCGGTTTGCGGCGAGGGGGATAAACTGCTCCTACCCCGCAACAGCCACAGCAGCGCCTTGGCGGGCGTGGTTTTAGCTGGCGCCGAGCCGATTTTTCTAGCGCCGGAGGTTGATGCCCAGTGGGATCTGGCGGGGAGTTTTACCCCGGCAACCTTGGCCGCAGCTCTAGAAGCCCACCCCGACGCCAAGGCGGTTTTGGCGCTAAGCCCCACTTACCAAGGCATTGGCGGCGATCTGAAAAAAATTGCCGAGTTAACCCATGCCCAGGGCTTGCCCCTACTCGTGGACGGGGCCCACGGCGCCCATTTGGGTTTCCATCTCGACTTTCCCCCCGGCGCGCTTCAACAGGGTGCCGACGTTGTTGTGCAATCGGCCCATAAGACCCTGGGGGCCCTCTCCCAGGCGGCCCTGCTCCATCTGCAAGGGTTTAGAGTTTCGCCCCAACGGTTAAGCCAGGCTCTACAACTCCTCCAATCAACGAGTCCTAACGCCCTACTCCTCACCTCCCTCGACGGCGCTCGGGGTCAACTGCAACGGGACGGCGCCGCCTTAATGGCGCAAACCCTAAGTTTAGCCAACGCCGCCCGGCGAGAATTGAATGCGATCCCCGGCTTAAAATGCCTCCAGATTCCTGAACCCCGCCCCGGTTTTCACTCCTTAGACCCCAGCCGCTTAACGGTAGATGTCTCCGCCTGGGGTTTAACCGGTTTTGAAATCGACGACCTCTTGCGTCAGAAGTTTCAGGTCACGGCCGAACTGCCCACCCTACGACAACTGACGTTTATCTTGAGCCTCGGTAATTGTGAAGCGGATATCGCGGCTTTAACGCAAGCCTTTAAATCCCTTGCCCCTTCCCCCAAAACGGCGCCGCTGATTCTCCCTAACTTGACCCTGCCCTTGACAGAATTTGCCCTGACTCCTCGTCAGGCGCTTTGGGCACCGAGGGAACAGGTGGCCCGCGCTCAAGCGCCGGGTCGGATCAACACTCGGCTTCTTTGCCCCTATCCGCCGGGGATTCCCATCCTTGTTCCCGGAGAAATCATTACCCCCGAAGCCATTGAGTATTTGGAAACCATCCTCAGCGCCGGGGGGGTGATTAACGGTTTAGATTCCCAAGGGTTAGACACCTGGGCAGTGGTTGCCTAAAACTTCCCTGGGTTTTTTAACGGCACCGGCGCCGGAAGGGCGGAGATTTGCTACAATGGCCCTCGCTCACCATAGCCACAACAAGAGAGCGCTTTTGAGTCAGGTCGTCAATATTCCCACCCTTGATACCCTTGCGCAGGAACTCGCCGCTATTCAGCAAACGGGGTCTAAACGCATCGCCCTTTTGGGGTCCCGTCACGTCCCCATTACCCATCAACACCTGATCGAAATGATGAGTTACGCCCTAGTGTTGGCGGGGAATCGTTTAGTCACCTCCGGCGCCGCGGGCACCAACGCCGCCGCGATTAAAGGCGCTATGCGAGCCGATCCGAATCTATTAACCGTGATCCTGCCCCAAAGTCTGGAGCGCCAACCCCGGGAATCCCAAGAGCAACTGCAACAGGTCGTTCATCTAGTGGAAAGCCCGGAAAACGACCATCTCGCCCTCGGAGAAGCCAGTGCTCTCTGCAATCGGGAAATTATTTCCCGGTGTCAGCAGTTGATTTGTTTTGCCTTCCATGAGAGCCATACTCTGATGCAAACCTGCGAAGAAGCGGAGCAACAGCGGAAACTGGTGACGCTCTTTTACTTTGATTAGCTGTTAAGCGGGGATCGACCGCAGTCCCCGGTCAAAGAAACTCCGGGCTGACCCTGAGGATTTTCCACCGGAGTTCCCGAGAGCGCTATCCTAGGAGGATATTAACCAAAATTAATATCGAGGGTGTCAAGCCATGCAAGTGAATAATCTGGGCTTTGTGGCGAGTATTTTATTCGTTTTAGTTCCTACGGTCTTCCTCCTGATTCTGTATATCCAAACCGATAAACAGAGTCAGAATCAATAGCCCTAGGCGCAATTGCCCCGTTTTATCCCCGTTTTAGGGGAATCTCGGTTAAAGGGATCCGCCTAGGGCGCGTCCCTTTTTTGTTCAAGGTTTTTTCCTAGGGTCAAATACCGTTAAAATCAAGGGACTTCACCACCGTTATCGAGGGGCAAGCGCCGATGATCACAGAAAGCGTTCTATGGGGTTTAAACACAGTTTCTTTTTGGGGAGATCATTCCCTGCTTCTGGCCCTGAGTCACAGCGTCTACGATAGTCTCCACAGTCTCCTAGACGGCGCTTATCTACTGGGGCAAGATGCCTCAAAAATCCAGTCCATTGATATTATGGCGGATTTCCAGAAGGCCTTTAAAAACTTTATCGAATCCGGTCAGGTCTGGGCCCTGGGCATCGGTCTCGTGATCGGCTGGGTGCTCCACGGCTTTATTGGCTCCTAGCGCCGGCGGGGAGTGAGCCATTCGCTCAGTCCTTCGCCAATGAAGGATAAACCGACCACCAGGAGAGTTAAAGCCAAACCGGGGAAGAGGGTCGTCCACCAAATACCGGTGGACAGATCCGGTAGAGCTTCCTTGAGGGCGTGACCCCACTCCGGGGTTTCTTCCGGTAAACCTAAACCGAGAAAACCCAGACCCCCCAAAATTAAAATGGCGTCGGCGGCGTTAAGAGTCAGTAAAACCGGCACGCTGTGAACCACGTTTAAAAAGAGGTAGCGGGACAGCACCCGCCGGGGCGGGGCGCCGAGGGCCCGGGCGGCCTCGATGTAAAGCTCCATCTTGGCGCTGGCGGTCTGATTCCGAACCAGGCGATAGTACTGGGGAATGTAGGCGATACTAACGGCGACGGCCACATTCAGCAAACCCCGACCGAGGATAAAAGCGAGGGTAATGGAGAGCAATAACCCCGGCAGGGTGTAGAGAGTGTCCATTAAAAACAGAAGGGCCTTATCGACCCGTCCCCCCAAATAAGCGCTGATCATCCCCAGGGGGACGCCGATAGAAACCGCCAAGAGAGTGGAGAGGAGGACGATTTGCAGGGCCGCCTGGGCGCCGAAGAGGGTACGGGAAAAGACGTCATAGCCGCGAATATTCGTCCCGAACCAACAGCCCCAACCGGGAGGTTCCAAGGGCAGACGGCTGAGGAGATCCTGGGGATCGGGGATCAAACCAAGGCGCTGGGCCAGGGGCGCCAACAGGGCGACGGCGATAAAAACCCCCGTCATTGCTAAGCCGATTCCCATCAAGCGCCGGGAAAGGCTCGGGCTTTGTTCTGGCGGAAATAGCAAGGGGCCGGCCATTAATTTTTGACTTCCACATTTAAAACTGTAGTTTAACTCCCCCTCTGGAGAGGGGGCTTGGGGGGTGGGTTCTAAACCCTGAGCGCTAACCCACCCCTAACCCCTCCAAGGAGGGGAACCGGAAACTGTAGTTTAATTTTTGACTTCCACCAGTTCTAAAACCTGCTCGTCGTAATCCTTGACCAAAAATTGGAGAGGCTTGCGACTGCGGAGTTTGTGACGGAGGCGCCGGGACTGCACCCGCAGAAAAATTAACTCTAGGCAATCATGGTCAAAACAAACATGGCGCTGGCGATTTTTATCCCCGTAGCTAGCGCCGCCAATGATGTGAAGTTGGGTATTTTTTTTAAGCTGATACCAAAGACCTTCCTGCTGGCTATAGCGGTTGGGCGCCAAGACCGGGTTTTGGCTAGCGAGATAAAAAGAGTCCATCCCCGCCGTCCCTAGGGTCTGCTCGTAGTTGTAATAGTAGTGGAGCGGCACATCGGCAACGGCTAGTTCCAACAAGCCTTCGTAAAAGCGCCGGGCGTAGTCCAGATCTGTGACCATAATGGTGTAGACCTTGGGGGCGCTGGTCAGGAACATCCACATCGCCAGGGCATAGGCGCCTAGGAGCATCACCATAATACCCTGGGTGGAAAAGAGGCTATCGAGGGGCAAAAAAGCGCCGATGAGCAGACTGGACATAGACCAAAGGACAGTGCGGGGCGTTTAAATTGCCTATTGTGACATATTGCGGGCAGAAGCCGCCCCCGCTAGCGCGCGGAGATCCCCGTAATTTTCCACTGATTGTCTTGATATTTCACCTCGTAGCGCACCTTCAGATCGTTGCTCTCCTGACGGAGAATCTTCTCCGGCTGGGCCGCGGGCGCATAGCGGGTGGTTTCCTTCACCTGGGCGACAATTTCTCCCTGGGTCGGATTATTCGTCTGGGTCGCCTGGGACAGAATCTGGATTTGGTGGTCGTAAAGGCGAACATCCTGGTTTTGGCGGGCCCATCGTTGCCATTGAGTCAAAGCCGGGCCGCTCAAAATTTGCTCTAACGCCGCTAGATCCCGTTGGGGGCCGAAGGCCGCGGCTTTTTGCTGAAACCAAAGATCAACGATGTCCTGGGCCGTCGCCGGACTCAGTTGGGGATCGCTCAACAGGATTTGAGTCCGTTCTAAAGCGTCGGGAATTTCCAGCGGGGGAGCCGCCAGTTCAATTTCTAGCGGATCGGGCGCTAAACCGAGGCCGGAGCTCCGTCCATAGGTCAAAGCGAGAACCCCCAGACCGATCAAGGATGCCAAGGCGAGGACAAATAAGCCAAAACGCAGGGGATTGAGAGTCACCTTACCGGCCTTTTTCCGGCGCTTGCGCCGGGACGGCGCCACGGCAACCAGCGCAGAACTCGTCGCCGCCGCAGGGACGGGACTCTCGGGCCAATGAATACCGGCTCCGTCCGCTAGCGCCGTTTGGAGAGGGCGCCCGGGTTGATCCCGCCAGTAGGAATCCTGGGGGGAAGAGGAAGCCGCTGTCG
>JBKCES010000077.1:0-13011 GCA_046304295.1 Cyanobacteriota bacterium | reverse complement strand
CCGCCCCACCACCCCACACCCCCCGCCACCCCCCCCCCCCCCCCTCCCCCCGGCCCGCGCCCCCCCCCCCGCCCCCCAGTCTGGCGAGCAACGGCTCCGCCCATTCAGCGCTCTGCGCTCAGTCCGTCGCTATTTTAGCGGAGCTAGACGTGTAGAAGCTAATGTAACCCCGGCGCTAGGGCGCCGGGTGTGGCGATAATTTAACCGAAGCTTAAAGAAGTACGCTAAACTGGTTAGGGAGCGACGGCGCTGACTAGCCTTTCTAATACTATCCTTCTATCTGTTTCTATTATTTTTTTCTTATTTTTTTCAAATTATACCTATGCATAAACCTCTAATGAATAAACACAGATAACTTTTTTTCATTTTATTTTTAATTTTATCTTCTTCTGCCCACCGTTGTTTCTCTCTACCTTGGTCTTTTTTTAACTCTTCACCAAATTTTAAAGCTATCAGCAATAACCCGGGAGATTTTCGATTAACGATTCTAATCTCGGTTTTCTCCAAACTGAATGAGTCGTTTACGGATCTTTAGAGGTAAGAAAAGTTACTTGTCTAGAAGGCCAAGCCTAGACGGTAGCTCAAACACCTTATTCCTAACATTATCCCTTAATTTATTATTATATGAATCCCGCCAATAGCTTTCCTTTCCATAAGGAACGCCTATCTATTTTCGTAGATGGGAATAATATGTTTTACGCCCAACAAAAAAATGGTTGGTTCTTTGACCCCCGCCGGGTTTTGGAGTATTTTACCGACGATCCCCACATTAGCCTGATCAACGCCTTTTGGTACACCGGATTGAAGGACTCACAGGATCAGCGGGGTTTTCGGGACGCCTTGATTAGTCTGGGCTACACCGTGCGCACCAAAATTCTCAAGGAGTACTACGACGATAATTCCGGGCGCTATTCCCAAAAGGCCAATCTGGATATTGAAATCGTCGTCGATATGTTCAACACCGTCGATCAATACGACCGGGTGATTCTTTTTAGCGGCGACGGCGATTTTGAGCGAGCCATTGAACTTCTGCGCTCCAAAAATACCCACATTACCGTTGTCTCAACGGAGGGAATGATCGCTAGGGAACTCCGCAACGCCACGGATCGCTATATTGACCTCAATGATATTCGCCATCGCATCGAAAAAAGCGACCACTAGTCTGAATTTCGCCTCGTGAAAGCACTATGCTCCCAGAGACCCTCCTGTTTTATAAACCCTACGGCGTTCTCTGCCAATTTACTGATCCCGACCAACGGCGCTCTACCCTCAAGGACTTTATTCCCTTTCCAGACCTCTACCCCGTCGGGCGTCTGGATTTTGACAGCGAGGGGCTGTTGCTCCTCACCCGCCAGGGGCGCCTACAAGACCGTCTGGCCCATCCCCGTTTTGCCCTGCCTAGAACCTATTGGGTTCAGGTGGAACGGATTCCCCAAGTATCTGATCTAGACCCCCTCCGTCAGGGTGTTTTGATCCAAAATTACCGCACCCGCCCCGCCAAGGTTCGCCTGCTTGACCCGGCGCCGGAGGTTCCCCCCCGAGAACCCCCCGTCCGTTATCGCCAAACTGTCCCGACCTGTTGGCTAGAACTTGTCCTCACCGAAGGTAAAAACCGACAAGTCCGCCGCATGACCGCCGCCATCGGCTTTCCCACCTTGCGCTTGATTCGAGTGGCCCACCGGGTTAGCCAGAATTTAGAACTTAACCTTGAGGGACTCGCGCCGGGGGAATGGCGAAAGTTAACGGCAAAAGAGAGTTTTCAGTTGACCCGCTTGGGATTTTAACCGACACCGGCTTACAACTGACTGCGGAGATATAGTTCATAGTCACTGCCGGGTTCCAGCTGGTAATCTGAGCGCTCTAAAAAACGCCCCAGGGGTTCGTAAATCAGCGCTCGCCCGAGGGAGGGCCAGACCCGGAGTTTGCCCCGACGAAACTGCCACTGAAATTCCCAATGGTAATTGCCAGCCTGGACGTCCCCGCACATCAATCCCTGGGACCAGGAGAGGGAGGTCACCCGCACCTGGGCGACGGTTTCCGGTAAAGAGGCGTCCATTAATCCTACTTCAGTCCTTTTTCCAGACGGAACCGCTCCACGGAGGTGAGCAAATCCCGGGAGATAGACACCAGAGTTTGCAGAGATCCGGCGACCCGTTGGGATTCCTGGGAGGTCTCCTGGGCGGTCAGTTCAATAGATTGCATCACCTGGGCCACGGCGCTGGAGTTGTCCTGTTGCTTAACGGTATCGGCAGTGATGGATCGAACTAGAGTATTGATATGATTGGACACCTCAATAATATCCTCCAGTGCCCGTTTGGACTGCTCCGACTTATCCGTTACGTCGATAACCTGTTGGATCCCCTCTTCCATGGCCGTCATTACTGACCCGGTTTCGCTCTGGATTTGGAGCACGATTTGTTCGATTTCCTTGAGGGACTTGGCGGAACGATCCGCTAACTGTCGCACTTCGTCCGCCACAATGGCGAAGCCCCGCCCCGCTTCCCCGGCTCGGGCCGCTTGGATGGAGGCGTTGAGCGCCAAAAGGTTGGTGCGGGAGGCGATCTGAGAAATCACTGCCACGATTTTGGAGATCTCCTGGGAGGCTTCCGCTAGGCGTTTCACCTTACGGGCGGTTTCCGACACCGTTTCCCGGATTTGTAAAATGCCCCCCACGGTGCGTTCCACCGCTTCTCCCCCTTTGAGCGCCGTTAGGGAGGAGGTATGGGCCACTTCCTCCGCCTCCCGAGCGTTTTCCGCCACCCGTTGGATGGATTCCGTCATCAACTGCACAGAATTAAGGGTCACCGCCAGTTCCTCTGCCATCCGCAGAGCGTCGCTGGAGTTATTGCGGGCGAAGGATTCGCTATCGGTGCAGTTGCGGTTCACCTGCTTGGCGGCTTTCTTCACCTGGAGCACGATTTCCCGCAGATTTTGAATCGTCAGGTTAAAGGCGTCCGCCACGGCGCCGAGTTCGTCGGCGGTCACTTCCGCCTGCACCGTTAAATCTCCCCGGGAGGCGCCTTCCACGTCGTCCAGGAGTCGAATCACCTGACGCTGTAATTTTTCCCGGGCTTTTTCTGTGGCGGCGGCCCGTTCCTGGGCTTCGCTGGTGGCGGTGAGAATCACCTGGGAAATATAGTTAAAGCGCTGGGCCAACTGCCCCAGTTCATCCTCCGAGCGCACCTTGGCCCGGACGTTAAAATTGCCCTCGTAGATGGCGTCAAATTGATTTTGCAGGTCGTCGATGGTCTGACGCACCTGGCGCAATAGGAGACCGCTGAGCAGGAAGGCGGAGCCGAAGGCTGTTAATCCCGTTAGTGCCGCCAGCAGGGGAATAGAGGGGCCGGGATTAGCCGGCGCTTTGGCGGTGGGTTTAGCCGGGGATTTCGGCGCTGGCGTTTTCGCTTTCGCCTCCGGTTTGGGTTGGCCCTTGGTTTGGGGCATCGGGGTTGGCTGACTGGGACTAGGCGAAAACATTCCGAGAACGCCGTTGAGAATTAAGACCGCCAGCGCCGAAGTGATCCCCGTGGCCGCGGCCATATACCATTGTTTGCGTTTGAGCGGGGCGTTGGTAAACCAACCCGTCCAGCCCGGATCGATTTCCACGGTGGGCTTCACAAAACGACTGGACGCGCCTCCCAGATCCGCCGGCGGCGCCCCGTCTTCGGGTTTGAGCCAGGTCACCATACCGGGGGGCGGGCTGGTGGCCGCCACGGTGGGGGAGGAATCATCCTCCAAATCCCCCCCCAGACCACTATCTGCGCCGACGCTCAGGTCGCTTCCCGTCTGGGTAAAGAGAGAAGAGTCCGGCAGTTCCGGGGCGATGTCCGTGAGGTCAAAGTCTTCTAAATTGTCTAGATCGTCGCCGCCAAAGGTTTCAAAACTGGCGGGAAAATTGGCGCGTAAGGACTGAGATTGGGGGCTGTTGGGGGATGATTGCACTGTGGGCATATCCGGCGCTAGGGAGCGTTGGGAGTCCGCTTCCTCCGTTTCCTCTAGCCAGGGTTGAAAGGTGGGAACCCCTCCCGGTTTATCCCCGCCGCCCTCTAGTTCAAAAGGCGGCGCGGTTCCTGGCACCACGAAGGTGGAGGCGCCCATCTCCGGCAGGAGGGTCTTTTCATCGTCGCCGCTAAATTCGTCTTCGGCAAAGACGTCGGGGTTCCAGTCAATTTCCGACGAAGCCGCCCAGTCGAGGGAGCCGTTGGGAACTCCCGAACTTAATTCGCCGCCCTGGGAGACTGGCGTAAAGGGATTCTCCGTTGCCAACGGTCGCTCCTGCCCTAGGGTCGGCTCCCCGAGATCGTCATCGTTAAAAACGGCGCTGTCCCAATCCAAGCCTTCTAGGTTTTGCTCCCAATCCGCCTCCTCGGCTTGCCACTGGTCAAAATCCATCTCCCCGCCGGCGCCGGGGTTGGTGCTAAAGGGCGTGGGTGCCAGTTCTTGAATTTGAGCGAGTGCTTGTTCGGCACACTCGATTAAATCAGAACGATCCGAAAGTTGGAGTACCCGGCTATATTTTTCCTGTGCAGCGTCGTAACGCTCCAACCCCACCTCAATATGACCCTGAAGGAGTAGGACGTTGGGATCGTCGGGAAAGGCTTCGGCCATTTGGTTGATGTACTGAGCGGCTTCTCCGTAGCTCCCCTGTCCATAGGCGGCGTAAGCCTGGCCGTAGAGATTTGCGAAATCGTTTTCCGATGCCATGGGTGCCTGTCTCCGTAGATGAAGGATGAGCGAGGGGTGGGGGCGTTGGCTACCATCTTAAATTGTAGAGTCGGAAACCCCGAACATTAAAGGCCATTGTCGTTGGCGACTGCCGAGGGATTCAAGGGAGATTTAGGTGGCCCAGCGAGCGGAGCGGAGAATGGCCACATGATCCAACAGGCGGAGAACATGTTGGCGCTCTTCGGCACTTAAGGTCCATTCTCCCTGAACATAGGGAGCGATGTGGTCGGGGACATTGTTGGAGAGTTGCAACTTTTCGGGATCGAGCCACTCCATATCCCCAAGAGCGTCGATGGCTAAGCCGAGGATAGTCTCTTGATCCTCCACAGCGATAACGGGAATTTCCGCCCGGTCCGTGTTGAGGGGAGTCTGGTTGCCCAAAAATTGTCCCAGATCCGCCACCCAAATGACCTGACCCCGGAGATTGATCGTTCCTAACAGCAAAGGGGAGGCGTTGGGAAGGGGGGTAATGCGGTCGGGGGGGTGTTGCATCACCTCTCGAATGGCGATGGCGGGCAGGGCGAATTCGTCCTGGGAGGGTAGATAGAAACGAAGGTGAAGTTCCCCCTCTAGCCCCTGGATGGCCTGTAGCTCTGGACTAAACTGGGAGTCTTCTTCACTGATAAAGGGAGTTTGACCAACCATAGTAGACTTGCCTAAAGGACTTCGCTCAAGGGGGAACCCGGAAAGAAGGGCTGTAGCACCGTCCAGAGTTCATCCGCGGAAAAGGGTTTACCTAAATAGCCGTCGGCCCCCTGGCGCAAAGCCCAATAGCGGTCAAATTCGTTGTTGTTGCTACTCATGACTAGAATAGGAATGGCTTGGGTTCGGGGATTGTCCTTGAGGCGCCGGCAGGTTTCAAAACCGTTGAGACGGGGCATGATGACGTCCAAGAGAAGTAGATCAAAATGCTCCTGCTCTGAAAGAGACAGGGCTTTGACTCCGTCATCTGCGCCAACAGGGCGCCAGCGCCGCTCCCGAAACCACTCGGCTAGGATCTCTCGCCAAGTCTGACTATCGTCCACAATTAACACAGAATTCATGAACGCTCTCTAGCCCCGCAGAAGTTGCTTAATCGTGCCCAACAGTTCCACCGGCTGAAAGGGCTTGGCAATATAAGCGTCGGCACCTTGGCGCATCCCCCAATAGCGGTCAAACTCTTCTCCTTTGGAAGAACACATGATTACGGGAACGTGCTTGGTATTGGGATCGGATTTAATGCGTCGACAGACCTCGTAGCCATTCATCCGGGGCATCACAATATCCAGCACCACTAGGTCAAAATTGGCTTTCTGAATTTTTTCCAGCGCCTCGACCCCGTCGCAAGCCACCGTGACTTTCCAGCCCCGCTCTTTAAGGATGCCAGCGATCATTTCGCGCTGGCTGGAGCTATCTTCTACAAGCAAAACTTCACTCATAAATTTCCTTTCTGCTTGGCGGGCGGGCGTGACGGGACGGGCTAGAGTCGGCGAAGGCGGTTCTCTAGCCACCATGATAGTAGCTACCATACCATCCCTGACCGGTTCCTTAGCTAAAAATTGTTCTGAAAGCGGAACCTAGAACTCGTTAGCTTGACGGAGATTTTGACGCCCCTTAACCCCTTCCGTAAATACCCTGACCCTCCGTCAGTGCTTCTTCAGGGGATTTTCGCATTGAAAACGCCCCCGCTTTTATGCTTGCTTAAATAACCCTTTAATCATTAGACGGTAGCCGCTCTCCCCAACAACTGAGGTTCAGCGCGTAGCCTCCGGCGACTAGGTAAACTTGGTCGGCGGCGCTTCCCACCCGGCGGGTCAAAGCACCGAGGCGGTCCCGAAAGCGCCGTCCGAGGGGGTAAGGAGGCACCAATCCCCAACCGGTTTCTTCGGCCACTAAAACTAGGTTCAGCGCCGTCTCTCTCAGAAACGTCAGGAAATGCCCTTGGCGTTTCTCCCACTCCGACGCTTCTAGCTCCAAACCATTGGCGACCCAAGTTCCTAGGGAATCGATTAAAACCGTCTGGGGCGGCGCCAAGCGCCGGAGTGCCGGGGTTAACTCTAAAGGAACCGCCCAGGTTTGCCACTGGGACGGGCGCCGTTGTCGATGCCGTTCAATGCGGGCCTGCCACTCGGGATCCTCCGGGTCTTCCCGGCCAGTGGCGAGATAAAGCACCGGCCCGGCGCTTTGGGCCGCTAAGGCTTCCGCCCATTCGCTCTTGCCGGAACGGGCCGGCCCCGTCACCAGAATCACCGCCACCGGGGCTAAGCCCCCAAATCCAGTAGAGCCAAGCGGATTTGCTCCAGACGGCGCCGGTTAACGCCCAGATCCGATTCCCCCAGACGGGAACTAGAGCGAACTTCAATAGAGGCGGAGTCCGGGGGAAAGTAAAATTCCAGATCGTCGATAAAACCCAAGAGACGACTTTCGGACTCTGCCCGAATATAGTTTTCCCCCTGGGCGACAATCTGAGTACGGGGAACGGCGCCGAGGACTTGAATTAAGGTTTGGCGAGCCGCGGCTCGCTCCCCTGAATAGGAAAGAGGATCAATCCGGTGAACAGCGTCCGGCGCCTGACTACTGACGCAGTTGGGTGTCTCGGGACAGGGCGCTAGACATCCCTGAGCAACGCCTAAATTTGTCGGCGCCGACCCGGCAAAGAGAGCAGAGGTGCCGGGCAGAGCGGCCTGACTGGGTTCTATGACTGCGAAATTGACTAAAAGCGCCGCTAATCCGACCGCGAACAAAAAAGTTAAAGATTTCATTAAAAAAGCACCCTCGGAATCGGCGCTGAAGGGGATGGATAGATTGAAAGTTAATTTCCGCTTCGGGGATTTATCCCCCTAAATCCCCCTTTGCAAGGGGGACTTTAAAGCCGGTTCCCCCCTTTCCAAGGGGGGCTAGGGGGGATTCTGATTTTCTACGCGGCGGCGAGGTTAGCGGCCACAAAGTCCCAGTTCACCAGCTTGGTCAGAAAGTCGGTAATGTAGTCCGGGCGCCGGTTTTGGTAGTCCAAATAGTAGGCGTGCTCCCAAACGTCCATGGTGAGAAGAGGAATTTGACCCGCGGTCATAGGATTGTCGGCGTTGCCGGTTTTGGTCACTTTCAGGGCGCCGTTATCGAGAACCAGCCAAGCCCAACCGCTACCGAACTGGGTGGCACCGGCTTTTTTAAACTCGTCCACAAAAGCCTCAAAGCTACCGAAGTCGGCCTTGATTTTCTCCGCCAGGGCGCCGGAGGGTTCGCCACCGCCGCCGGGTTTCATGCAGTTCCAGTAAAAACTGTGATTCCAGGTCTGGGCGGCGTTATTAAAGATCCCAGCCTTAGCGGCATCCCCCGCCACTGCTTTGATGGCGTCTTCGAGGGAGAGACTATCCAACTCAGTCCCCGCCACCGCCGCATTGAAATTATTCACATAGGCGGCGTGGTGTTTGTCGTGGTGAAACTCTAGGGTGCTTTTGGAAATACAGGGTTCCAGCGCCGTGTATTCGTAGGGAAGAGCGGGAAGGGTGTAAGCCATATGGTGAGGTCTCTTACTCAAGAATGCGATTGCCCCTAAACTGTAACCCAAAAGAGCCGTCAGGGGCAGGGGTTAAGGCGGGGTTAAGCCTGGGCGAAAAGTTCCCCTAGGGGGCGGTTTGGTGCATCGGCGCGGCTGACAATTTCGAGGATTTTATTGCGGGCGCCGGGGTCGAAAAGCGCTTCTACGCAGACCTGGGCCACCTTGGTTCGAGGGATACTCCCTTCAAAGAGTCGGTCGGCGCTTTCTACCACGACGGGCCAATCGTTGTCTTCGTTTTTGAGGCCGCCGGGACGGACGATGGTGTAAGTTAAACCGCTCTCTTGCAAATAAGCCTCCGCCCGTTGTTTCCAGTAAAGCACCAGCCAGAAGAGGTTGAGGGGGTGGAAGAAGCGAGAGACGCAGAGGGAGGAAACGAGGACAAATTGCTCGACTCCCTTTTCCTGGGCCGCTTTCACTAAAGAGCGAGTCCCCAAATAATCCACCTTGAGGGGGCCCGCGGGATCGAGGCTAGGGCGAGCGCCGGTGGCGCAGATCAAATGGGTGCAATCCGCCAGCGCCGCAGTTAACGTGTCTGGTTGCAGGACGTCCCCCGCCACAATGTCCGTGCCTGGGGGGAGAACACCTTCGGCGCTGGCTACATCCCGAACCAAGGCTCTGTGAGGGATACCCCGCTCCTTTAAAGCCATCACCACTCGCCGTCCCGTTTGCCCCGCGGCGCCGACCACTAAAACTTTCATCGGTTAAGCGCTCCTATTTACTACCGTAGAAAAAGGCGATTTCTTTATCTTTGAGGGAGGCAAAACCCGCCTGGGCTAAGGCTTGCTCCAATTCCGCCTGGGGCAGATGCTTAGCGCCGATACGGACGATGCGGGAGCGCATGGTATTGCTGACGCCGCTCCGTTGCCGTTGCCCTTCGAGGGCCATGACCCGCTGGTAAAGGTCAAGTTTCTCCTGGGGAATGGGGGAGCCGTCGAAATCGATGCCGCTGGCAATAGCTTGATCGACGGCGTCGGCGCCGGCGGTGGGAACTGGGGAAGTCGTCATGGTTGCTGAGTAGGCTTGGGAACAGTCATTGAGGCTGATCTTAACTGACTCGGCGCTTTCCGGGGGAGGGGAACCCTCAACTCCCGTTCCCTGAGCGTAGCCATCCGTTCCCTGAGCGTAGCCGAAGGGAACGGCTACATCTGAGACTGGAGGTAGTTGGGCAAACCCACCATTTCAATCAAACGCAGTTGCTGCTCCAGCCAGTAGGCGTGGTCTTCTTCAGTGTCGGCCAGGATTTTCCGCAAAATATCCCTGGATTGGTAATCCTGCTCGGCTTCACAAACCGCCATCGCCCGCTTGAGATCGTCCACCACTTTATACTCCAACTCCAGATCGCTACGGAGCATTTCCGGCACAGTGCGGCCGATTTTCAGCCCGTCCTGTTGCGATAAGTCCGGCGTGCTTTCGAGAAAGAGAATCCGCTCAATCAGGCTTTTGGCGTGTTGGGTTTCATCCTCCATTTCGTGATAAATGCGTTCGTAGAGCTTTGTCAGCCCCCAATCTGCATACATCTGGGCGTGCGTAAAGTACTGATCCCGCGCCGCCAATTCCCCCTGGAGCAGGAAATGGAGCTGTTCTAAGACTTTAGGGTTACCTTGCATGGAAAGTGTCCTCAGAGGAGAATAAATGGATTAAACAATCAAAATCAACGGGCAGGCGCTCAGATCATGGACTGGAGGAAATTTTCCAAGCCCGTCTGCTCAATCAACCAAAGCTGGGATTCCAGCCAGTCAATTTGTTCCTCAATCTCCTCCATCAGCTCCGTTAAAAGATCGCGGCTCACGTAATCCGCCAGCGTCTCGCATTCCGCCACCCCGGCCTGAAGCGCCGTCCGCATGGCGTTACTTACGGCCAGGTCGTTGCTCAGGAGTTCCGGCGGGTTTTCCCCGATTTGGAGGCGACCCAAATCCTGAAGGTTGGGCAGTCCCTCTAGAAATAAAATCCGCTCAATCAACTTATCGGCCTGCTTCATGGCCTGGATGGAATAGCGGTATTCCTGTTGGTTAAGTTTTTCCAGACCCCAATGTTTACAGAGCCGGGCGTGGAGAAAGTATTGGTTGATGGCGGTGAGTTGGTCCTTGAGCGCCCCGTTGAGTCGGCGCTTGACCTCTGGATGTCCCTGCATGGCTTCCCTGTGGTGAAGAAATCAATTCTCTGATCATACCGAACCTGCCCGGGTCTGCAACGACTTGACGGAAAACAAGGAGGCTGTATAATGAGAATAACTTGCAAGAGCTTTAATTAATCCTTAACCTATCCCCCTGTCCCCAACCTGAATTTTCCATTTCTAGGAGAGAATACTCGGTATGTATGTCTGCATCTGCCACGCCGTTACCGAAAAAGATATTCAAAAAGCAACTGACCAGGGTATCGCTTCCGTCCAAGAACTCTCCCAACACACTGGCGTCGGCACCCAGTGCGGAGCTTGTTTGAATCACACCCAAGAAGTCCTGCGACGGTGCCGGCGCCGAGTTTAATGAGAAAGCGTACTGGTTGCAAAAGTGAGAAACCCCTTCTAATTTGGATGGGTTCCCTCTAGAAACACCCTATGGTTATCCTGACCTCCCAGAGTATTGCCCAGTACCGCTCCCAATTGGCCCAGTTCCCCGAGGCGCTCTTGGCCCTGGATGTGTTGGAAGACTGCGAAGGAAATTTGGAAGACGCAGCACTGTCCTTGGGGATTCAGTCCGGGCAACAACCGGATCGCAACGATTGGCTGGAGGGATTGGCGAAACGCTGTCGGGCGGCACTCTGCGCTCCTGACCTAGAGTCGGATTTAGCCCAGGGCTTAGTGGTCCAGGCGGTAGCGCGTCTGATGGAGGGACAAGTCTGCGCCCCCCTACTGGCGACCCCCATAGTCCTTTATGTTCTGGCGGTGGGGGTGGAGTCGTTTTGCGAGCCGATGCGGTTTAAACTCCGTTAGGGGAAGGGGAAAAATTGAGGAGCGCCGGACTATCGGGATAGTCGCTCAGATAGGGGGTTAAATCCCCGGTTTTTTGGTAGTGTCGCCACTGGCTCTGGCTAAGGGTAACGGCCAGGACCGGCGCCGTCGCGCCTTGATGGTAGCCAATGACCACGAGACGGAGTTGGCTTAAGTCGGGGTCGCCCTGAAAGCGGCGCTCTAGGTTTTGTTGAGCCAACTCCAGGGCGCGCTCTCGAAATTGTTCGTAGGTTTCTCCCCTTTGGGCCAGCAAGATTAGGGTTGTCTGGGGAATTTGGGACCAGACGGGAGGAAGCGTTAAACTCAATCCGAGCAGAAGGGCGAAAACTTTGAGGCGTAAGTTCATCATCAGCATTAAACGGGGGGGAGAAAATGGGGAGGTCGGGATATTCCCGTTGTAGATCCTCTAGGGCGGAGACATTATTTTGCCGCCGGTAAAGTTCCGCCGCTCGCTCCAAATCCTCGTATCCCCGGCGCCGGTCGCCCCGTTGCCACCGGAGTCTGCCCCGACGGTGGTAGGCTTCCCCTAGGTTGGGATCTCGCTCAATCGCTCGGCTGTAGTCCGCCAGCGCAGCTGGCCACTGGTTTAATCTTTCCCAGGCGATGCCCCGATTAAAATAGGCTTCCCCGTAGGCGGGCTGGGCTTTGATCACTTCGGAAAAAATAGCGATGGCGCCGCGATAGTCGCCGCGAATGCCCAAATCCATGCCTTCAATCATGTGTTCTTCAACCTGCTCCTCCGTCGGTTGGGGTAACGCCGGGGCGGGATTTAAACTTAGCAAAATCGTCGCTAAGCCTAGGCAAAGATTACTGCGGCGCGTACTGGTCATCGGAAGTCATCCAGGGGCCCAAGGGTGTAACAGGGGATCAAGCGTCGTACCCCAGCGCCTGGGTGAGGGCCTTCGCCTTTTGCAAAGACTCCCGCCATTCCTGGGTCGGGTCGCTATCCGCCACAATGCCGGCGCCGACTTGCCCCACAATCGCCTGGGAAGTGAACAAGAGCGTCCGAATTAAAATATTTAAATCTAAATGTCCCCGTTGATCTAGATAACCGCAGGAGCCGTAGAATAAGCTCCGCCTGACCGGCTCTAATTCTTCAATAATTTCCAAACATCGCACCTTGGGACAACCGGTAATGGTTCCCCCCGGAAACAGCGCCGTTAAAATCCGCCCCGGCGCCGTCGTCCTTAACTCTCCGGTAATATTGCTCACCAGATGAAGCACGTGGCTATAGCGCTCAATGGCTAGCAGTTCGTCCACCCGGACGGTTCCCCAGCGGCAGAGACACCCCAAATCATTGCGTTCCAGATCCACCAACATAATGTGTTCGGCCCGCTCCTTGGGGGTGGTGATTAACTCCCGGATTAACCGCGCTTCCTCCTCCGGGGAACGGCCCCGAGGACGGGTGCCGGCGATGGGGCGGGTCTGAATCTGTTGTCCCCGGACTGCCACTAGGCGCTCGGGGGAACAACTGACGACCTCTCCCCAGGGGGAGCGCCAATAGCTAGCAAAGGGGGATGGGTTGAGGCTCTGCAAGCGCCGGTAAACGGGCCAACCGCCCTGGGTCGGCGGGGTTTGGAAGCGGAGGGAAAGGTTGGCTTGGAAAATATCTCCCCGGCGGATGTACTCCAACGCCTGTTTGACCCCAGCTTCGTAATCCTGCTGGGTTTGGAGAAATTCCAGGGAAGGGGTGACGCACGGATCTACGGTCGGCGCTGGCAGGCTGTCAAGTCTCTGATTC
This sequence comes from Cyanobacteriota bacterium, assembly GCA_046304295.1. GTDB lineage: Bacteria > Cyanobacteriota > Cyanobacteriia > Cyanobacteriales > Microcystaceae > Synechocystis. The sequence continues at coordinate 60 of JBKCES010000077.1, read as the reverse complement.
AAGACCTTTAAGTCCCGAAAATCGCTAACCGCCAGCCAGAGGATCTGCTCCCGGTGATCC
>JBKCES010000076.1:0-5014 GCA_046304295.1 Cyanobacteriota bacterium | reverse complement strand
AAAAAGTCCTCCATCTCCAGACCATTTTTGACCAGAACATTAGCCTTTGCCAATTTCTGAGCGTCTTCCGGTTTCGCTTGATAATCATGGGGGCTAAGGTTGGCAGGCAACAGTTGGGTCACCTCCGCCCGCTCCCCCGCCACCGCCCGGGTAAATTGGGTTATGGGTAAGAAGGTCGTCACCACCCACAATTCTGACTGCGGCGCCGCCGTTGACCCTTGGGATTGGAGGGATTCAGGGGTAGAGGGGGGATTGGTTTGGCAACCGCCTAGGCTACAAGCCAGCGCAACGAGGGACAAACCGCGAAGGAGGCTAGGGGCTAGAAATGATCGTGTTTTCAAATTAATCATGAGCAATGTCCTGGGTCGGAAGTCGGTTGAGCGAGGCAGAAAAATTTTTGGGTTTACTCCCCTTCCCGCAACATCAGCGCCGCCTCTTCCGGGATAGCCAGCGGGGATGCAGTCATATTCAAAAACGATAATCATTGTCAGAGCATCTTACGATACCCGGCGCCGGCGCCGCCGTTAAGAATATTGGCGCCGCTATTGCCGGTGAGTTTATTTTTGAGGGCGTTACCCGTGCCGTTAATACCGGCGCTACCGGCGAGGGTCAGGTTTTCGAGGTTAGCGCCGAGTGTGTAGCTAATACTGGATTTAACGGAATCTGTGCCTTCGTTGGCGTTTTCGGTAATTACATCGCCGATGTTGTCCACGGTGTAGGTATCGTTGCCTAAGCCCCCAATCATCGTGTCGGCGCCGGCTTTACCGTCTAGGGTGTCGTTTCCGTCTAAACCGGTTAGGATATTATTACCACCATTGCCGGTAAGTTTGTTTTTCAGAGCGTTACCCGTGCCGTTGAGGTTGGAACTACCGGTTAGGAGCAGGCTTTCGATATTATTGGGGAGGGTGTAGGTGATGGAGGCTTGAACAGTATCGGTTCCTTCGTTGACGTTTTCGGTAACCGCGTCTCCAGCGTTATCAACGGTGTAGGTGTCGTTCCCCAGTCCGCCAATCATTGTGTCGGTGCCAGCTTTCCCATCTAAGCGGTCGTTACCGCCCAGACCAATCAGGGTATCGTCCCCAGAGGTTCCATTAAGCCGGTCATTGCCTTCGGTGCCAATAATGGTATTGCTTTGAGATAAAATTGTGATTCCAAAACTGTCCCCATCTAATACCTTCTCATAGGACAAGTTGGCTGGCAAGTCAATAATTACTTGTAAGTTATTGACATCACCAGTAAAGCCATTACCGAACGTGATTAAATCTGTAAATTGATCCCCAATAGTGGGACTAAATCCATCTACAAAATTTAGTTCAAAGGTAGTCCCAGAAAATAAATTGACATTTCCAGAAACAATGAGTTGGTCATATAAGGTTGGTGTCGTTCCACCGATTTCTAGGTTCAGAACCGCATTTGTTTCCTGCTGATAGTTGCCATCAATAGTTAGATTTCCAACAGAGAGTCCTGGAGATACGATTCCACTTACATTTTGAAGATTCCCTGTGATAGAGCCGTTACCAGACAAGTTGCCTGGACCTGCAATATTACCTGAGATAAAAACATGCTGAACATTTAGCGTTGAAGTTGTTCCCGATAAAACAACGTCATCAACAATCCGCATAAAGTTGCCATTCACTGTGCCACCATTTGCAACAGTTAATAGTGTATCACTAGGAGGGCTTGTGCAGTAGTCACAACCAAAGGCCCCACCATCAAATTGAAGCACAGAGTTAGCGCCATCAACAAGGAAAATGACTGGAGACCCTTCTTCTCCAAATGTTCCAAAACTTGATTCAGCGGTAATAGATCCATTTAGAATAGTTACAGATCCTCGAACTACGTCTAACTCATTGGTCAAAAAAGCACCCTGATTATTAATTGTTAAGCTTCCAACTCCGCCATTGTCCCCCCCAATCCGAGTTCCTCGGTCTGTTGTTAATGCCTTTAAAGTTCCATTTAGAATTGTTAGATTACCGGATTGATTTTCGCCAATTCCAATATCTAAGGCAAAGTTTGCGAGTAGATCACTTAGAACAAAATATTCATTACCTGCTAAATCAAAAACTACTGTGCCATTATCAATACTTAGCTCTTTGGTTTGGATATCACTATTAAATGTGACTGTATATAGCATTTTCAAACGAGACGTAAACGCCACCTACTCCGAAACTCGGACGGGTAAAGGGCTAGCAGGGACTTTGTCCATGACTCACGTGTAAATGCTATAGCCTGAACTAGACAGGTTAAAAACAGCTTTGTCGTTGACACCAGGGACAACGCCACTAGTCCAATTTGTGGGGTTCGTAAAACTGCCACCGCTTGAGTTATTCCAATTGACATTGGCTTGTTCGATGCTTAAAGAATAACCGTTTAGAAAAATGTTTGTTTGATCATTCTCCGTTTTAAGCCGATCCAACTCCCCATGACTCAACTCAATCCCCCGTACCAGCGCCGAAAATAACTCCCCTTCATCCCCCGGCGTATCCTGGGCGTTAACCACTGAATCCAGATAATGCCCAACTTCCTCCAACAACACCGCCCGCAACAGCGCCGGATCTCCGTTAACCACCGACTCCGACAGATAGATTTTCCCAGTCTGGGCCGAAAACGCCCCGGCGGCGCCGTCTAAAACCCCATTCGGCAAAATCTCAATTACCGGTAGATTAGTAATCAGCGCCGCAAAGCACTCAGCGGGGGGGGGACATTAGTGTCAAAAATTAAGCTGAATTTTTCCGCAAATAAGGGATCGGCGGCGAAATCCCCTAGGGACTTCACCACATCAGCAACGGCGGCGCGGAGGATGGGAGGCAAGCTGTTCATAAAAACCTCAAAGAGTGTAGGGAATAGACGTGAAAAAGACTACCGCGCTGAGTATCGTTAAAGCGGCGCTAGGTTTTTCAACTTGAAAAGACGTATCGTAGTCTTAAAAATAGATTATGTAGCTACATTATCATGTTTTCTCGAAAGAGAGTGTTAAGATTTGTGAACTGAGTGTGTAGCGCCGAGCACACCGTTCTTAACCCGGCGCAGTATAGCCAGACCGGCGCCGGCGCTTCCACGATTTTCTGGAGAAAAATTAGTCGCTCTGCCCTAGGGTTAACTCGATTAGCCGTTGCATTTCTAGACGTAATCCCCGAAATTCAGAGGTTACCGTTTCCCTATCCTGGATAGACTGTTCCACAAATTGATTCACTTTCTCCTCTAAACGGGCAATGGCGGCGGCGTTTCGTTTCATCATTTGGTCAGTCTGTATTAAATCTTGACGGAACTGCTGAGCGAGGGTAAGGGTCGCTTCCAGAATTCGCTCAATTCGGTCAAGGCGGTCGTTCTCGGTGGTCATGGGTTTAACCTTCTTTGGCTTGGGCAACCTCTTTCCTTACGGTAACGGGTGTTAACGTCCATAGCGCCGAGGCGGTGCCGTCCAAAACCCTAATCATAATATAGCAGGCCTAAATGGGTGGTGAACGCAATCCAAGGATTATCCCCCCCAACCCCCCTTGGAAAGGGGGGAGCCAACCGGAACCTGTTCATGATTGACTTAGGCCTGCTATATTAAGCTGGAACTTGATGCAAGGGGAATTATTTTCGGATTTGGTGCGGGGGATTACTCCCAGTGCGGCGGAGTTAAGTCGGATTCAAAGCGAAAATGACCAAGCTGTTATTACCCTTGATGGCCAACAGGTGGCGATCGAGCAGGCCTTTAGCACCGCCTTCAAAGTCAACATCACCGCCGGCACGACCCCTGTAGAAGGCGGAACCGTCGGCACCTACACTATCACCCTCGATGCGCCTGCCCCCACAGGTGGACTCGTCGTCAACTTTAATACCACCGGTAGCACCGCCACCCTCACCACCGACTATACCCTTGCGGCGGGCAGCAATATCACCAACCTCACCGCCAACGGTTTTACCATTACCGCCGGTTCAACCACCGCTACCCTCAACCTCACCGCCGTCGCGGATGCCGTTAACGACCCTGGCGAAACCGTCCAAATTAACCTCGCCAGTGGCTCCGACTACATCCTCTGCCAAAACAGCACCGCCCTCTTCAGCCCCAAAACTGACTACACCGTCGGAACTGCTCCCTATGCAGTAGCAGTAGGAGACTTTAACGGGGATGGCAAACTAGACTTCGCCACCGCCAACTACGGTAGTAGTAACGTATCAGTGCGTCTGCGAAGCCCTAATATAGCGGTGTCTGCGCTGGCGAGGGACAACTAAGATGGCTGAAACCCTTACTCAGTAAGGAATTCTGTGTTCTCACTCGGGAGAATACCGCTATAACGCAACTTTTCTTGCCGCCATCAACTATGCCGTTGGGGCCGTTGGGACTAATCCCGTTTCAATAGCAGTAGGAGACTTTAACGGGGATGGCAAACTAGACCTCACCACCGCCAACGAGGACGGTACTGCATCAATCCTATTGCGAAATAGTGCCAACACAGGCTTTGTTGCCGCCACCAGCTACACCGCTGGGACTAATCCCGGATCAGTAGCCGTAGGGGACTTTAACGAGGACGGAAAACTAGACGTCGTTACAGCCAACACCGGCAGTAACAATGTATCTGTATTGCTCAACGCCCCCCCAGCGCGACCCTCACCATTACAAATAACACAACGCCTAGCATTACCAGTGGTAGTGCAGTCAACTTCACTCAAAACGGCACAGGAACCGCCTACACCGTCACCGCCACCGACCCCGACGCAGGGACAACCCTCACCTACGGCTTGGCAACGACAGGCGACTATGACCTCTTTAACATTAACAGCAGTACAGGCGCAGTCACCTTCAAAACTGCTCCCAACTACGAAAACCCAACAGACGCAGGTGGCAATAACGTCTATGACATCACCGTAACCGCCAGTGATGGAATCCTAGGGCGTGTCATCAATTACGAGGATTGACTTTTAGGCTATCATGTGCGTGGAAATTACTTGAGAGGATAACCAGCGATGATGATAAGACAGTACGCTTTAAGAGATGATCAGTGGGAACGAATCAAGGATTTGTTGC
>JBKCES010000075.1:0-5460 GCA_046304295.1 Cyanobacteriota bacterium | reverse complement strand
CCTCCCCAGCGTCGGCGTCATAGACCTCGGCGCCGATCAATTCCGCCACCCGGGTTAACTCCGCCTGGGCTTGAGAATAGGCGACGCCGTCCCCGACAAAGATCATCGGCTTGTCGGCGCTGGCGAGAGCTTGGGCCATGGGAACTAGGGTTTCCAGCGGCGGCGCCACGCGGGTGGAAGGAATCGGGGTGGGGTAAATCTCCTCCGTCACCGGCGCGTCCAGAATATCCTGGGGCAAACAGAGATAAACCGGCCCCATGGGGGGCGTGGCCGCAATTTTAATGGCCCGGCGGAGCATCCGCAGGAGCGAGCGGGGATCGCTGACCATGGCGGCCCATTTGGTCACCGGCTCCGCCATGGCCACTAAATCCCCGGCCATTTGGGCATCCATGCCTAGGTATTTAATCCCTGCGTCCCCCCCAATGACCACCAGGGGAGAATGCCCCCGCTTAGCTTGGTAGAGCGCCCCAACGGCGTTGCCCAACCCCGGCGTGCTGTGAATTTGCACCAGGGCCGGGCGCTGGGTGGCCCGGGCGTAACCATCCGCCGCCATCACCGCCACGGTTTCTTGTAGGGTTAAAATATACTTTAAATCGGGGTATTGCCAGAGAGCGTCTAGAAATCCCTGCTCAACAGTTCCCGGATTGCCAAACATATAGTGAATGCCATCGGCGAGGAACTGCTCAAGGATGGCGAATCGTCCCGTTTTTGCGACCATAGGAAAAGTTCCGTTTCTCCCGGACAAGCTTGATACTCCAAACCTTATCATAGGTTTCTGGAGGCGGAGGCTCAATGTTAAGAGAACTTAAGGATTACTCCCCAGGAGTTGATTAATCAGGGTCATCAAGGCTCGCAGATGCACCGGCTTGCTGATGTGGTCGTTCATGCCCGCGGCTAAAAAGCGCTCCCGATCGCCGGGCATGGTCAGCGCCGTTAGGGCGATGATGGGAATAGAGCGCCAGTCTGGGTTAGCGCGAATCTGGCGGGTAGCTTCGACGCCGTCCATAACGGGCATTTGCACGTCCATAAGGATTAGATCCGGCGTTTCCTGAGCAATAGAGTCCAGCGCCTCCTGACCGTTATAGGCAACCCCTAAACGGTAGCCTTTGTACTCCAGATAATCCTTAAGGCTGGCCACATTATCCACATTGTCCTCCACCAGGAGCAGATAGGGCGGCTCAGTGAAGGGCTGACTCTCGGGAGTTGGCATAGGTTCGGGAGAAGCGGGGCTATTGACCCCGACGTAGGGAATGGAAACGGTAAAGCGACTGCCCTGACCCGGCTCGCTGGTTAGGCTCACTCGTCCGCCGTGGAGTTCCGTTAAGCGCTTCACCAGCGCCAGTCCTAAGCCGGTGCCTTCGTATTGTCGGTTTAACTTGCTATCAATTTGGACAAAGGGTTGGAAGAGTCTCCTCTGGTCTTCCTGGGAAATGCCGATGCCGGTGTCTCGCACCTCAAAGTCTAAAGAGGGCGGTTTGGTTTCGAGGTTGAGCGCGACGGTCAGAGAAACCTGCCCGCCGTCGGGGGTGAATTTAACGGCGTTGTTCAGCAGGTTAATCAGCGCCTGACGCAGACGGCGCTCGTCGCCTTGGAAATAGAGGGTTTGGGAGGGGAGTTGAGTGGAGAGGGCAATCTGTTTTTTAAAGGCCTGTTGTTTAACAAACTGTAAACAGAGTTGACACATTTCCTGGAGACGCACTGGCGCAAGATCCAGTTCTAATTTACCAGCCTCAATTTTAGACAGATCTAAAATATCGTTAATCAAGGTTAATAAATGGCGCCCGCTGGAATGAATGGTGGAGACCGCCTTTTTTTGTTTGGGGGTCAAGGGGCCGAGGACTTCTTCCTCTAAGCCCTGGCTCATCCCCAAAACGGCGTTGAGGGGGGTTCGCAGTTCGTGACTCATATTCGCCAAAAATTCGTCCTTGAGGCGACTGGCCCGCTCTAGTTGCATATTGCTCAGCGCCAATTGCTCGTAGCTGGCTTGAAGTTGGCGCTCCGCCTCCTTGCGCTCGCTCACGTCGCGAAAAATCCCCTGGGAAATCCGGCGATCCCCCCAATCAATGATGGAACTGGATAAATCGGCGGGGACAACGGCGCCGTCTTTGCGAATAATTTCAATATCGGGATAAGCGCCGCTCCCTTTCTCCAAAATTTCCTGGAAATAGCCGCGATAAAGCTCTAACTTTTCCGGGGCATGGAAGGCGCTGAAGTGGAGACGAGTAAACTCTTCCTTACTGTAGCCAAATAACTCCGTGGCTCGTTGATTAGCTTCGATAATATTGCCCTCCGGGTCCGCTAATAAAATGGCGTCTCCCGCTTGCTCCATCAAAGAACGGTAACGGGCTTCGCTCCAACGCAAGGTTTCTTCCATCTGTTTCCGGTCGGTGATGTCTTGAATCACCGCCAAAATATTCACTTTGCCCTTGGGATCAAAGACCGCCGCCGTAGAGATGGAAACAATTCTTTTCTCGCCGGTTTTGCGAGTAATCCGCCAATGTTCCGACTGGAGATTATCCCCCTGTCGCATCCGCTCCATCCGCTCCCTCGCTCGGCGCTGATAGTCCGGGTCGGGGTAGAGGCTTTGATACCAACCTCGGGCGTTAATTTCCTCCAGGCTATAGCCGGTAATCTGCTCCATTTGAGGATTCCAGACCACAAATTCCACATAGGGAAAAGTCTCAATGGCTCGACAAACGCACAGTCCCTCCACCATATTTTCCACAATTTGCCGACGGAAACGGTTTTCTTGAGCGTATCTCTCCTCGATTTCCTTGCGCTCCGTTGCGTCCCGTAAACAGAGGATCGAGGCTTCTTCTCCTTGCCATTGAATCGGCGCCACTAGACATTCGGCGACGCCCATTTCGCCATTGGCGCGATGAATATTGAGATCAAAAGCCCGACCTCGAATCAGGGGCACGCCCAACTGTAGCCCGATCAACTCTTCGAGGGAGCGCCGAAACATGACGACGGCGACGGGATTGGCGAAGAGAATATCGCCTTGAGCATCCAAAACAATGATGCCGTCGGAAACAGAATCGACAATGGCGCGAAAGCGGCTTTCGCTATCCTCCAGCGCCTGGGTGCGTTGTCGGACTCGCAATTCTAATTCTTCGTTCAGACGATGGAGTTGCTCCAGGGCGACTTGAAGCGCCGTTTCCTTTTGTTTGAGGGGCGTTAAATCCGTGTTGGCGCCGGAATTGCGTATGGCGAAACCCTGGGCATCCCGGAGAGTATAGCCCCGAGAGAGAACGGAAATATAATGTCCCTCCCGGTGGCGTAGGCGATATTCCAGCTCCACTGCATCTAATCCCCCCGGCGCTAAAACCGCTTCAAAGGCGCGATTCACGCCCTCTAGATCCTCGGGATGAATCAAGGATTGCCAGATTTCTAAATCAGAGTTTAATTCCCCTGCCTCGTAGCCCAACATCTGCCACCATCGGGGAGAGATATAAAGTTCCCCCGACGTTACATCGTAATCCCACCAGCCGTCGTTAGAGCCTTTGATCACTAGGCTTAAACGCTCTTGCAGGCGCTCTGAAAATTCCTCCGCCTGTTTGCGCTCCGTAATATCCATTAAAATCCCCTGAAGGCGAACCACCCGACCCTCAGGATCCAAGACGGGTTGAGCCTTGGAGAAAATATGCCCCGTCGAGCCGTCGCCACGAATAATTTTAAAATCGGCGGCGTAGGGTTCTCCCAGTTCTAGAGCCCGACTGACCAACCGCTGGCGTAGCACTTGGGAATCGGGATGAAAGCGGAGCGTCATTTGGTCGTAAGTCATCTTTTGCGCCGGATCGAGGCGAAAGACAGAGAAAACCTCCGGCGACCAATTAATTTGTCCGGTAGCCGGTTCAAGCTCCCAGACCCCCAGACGGGCTAACTGTTGCGCTTCCCGGAGCATCGTTTCTTTTTGGCGCAGGTTATCGGCGATGGCTTGGCGCTCTTGAATTTCTTGAGCGGCCCGCGCTAACAAACCCGCTTGCCCCACGGCGATGGCCAGTTGAGCGGCTAATTTTTTGAGGAAATCAATTTCTTGAGGTTGCCAAACCCGCGGCGCCGAGCACTGGTGGAGAATTAACAGACCCCAAACCTGGGGATGATGCTCAGGACTTCTGCCCAAGGTTTGAATAATAATGGGAACGACGAGATTCGCCCGGACTTCAAACTGTTTTAACAACTGCTGATGACAATCCGTTAACCCCGCAGTTTCAATATCGCTCAGCGCCCAGCAGTCGCCCCGGAGATAACGCTCGTTTAAGCCCTTGTCAAAGCAGGTATCCTCAATTTCTTGCCCTAACCCATAGGTCCAATCGGCGCCGACGGCTTCGGCGACAATTTTGCCCCGATAACTCGTTTTCTCAAATTGATAAACCAAACAGCGATCCACCGCAAAAAAGGTCTTCATTTCCCCCACCGCCGTGGTTAAGGTCTGGTCTAGATCTAAATTTTGACGAATTTTAAGGGCGATTTCATTAATGATTCTTTCCTGCTGGAATTGGGTCTCAATTTGTCGAGTTTGTTTTTGCACCAAAGATTCTAACTGCTGATTGCGGCTGGTTAAAATTTCTAACTTCTCCCGCTCTAGTCGGCGCACTTTTTCCTGAAGAATCTCCATCACGCCGTACATTTCCGCCGGATCTAAGATGTGGAGAATACTCGCCTGGGTGAGCAGTCCCTCTAATCCGCCGTCTTCCCCGACGACGGCTAAGCGCTGAATATTGCGCTTCTGCATTTGATAATAGGCCCGCTCCAGACTCTCCTCGGCGCCGATGGTCATCAAGGGGGCGCTCATGACATCCTTGGCTTGAAAGCGCCGAAAATCCAGCCCCAGGGCTTGGAATTGGAGCAGATCCCGCTCTGTGATTAATCCTTGGGCTTGATAACGTTGGGGATTTGCCGCTAAAGGCTCCCCGATAATCACGGCGCTGGTTTGACTGCGACTCATCCGTTGGGCGATCTCCAGAATCGAGGCCTCCCCCGGCGCCGCGACGGGAGAGCAATCCATCACTTCCCTCACCCGCCGCAGACGCAGAAGATCGACGGAACGGAGAACCCGCCGCAGACTGTTTTCCGTAATACAGCCGAGAAGGTTGCCCTCGTCGTCCAGGATTGGCAGATGGCGAATCCGGCGCTCTCGCAACAGCGCCGCCACCTGAAAGGCGTCCGTCAGTTGGCTTTTTTTCAAACTGTGGACGGGATAGCTCATGATCTCCCGGATACAATGCTCGGGGGAGAGATCTTCGCCAGCGGCGGCTAAATGCACAAAATCCCGCTCCGTGACGATACCCGCCAGTCCACCCTCCGTCATCACAAACACGCAACTGGGAATAATCTCTAACTCCGGCTCCCGCTCCCCTAAATTACAGGTCGAGCGCCGGGCCTGATGAAGCAACCCCAAAACCTCTAGGGTCGGGGTCTCTGGACTCACGGTAATCAGGGGGCGAATGGCGATGGCCC
>JBKCES010000074.1:0-5526 GCA_046304295.1 Cyanobacteriota bacterium | reverse complement strand
GGAAGGTAGGGCCGGCGCCGCTCCCGCCGCAGATGGTTTCATAGTATTGAAAATCAGTATTCCCAAACGTTAAATTATTCATAGTGCCCTGGCTGGCGGCTAAACAACCCAGGGCACCGTAGAGACAGTCCGCCAGCGCCTGGGCCGTTTCCACATTGCCCGCCGCCACCGCCGTCGGGTATTGGGGATCGAGGACGGAGCCGGGGGGAATGATCAAGCGCAAAGGTTTGAGGCAACCCGAATTGAGGGGAATGGGCCGGGAAACCAGGGTGCGAAAAACGTAGAGGACAACGGCTTGAACCACGGCCCTCGGCGCGTTGAAATTATGGTCTCCTTGGGGAAAAGATCCGGTAAAGTCTAGGGTCGCAGACCGGCGCTGGCGGTCAATTTCGATCTGAACACAGAGGCGCAGGCCATTATCCAACTCCGTTTGCCAGCGCCCGGAGGACAGCCCTAGGAGCATCTGCCGGACGGCTTCCGCAGCGTTGTCTTGAATATGGCCCATATAGGCCTGAACTTCGGCTAAACCGTATCGAGCCACCATTGCGCCTAAGCCTTGAGCGCCCCGTTGGTTGGCGGCCATCTGGGCTTGAAAGTCCGCTAGATTCTGCCGGGGATTGCGGGCGGGGTGAGGCCCCGAGCGGAGGCGGTTTAAAATCTCCTGTTCTTGAAAAACGCCGTCCCGCGCCAGTAACTCGTTATCAAATAAAATCCCCTCTTCCCCAATCTCCCGGCTATCCGCAGGCATGGAGCCGGGGGTGATGCCCCCCAAATCCGCCTGGTGACCCCGAGAGGCCAGATAAAAAAGGATCTCCGTTCCGGTCGGGTTAAACAAGGGTGTCATGACCGTTACATCCGGCAGGTGGGAGCCGCCGTTGTAGGGGTTATTGGAGAGGTAACTGTCGCCGGGCCGCAGTTCGGCGCCCTTGTCCCGCAGTAGGGCTTTAACGCTCTCCCCCATAGCGCCGAGGTGAACGGGAATATGAGGTGCGTTGGCCACCAGCTCCCCCTGAGCGTCGAAAATGGCGCAGGAAAAATCCAGGCGCTCTTTGATATTCACCGAAGCGGCGGTTTTTTGTAAGACAATGCCCATTTCCTCGGCGATGAATTGGAAACGGTTGTTAAAGATTTCCAATCGAGCCGGATCGACTTTCGTCGGGGTCGCAGTTGTCGGTAAACCTGACGGGTGTATCTCAGATTTGTCAGTTGATCTGTTTCTCTCATCCCCTTCGACTGCGCTCAGGGTATCACCCAACCCCTTCTCCCGTTCCCTGAGCGTAGCCGAAGGAGGGAGAAGGGGAGTCAAAGTCCCTCTCCCTGTCACGGCGGTTTTTTCTAGCAACAAATAACAGGGCTTCAGCCCGTCTTTTTCCTCTCCTAACCGGGCCTGCCAACCGGGTTCCAAAACAATAGTTCCAGTTCCCTCTAAAATCAGCGCCGGCCCGGTCACGAGTTGTTCTGGCCGGAGCGCCTGCCAGCGGTAAACCGACGCCGGGCACCATTGCCCCTGGGTGTAAAGCTCCACAGGGGCTAAAGACTCTCCTCCCTGAAGATCTGGAATAAACACCGGCTCCGGTGGTGTCGGCAGTTCCTCGATCCATTCCAAACTGATGGCGGCGATCTGGAGCGCAAGCTCCGGTTGGCTAAAGCCAAACTGTTGGCGGTGCCCGTCTTCAAACCGGCGCCGGAGCGCCGCTAAATCGGGGTCAAAGTCTAAACCCAAGGTCGTGTCGGCGCCGGGGTAGCGCAGTTCCAGTCGGCACTTCCAGAAACCCCCCTCCGCCTGGGGCAACTGTCGGCGCCGTAGATCCTCAAAGTTTTGGGGGAGCGTTTCTAAGATCCCCGCCGTTAGAGGTAGATCTAAAGTTTGAGCCGCCAGGAGCCGGGCCTCCGCCAGCCCCATACCGTAGGCAGAAAGGACGCCGTGGTAGGGATGGAGAAAAACCCGCCCCATGCCTAGGCGCTCCGCCAACGCGCAGACCGCCTGACCCCCGGCGCCGCCAAAGCAGGAGAGGGTATAGTCCGCCAGATCGTAACCCCGTTGCAGGCTAATTTTTTTAATGGCGTTGGCCATGTTTTCTAGGGCGACACTCAAAAAGTCCTCCGCCGCCGCTTCGGGGGAGACGCTGACGCCGGTCTCCCTAGCGATCTCCTCAGTTAACTGTTGGAATTTCTCTCGAACAACGGCGCTGTCCAGGGGTAAATTCCCCTCGGGGCCAAAAATGGAGGGGAAATAGGCCTTCTGTAATTTACCCGTCAGCAGATTGGCGTCCGTCACGGTCAGAGGGCCGCCCCGACGGTAACAAGCGGGGCCCGGATTGGCGCCAGCGGACTCCGGCCCGACCTGGTAGCGCCCCCCCTCAAAGCGTAAAATCGAGCCGCCCCCCGCAGCCACGGTCTCAATGGCTAAACTCGGCGCCCGTAGACGAACCCCGGCGATTTCCGTCTCCCAGCGCCGCTCGTACTCGCCGTCGAAGTGAGCGACATCGGTGGAGGTGCCCCCCATATCAAAGGTGATTAATTTTTGGAAACCGGCGCTTTGGGCGGTTTTCACCGCGGCCACCAAGCCCCCCGCCGGCCCGGAACAGAGACTATCCCGCCCCCGAAATTGCTCCGCGGCCACTAGCCCCCCGTGGGACTGCATCACCCCCACCGGAACCCCAGGCAGTTGGCGCCGGATTTCCCGTAAATAGTCCTTCAGCAGGGGCGAAAGGTAGGCGTCCGCCAGGGCGGTGTCCCCCCGGTAGAGGTATTTAATTAGGGGGCTGACTTCGCTGGAGAGGGAAACCTGCTCAAAGCCGATACTCTGGGCGATCTCCCCGATCTGTTCCTCATGGCGGGGATAGCGGTAGCTGTGGAGCAGGGCCACGGCGCAACTGCGGTAACCGCAGTCGTAGGCCCGTTGTAACGCCTGACGAACTTGCCCTTCGTCGAGGGCCTGTAAAACTTCCCCCTGGGAGTCGATCCGTTCCGGCGCTTCTAGAATCTGACCGTAGAGCGGCGCCGGTTTTTTAATCTGGAGGGCGAATAACTCCGGGCGATTTTGATAGCCAATGAGCCAGGCGTCCCTAAACCCCTGGGTGACCACCAGAACCGTCGGCGCTCCCTTCCGCTCCAGTAAGGCGTTTGTCGCCAAGGTCGTGCCCATCTTAACGCCCGTTACCCGTTCCAGAGGAATGGCCGCGGCGCCGTCTAACCCCAAAATATCCCGAATCCCCTGTAGCGCCGCGTCGGGGTAGCGTTCTGGATTTTCCGACAGCAGTTTGTGCAAAACCATGCCAGCGCCGTTGGGGAGGTTAAACACGGTAAATCGGCTATTCTGGGCGCATTGGGCCAGTAATTGCGGATCTGCTACCAGCGCCGCGATATCGGTGAAGGTGCCGCCCCGGTCGATAAAAAATTGGGTCATGGGGTTTTCAGGGTTGGGGAGTAGGGTCAGGGAGGGTATGATAGCAAAAGCTCCAAGGCCCCGCTCTATGTCCTCAGCGCCGGAAATCCAGTCCCTCTTTGCCCGCATCGCCCCGGTTTACGACGAGTTTAACGGTTGGCTCAGTCTGGGACAGCACCAGATTTGGAAAGCCATGGCCGTGAGTTGGAGCGGCGCCGCCCCTGGGGATAACGCCTTGGACGTCTGTTGCGGCACCGGGGATTTAAGTCGGCGCTTGGGCAAACGGGTTCTCGGCTCCGGTCAGGGTCGGGTCATCGGTTTAGACTTCTGCCCAGAATTGCTGGCCATTGCCGCCGAGCGGGTTCGAGACCATCCGGCGCTGAGTCGGATTGAATGGTTGGAGGGGGACGCCCTGGCTCTCCCCTTTCCGGCGGACACATTCGACTGTGCTACCATGGGCTATGGACTGCGGAATGTGTTGGCTATTCCCCAGGCGCTCCAAGAATTAAGACGGGTTTTAAAAGAGGGGGGAAAAGTGGCGATTTTAGATTTTAACCGGCCGTCTCAAGAGTGGATCGCCGAGTTTCAACGCTGGTATCTCGCTCAAATTGTGGTTCCCCTAGCGCAAGCCTTTCAAGTCAGCGCCGACTACGCCTATATCCAACCTAGTCTCGATCGTTTTCCCCTGGGGTCGGAACAGGTGGAATTAGCCTATCGAGCCGGGTTTTCCCAGGCGGTTCACTATGAAATCGCCGGGGGCTTAATGGGCGTGTTGGTGGCGCAAAAATAGGTGGGGTCTATGTGGCAATCCCAGCAACTTTTGCAGTTAATCCTACCGCCTATCGCGGGGGGCGTTATTGGCTATTTCACCAATGATATCGCCATTAAAATGCTCTTTCGGCCTTACCAGCCCCGCTTTATCGGCGCTTATCAACTGCCCCTGACGCCAGGGTTAATTCCTCGCAATCAAAAACGTTTGGCCCAACGGGTGGCGGACACTATTATGGGGTCTCTCCTAACGCCGGAGGAGTTACAGCGTCTAGCCCAAAAACTCCTGCAAAAAGAGCGGGTGGAGGCGGCGCTTCGTTGGTTATTAACCTTGGCGTTGGCCCAGGTGCGTCAGGATAAATCCCAAAAAACCGCCAAAATCTTAGCCAATATTCTCCGGGATCTCTTTAGCGAATCTCTGCCTCGTTTATTAAAGGCGCTCTCTCGACGGGAGGATTTTTTAGACGCTCAGATTAACCGTATTTTTGACCAAATCTTACTCGAATTTCGCCTCTCCGAACTCCAAGCCCGGCAGTTAACCGACTGGCTCCTAGAAAGCGTCATTCCTCCGGACGTCATCCGGCTGGCGCTGATTGATTTCCTGACGGAGCGCAATATTCAAGTCATCGACGAAGGGTTTCGGGAAAAAACCAGCGGCACCTATTGGGTGGTGGCTAATTTATTCGGCGTCCGCAACGCCCTCCAGCGCCTGAAGATTTTTTGTCTGGAAGAAAAGGACGTGGCCAATACTCGTCTGAAGGAACTCCTGCTTTCCCTCGAAATTCGTGGGCGCCTGCGGGACTGGTTCCATACCCTGTCTTTGCAAAATTTGCCCGTTTCCACCGTGCGGCAGTTGCGCAAAACCACCGGCGACGTGGTTCGTAGTTATATCCGGGAAAGCGGCGAGCCGTTGCTCCGGGATTTAGGCTCCTCCCTAGATTGGGATAACCTGGCGCAAATTATTGTTAATCGTCTCCAATCCTCCTCGGCGCTGATGGGATCTTTGGGCTTAATTAGCGAAGAGTTGGCGCTGATTCTAGAGCGCCATTTAGAAGCGGAATTGGAAAAAGTCATCAAAACCATTATCCCAATTCTTTCTATCGATCAGGTGATTGTCAACCGCATCACTGAAACTCCGGCCCGGGATTTAGAAACCGCCGTGGAAGCCATTGTCAAAAGCGAGCTTCAAGCCATTGTCAACCTCGGCGGCGTTTTGGGCTTAATCATTGGCCTAAGCCAGAGTCTCTTCTTGTACTTTTCCCAGTTTCTCTGAAAGGATAATGTTTCCCCCCCCTTGGAAGCTACCGTGTATACACAAATTTCAGAATCCCCCTAACCCCCCTTGGAAAGCTACTGTGTACACACAAGTG
>JBKCES010000073.1:0-6308 GCA_046304295.1 Cyanobacteriota bacterium | reverse complement strand
TTTATTCACTCGCAGTACGGGGATCACCACTTCTTGCAGGCTAGCCCCCCCGTGGACAAAGCGACTACCCGAGCCTTTGAGGCGCAGGCGGTTAATGGACTTGGGAATCAGCGCCTCTAGGTCTCCCGTCAGTCCCAACTCCGCGGAGGAGAACTTGCGTAGTCCCGAGTCTGCCTGAAGACCTCGTCCCAGGACAAAGCGACGGCCCTGATAGAGAATTTCCCTTCCCTTCAGTTCGCTACCAAAAGACAATTCGGTGGCGATCAAGTAATTTATTAAGAGCTTGAGCAATGCGTTCGTTCAAATTAGCCTCCAAAGTTAATACGCCAGACACTAGCCGCAATTTTAGCTAACTGTCTTTGTCGAGACTCAATCTTTGCTTCATCCCAAATGTCGTAATGTTCGGCTATGGCTCGGGTAATCTGGAAGTCGCTTTGAGCGTAAACCGCTTTTTTGGCAGGATAGTCCAGGTTGCCGATCTCTCGGTTACGGGCGGTTTCCAGCGGAGTCATATTGCCAAGACGGTAAATTAAGCGGTCCTGTTTCGCTTCGTCAATATCCGACCAAGTCGCCGATGGATTTTCGGGCAGAATATGCTCCAAATTATAGGCGGCGCTTTCAAAGTCGAAAGCTTGACCCGATCTGTGTTTCTCGATGGTAAACAAAATATAACGAACGACTTTTTTATTACGACTGTTGGCGGTGCGAAATTCTTTTTCCGTAAAGGCGTTTTTAAACTGTCCATCGTTGGGATAGACGGCTTCCAGCGCCGTCAAAACGGGTTGATCCGAGCCGTAGGTTCCGTTGGAAACCTTAACCGCGACGTCATTATAGAGGCGCTCCTGGTCATGGGTTTGTAGGTTACAAATAACGTTGTAGCGAAAGGAAATGACGGCGACAGCCTCAACAACGCAGGTGAAAGCGCCTCGATCCGAGTTAAAAAATTGCTCATGACAAGCGAGAAGCATGGCTAAGGGTTGACGCACGCTAAACATGAGAAGTTGTTGAAGGGCTTGTTTTTCTTCGCTATTCCAAAGGGGAGCAAGGGGGTCCCGGAGGGCGGCGTAAACCTCGGCAAGTTGGTCAAGACTCCGCACTAAACTAAAGGCTTGTTCTCGACTAATGACTTGTCGTCGAATGGTTTTAAACAGGTCGGACTTGCGAGCTAATTTGTGACGACTATTCCAAAAGACTCGCAGAAATTCGGGAAAACTTTCGCTCCCCAGCAACCCGACAATACGCTCCCAACGCTCTTCCAGCGCCCGAGTTTCGGTTTCGTGGGTTTCCGGGCTGCTAATTAAGGAGAATAAATAATTTTTCAGCAGATCGGTGGCGGAAAGACGCACGCCTCTAGCGTTGAGGGTCTCAAAGACTTTAAAGGCGTTGAGTTCGTCGGTGACGGTAATAACGGTGAAAAAGAGTTTATCGACTAGGGCATCAATAAAAGCGGCAAAGTTTTGACCGCTGTTGGGGGAATTGCCGACTCGGGTTTTGAGCCGGTCTTTGAACCAAAGAAAGGCTTTTCTGAGTTGATGTTCGGAGGCGTTGAGACCTCGTTGCGGCAGATGGTCTAAGGGAATTAAATAGGTCTGATAAAAGCGGTCGTTATGGCGGTTGAGTCGCAGTTTGGATTGGGCGATGAGGCTAACGGGATCGAGGTAGCCAATGTAACTGTTTTGAAGTTGTTCCTGACGGCGCCGATTGTTGTCCGCGTCTAGCCCGGCGCTGATCAGGTCTTTGAGGTGACTGAGGCCAGCCAAGATCATAATGCTCAAGGTCGCGAGGCGCTGTTGACCGTCAATAATATCGAAGTGTTTGCTATCGGAAGATTGGAGAACGAGATAGCCCAGATAGTGAGCCGGTTCGCTGTCGGCTTCAAAGAGGGCGACGATGTCTTGCCAGAGGTCGTCCCATTCGTCGTCGCCCCAGGAGTAGTCCCGCTGGAAGGGAGGAACACGGTAGGCGAGACCGTTGGCCAGTAGTTGACGCAAGGTAGCGTTAGTCGTGTTGAAGTTCATGGTCGCCATAGTTAGTCTCCTTGGAATAAGTCGCGAATGGTTGACCAAAATGGGTTAAATTTACCCGATGATGTCTGAATAAGCTCCAGAGGTTCAGCCTGTTTTTGAATATATTTCATCGACCAATAATCTCCTGGCGGCGAATGAGGATTTCAGCTTTAATGAGTTCGGGATCATTACCAATTTTAGTTCGCATTTTGACAATCGCCTGTTCGGCTTCTGGGAGTTGACGATTATTAATCAGTTGATAAATATGATGAAGATCTTGATTGACGGACTGAGGACGAGTGGTTTCTAAACCCATGAGATCTTCTAGAATCCGCTCTACGGTTTTACCATAGGATTCGCTGGGTTTAGTGACTACAATGTTATCGAGGTTCTGGGTCAGGATAAAAATATTTTCAGGCTGAACATGAGTGAGAACATGGGGAGAATGGGTAGAGATAATAAATTGGCAATTTGGAAAAACAGCCAAGAGTCTAGGCATAATCACTCTCTGCCATTGGGGATGTAGATGAAGATCGATTTCATCAATTAAGACAATCCCCTCCCCCTCAAGCGGATTTCCCATTGGATTAGCAATGGCCAAGCGCCGAGCCAGATCGCTAATCAAGGCAATCAGGCACTTTTCTCCGTCGGAAAGTTGATTCAATTTGAGAACTTGACCGTTTTTGGTCACTTCCATACGCAGAGGATGACGACGAACGGCGAGATGATTAAAGGCTGGTAAAATTTGTCCTAAGGCTGTCCTGACCGCTTCCAAATGGGGATCGGGAAAGCAATAGTCATCGGGTTTAATTAACGCGTCTTGATATTTACGATGTTCATTTTCGAGGTCTTCCCGTTCTCGAAACCATTCAAAAAAGCGCCGGAAGTCAGCGCTGCCCGTTAGGGCTTCGTCGTAGATGGACAGTAAGTCAAACTGGTGTCTTTCGCGAATACGTAGAGGAATATCCAACACGGCCCGATTCACTGAGTAGTGAACAAACAAGGGTATGTTGACGGCGGGAGTTTCCATGGCGGCAATAGCGCCTTGGATGGTTTTAGCGTAATCGCTGAGTTCTCCCAGGGCGCTGGGTCGCGGCGGAGGGCCATGGCCGGGACGGCTTTTGGCTAACCGCCAGGATAGTCTTTTGTCCTTGGCCAGATAGCTGAGTTCGATCATCGCCGCAGATTGTCCGTTGGCGATGTCGTCTTCAGAAATATGTCTGCCCGAGGTTCCGGCTTGGCGAATCCGACTAATTGCCCAGGACAGCATCAGCGCAACGGCGTCGAGGATCGTGGACTTGCCGGCGCCGTTGACCCCGATCAAGACGTTGAGGCGCGGCTCCAACTGAAGGGAGAGGGCGCTCGCTCCCCGGAAGTGAGTTAGGGTCAGTGTCTCTATCTGGGCCATGGGAAAGTCAGATCATCGTATATTCAATGTATAAACGTTAAGCGCCGCCATCGCCAAAATGATCACTCAAAAAATCGCTAAATGGGGAAACTCCCTCGGTATTCGGCTCCCCCAACCCATTATTCAGCAATTTGGATGGAAGGAGGGGGAACAAATTGCCATTACCGTGAAAGATCAACAAATTATCTTATCCCCGGCTCGACCTCGCTATAGCCTAGAAGACTTGCTCCAGGAGGCCCGGCCCGATAGCCAACACCCGGAGGCGGATTGGGGCGAGGCTGAAGGAGAAGAAGCGTTCTAAAACTCATTTTTGAGATAAGTGATTTCAAAGGCTTTACATTTCCTGAATTGTTGTAGTCGATTATTAAAACTAAAAGTATCATTAAGATCATAGTGTTGAAAAATATCTAACCCGCGATCTAATAAAATTTTCCAACCGTGATTGGTTTGAATATGTCGGGCGTGCATTGTGCCGGAGTTGTCGAAAGTCCAGAAAAATTGAATGCCTACCGTGACTGCCGATGCTTTAATACGCTCTAGACATTGACGTTGTTGAGAGTTCGGGTTATCGTCCTCTGTGGTTAATAAACGCACTGTGACTTCTTCCGTCACCGACTTGTATTTGGCGACCGTTTCCAGAAACTCCATCAGGTTCCGTATTTGGAAAAAGATACGAATATAGGGATCGGTAATAATTAGATGTTGGGCACCTTGGAGATAAGCGCCGAAAAGCTTATCAAAAGAAACGCCCTGTTGATTTTCTTGAAAGGTGAGATGTTTTTCGCTCAACTCCGACCCAACGGCAGAGGGGAGAGACGCTGGGAGTTCGGTCTCCGTTATCTCCAGATTTAACTCTGTAGAATCAAGATCCTTGACAACTAAATAGTATTCCTGAGGATACTCAACTTCCTCAAGGGTTTTAATGGGGTTTAATTTGCCCTCAGAATCAAGATAAGCAAAATTAACATTGGGGTAGGTTGAGTCGATCCGTAGGAGTTGATCCTTAACCCGCTTGCGACCTTCGATAGCGAACTGAAGCAACTCTTTAATTTCCTCTTTCGTCGCCTCCTGATGAGGAAAAATCACCTTCATTAAGCCAGAAAAAGTTTTATGAATCCCGTCTCGGTCTCGGGTAGAAAGATCGGCGGAGAGAGAAAAAAAGGATTGATAGCGGTCGCTATAGTCACAGTTGCGTAAAACCCGAAGGATTTCCGCTAAGTAATCAACAACAAATCCATAGCCAGTGGCAAACATCTCGCCTCGAATAACATCCACTTCCCAACCAGGGATATAAAAATGGATGCGGTCTAAAAAAGCGGAGTCATAAAATTTACTCGGTAGCTCGTCGAAGAGATTAGAGTGCCTGAGCATCTGGGGAACACTACGTTGCGTATTCCCCACAAAGACCATCGAAGCTTCGGCGCCGAGGGTTTCAACGCCGCGGGAGAAGGATTTATTCGCCATGTAATTTTTCATAATATCCACCAGCGCCTTATCCACCCGCTTCTGCTTGCCTGCGAACTCGTCAAAGGCGACGCAATCCCAATAACCGACTAAACCTACCTTGCCAGTTGCGTTATTGACAAAGAGTTTAGCGCTGGTTACCTCTCCCCCAGAAATGAGAATGCCGTGGGGAGAAAATTCCGAATAGATATGAGATTTACCCGTGCCTTTGGGGCCCAGTTCAATAAGGTTATAGTTACGCTCACAAAAGGGAATGAGGCGAATAAGTTGCAGAAGTTTTCCTCGTCTGTTCAATAATGCGGGGTTAAAGCCAATGCTTTGGATTAACAGATCGAGCCACTCTTCGGTGGTAAATTGCCGACGGGCCGCCAGATAACTGTCCAGATCAAATTGGGAAATCTGAATCGGCTTAAGCTCTCCTAAAATCCACGGACACCCCTTAGCGTCCTCGCTAAACTCGTACTCAATATCAGCGATACACCAAACGCCACTCACTAATAGTTTGGGATGAGTTTTCACCGCGCTTGGATTAACCAACACTTTATTAATACCAAGATTGGCAAAAGTAGCCTCATAAACATCTTCTTTATCATTGAGGGCAACGCTCGCTTTATCAATAATTTTATAGCGCCCTTTTTCCCTAATGTGAGAGCGGATTAAGCCCGCTTCGTTCCGATGGACATAATGGTGCCGCAGAATTTCTTTAACGGTTTCAATCCCCGACTGAATCGAGGCTTCGTCGCTAGTGGCGCAATATTGTCCGAGTAAATATTCCAACACATAGGACGGGACAATGGCGTTGCCCTTAACGGTTTTTGCCAGATCTTTGCGCACCGCTAGGCCAGGGAAATGGACGTTAATTTTTTGGTCGAGGGGAGTCATCGCTAATTTGATAGATCTTAAAAGTCAAAATCTCGCTCGATCAGGCTTCGCAGGCGAAAGGTCGCCGATTTATACTCTTGATAGTGAGAGGTTCCGCCCACCCGCTCCCGTAATCGCAGAATCACCTCTTGATTATTAGCCTGATCCGCCTTGCGAGTCAGAATAAAGCGAACAGGGCGCTCCCGCTCCCTTGGGTTTTCGGAGGTCAGATCAAAGGTTAGCTCATGGGAGTCGGAGATTAGCTCGCCCTCTTGAGTGTAAACGCCCGCCTGCAAGGAGCGGGGGCGCATCTTATCGGTGGCGGGTTCCGCTTGGTAAAAGACAACCGTTAACTGCCCCGTCGTAATCACAGCGCTGGAGCCGCGGAGAATTTCCACCTCGACCTGGGACAGATCGCTTTGACGCTTTTTATTCACTCGCAGTACGGGGATCACCACTTCTTGCAGGCTAGCCCCCCCGTGGACAAAGCGACTACCCGAGCCTTTGAGGCGCAGGCGGTTAATGGACTTGGGAATCAGCGCCTCTAGGTCTCCCGTCAGTCCCAACTC
>JBKCES010000072.1:0-8770 GCA_046304295.1 Cyanobacteriota bacterium | reverse complement strand
GAGCGAAGTCGAAGGGGGGAGTTAAAGGGTTCGACAGGCGATGCACTGTTTGAGGCGTTGCGCGAGGGAGGGGAGGGGAATTTGGTCTAAGATTTCGCCGGCGAAGGCGTCGAGGAGGAGGTGGCGGGCGTCGTTGTCGTTAAGGCCCCGGCTTTGGAGGTAGAAGATTTCGTCGGCTTCTAGCTGGCTAATGGTGGCGCCGTGGGCGCATTTGACGTTGTCGGCGGTGATCTGTAGCTCTGGTTTGGTGTTGATCCGCGCTTTGGGGGAGAGCATTAAGTTGCGGTTCAGTTGGCTGGCGTTGGTCAGTTGGGCGGCTTGGGGCACGAGGATTTTGCCGTTAAAGACGGCTTGGGCGTAGTCGTCCACAATGCACTTATGGAGTTGTTTAACCGCGCCCTGGGGATGGTTAAGATAAACGGCGCTGTGGGTGTCGGCGACTTGACGCCCGGCGATGGCCGTGAGTCCCAGCAGTTGGCTTTCGGTGGCGGCGCCGTCTTGACGGATTTCGGGATTATGGCGGGATAAACCAGCGCCGAGGTTGACGTCAACCAACTGATAGCGGCTGGCTTGGCCTTGATGAACAAGAGTGCGGGCGATGTGAAAGGCGTCCCCGGAGTCCCGTTGGTTGCGGGTATGAGTCACCCGGGTGCCGTCTCGGAGGTAAATATCGGCGACGGCGTTATTGAAATAGGGTCGTTTTTGGGGAATATCGGAGCAGTTTTCAACGACGGCGCCGTAGGATTCCGCTAGGGTGATCTGGCTCTGGGCTTCGGCGACGATTAGGAGTCGGGGTTGGATCAGGAGGGGCGTGGCGCCGGGGATGGCGAGAAACAGGAGGTGAAGGGGGGTTTTAACGACGGTTTCCGCGTCTGCCCAAACTACGGCGACATCCTGTAAACCGGCGCTATTCAGGGCGCTGAAAAAGTCGTTTTCTCCCGCGCTTAAATAGGCGGGCAGTTTTTCCCGGCGCTGGGGAGACAGTCCAGCTAAATTACCGACATAAACGCCTTGGGGTAGGGCCGATAAATCCGAGAGTTCCGGCGCGTAATGACCATTGACAAAGACTAAACGACTGCCCTGAGACTCCGGCAGGATAAACGGCTCTAGACTCTCGGCGCCGAGGGGGCAGGGTTCCGCGGGTTGGTAGTTGAGGCTGAATAACCCCGATAAATCGGTAAAGAGCCAGTCTTCGTCCCGACGAGACGGAATCGGAATTTCTGGAAGCATTAACCGCGCTCGGCGCTGGAGTTGGGCCAGACTTTCCCCGTCGCCTACCAATTTTTGCGCCTCCAGTCGGGGCAGGAGAGTTTTTAGAAAAGCATTGGGGGCGGGTTTACTCAAGTCCCGTTCCAGAAGCGCCGCGTTAGCCATTGTTAAAAAGTTCCTTGGGTAGAGTTGTAGTTATGTTTTAAATTCCGTAGAGCGCGTTAGGGGTAGCCGTAGAAGGATGTTTAAAAAGTCCCTAGTTCTCTCTGTGAATCCCCCCTAAATCCCCCTTTGTAAGGGGGATTTAGGGGGGATAAAACCGGGGCGCTGACCACCTCATAAAGCTCCGCCAAAACCCTAAACCGGCGCCAGCGCCGCTTCGTCGAGGAAATCGTAACCCTTTTCCTCTAGTTTCAGCGCCAATTCCTTGCCGCCGCTGAGGACAATTCTGCCCTCCTGCATGACGTGAATCTGGTCGGGAATAATGTAATTCAAGAGGCGCTGATAGTGGGTGATGACAATACCGGCATTATCAGGGCGTTTTAAGGTATTGACCCCTTCCGAGACAATCCGCAGAGCGTCGATATCCAAACCGGAATCAATCTCGTCCAGAATCGATAAATTCGGCTCTAGAACCGCCATCTGTAAAATCTCGTTCCGTTTTTTCTCCCCGCCGGAAAAGCCTTCGTTTAAACTCCGGTCGAGGAAAGCGGAGTTCATTTTAACAACCTCTAATTTTTCTTGGATTAAATCCTCAAAATCAAAGGCGTCCAATTCCTCCAATCCCAAATATTTACACTTGGCGTTGTAGGCAATACGGAGAAAATCTAAATTACTCACCCCCGGAATTTCCAAAGGATACTGAAAAGCGAGGAAAATCCCCATTAGCGCCCGTTCGTGGGGTTCTTTTTCTAGCAAATCCTGTCCTTGGTAAATCACCTCGCCTCCGGTGACTTCATAGTCGGGATGGCCGGTAATCACTTTGGATAAAGTGCTTTTGCCAGAGCCATTGCGCCCCATAATGGCGTGGGTTTCCCCGGCGTTAACTTCCAGATTTAACCCCTTCAGAATCGGGGTGCCCTCCACGCTGGCGCTGAGGTTACGGATCGATAAAATAGGTTGAGTCATCGTGTTAAAAACAGTGTTCAAAAATTAAGCGTTAACGGCTTTTTATCCCCCTAAATCCCCCTTTGCAAGGGGGACTTTGAATGCGGTTCCCCCCTTTCCAAGGGGGGCTAGGGGGGATTCTAAAATTTGTGTATACACCGTAGGGGAGAGCTAAGGGAAAAATGCAGTCGAGTAAAACGCTCCCCCTGATATCTGATAACTGGTATCTGATATCTGAAATTACCCCACGGTGCCTTCTAGCTTCAGGCTCAGGAGCTTATCCGCCTCGGCGGCAAATTCCAGGGGTAACTCATTGAGCACATCCTTACAGAAACCGCTCACCAAGAGGGAAACGGCGTCTTCTTCGGAAATGCCCCGCTGGGCAAAGTAGAAGAGTTGGTCTTCCCCAATCTTAGAGGTAGAGGCTTCGTGTTCCACCTTAGCCCGGTTATTATCCACCTGAATATAGGGGAAAGTATTGGCCTCCGCCTGATCCCCAATCAGCATGGAATCGCACTGGGAATAATTGCGAGCGCCGACGGCTTTAGGGCCCATTTTGACCAAACCCCGGTAACTGTTTTGGGAGTGACCCGTGGAAATCCCCTTGGAGATGATAGTGCTCCGGGTGTTTTTGCCGATGTGGATCATCTTGGTGCCGGTGTCGGCCTGTTGTTTGTTATTGGTCAGAGCGATGGAATAAAATTCCCCGACGGAATTATCCCCCGCCAAGACGCAACTGGGATATTTCCAGGTAATGGCGGAGCCGGTTTCCACCTGGGTCCAGGAAATTTTAGAATTCACTCCCTTACACAAACCCCGCTTGGTGACAAAGTTGTAAATGCCCCCCTTACCGTTGGCGTCCCCGGCGTACCAGTTCTGGACAGTGGAATATTTAATTTCGGCATTATCCAGCGCCACCAATTCCACTACGGCGGCGTGTAACTGGTTACTGTCGTACATGGGCGCAGTACAGCCCTCAAGGTAGGACACTTGTGCCCCCTCTTCGGCGATAATTAACGTCCGTTCAAACTGCCCCGTCTCCCCGTTATTGATACGGAAATAGGTGGACAAATCCATCGGACACTTCACCCCCTTGGGGATAAAGACAAAGGAGCCGTCGCTAAAGACTGCGGAGTTCAGCGCCGCAAAGTAGTTGTCCCCAATGGGCACCACGCTCCCCAAATATTTCTCCACCAGTTCGGGATGCTCCTGAAGCGCTTCGGAGATGGAGCAGAAGATCACCCCATGCTCCGCCAGTTTTTCCTTAAAAGTGGTGCCGATGGAAACGCTGTCAAAAATAGCGTCCACCGCCACATTGCTCAGGCGCTTTTGCTCCGAGAGGGGGATGCCCAGCTTTTCAAAGGTCTCCAACAGCGCCGGATCGACCTCGTCGAGACTGCCCAGCTTTTCCTTCTTCTGCTTCGGCGCTGAGTAATAGATAATGTTCTGGTAATCGATGGCGGGATAGGAGACGTGGGGCCAGGCGGGTTCCCGGAGGGTGAGCCAGTGCTGGTAGGCCCGCAGGCGAAACTCCAGCATGAACTCAGGCTCCTCCTTTTTGGCGGAAATCAGACGAACGACCTCTTCGCTGAGACCTCTGGGGATGGTGTCGGCCTCGATGTCGGTGACAAAGCCGTATTTATAGGGCTGATTGACAAGGGTTTTAACGTGGGCGGCGCTCATGGCGGTTAGGTTCCAGTGCTCTCCAAGGGCGGGGCGACTAAAACAACATTTTTGTTGCTAAAGTCTTCTCCAGAATAGTTTAACAACGGCTAGGTTGTCAAAGTTAACGTTCGCAGATCGCAATGCCAACCAAACTATATTGACTATATAGCTTTTGAGTGTTTTATGCTTCAGTCGGCGCTGGCTCCCTAGGTTAGACTAAGGACAAGGGGGAACCCGGATTAAACCCGTTCTTAGACACAACCCCCCTCAAGTTAGACAAATCCTTAAACGTCATCGCCAACGCGGGGCGTTCAAGATAGAAGAAATCAACGCTCTTCCCCGCTCCCAGAGGACGCCGCCCATGAAACTGGTCTCTGTCATCATCCCGGTCTATAACGTCGAAGCCTATATCGCTCAAACCATCGAGTCGGTGTTGGCCCAAACCTACCAGAACTTTGAGATCATTATCGTCAACGACGAGTCCCCCGACCGGAGCGCCGAGATTTGTCAACAGTTTTCAGACCCCCGTATTAAGATTGTCCACCAAAAAAACCGGGGCTTAGCCGGCGCTCGTAATACTGGAATTCGCTACGCTCAGGGCGCTTACCTTGCCTTTTTGGACTCCGACGATCTCTGGGCGCCGGATAAATTAGCGAAACAGGTAGCCCATTTAGAAGCTTCGCCCCAGGTGGGGGTAAGCTTCTGCCGCTCCGCCTTCATTGACGGGACGGGGAACCCTCTCGGAATTTACCAAATGCCCAAGTTAACCGGCATTACCCCGGAGTATTTACTCTGTCGGAACCCAGTGGGCAACGGCTCGGCGCCGGTGATTCGTCGGGAAGTGTTAGACGAGATTCGTTTTTGGGAAAACCGTCATGGCGAAGTAGAAGACTTTTACTTTGACGAAGCCTTTCGGCAGTCGGAGGATATTGAATGTTGGTTGCGCATTGCCCTGCAAACCGCTTGGAAAATTGAAGGCATTCCCGAAGCCCTTACTTTCTACCGGGTCAATGGAGAAGGGCTGTCCGCGGATGTGATGAAACAGTTCGCCTCCTGGGAACAACTTATCGCTAAAACCGCCACCTACGCCCCCGACTTAATCGACCAGTGGCTTCCCGCAGCCAAAGCCTATCAATTGCGCTATCTCGCCCGCCGGGCCGTGCGCCTGAAAGCGCCCCGTCAAGCCCGGGAGTTGGTTCATCAGGCGCTGGCTACCCATTGGCAGATTATTCTCTCCGAACCCCGGCGCACCCTGCTAACCCTCGGCGCTACTTATCTATTGAGTATCCTTCCCTCCGGTGCTTACCGGGCCGTCGAAAGCGCCGTCTTGAAAATCACCGGCGCGGCCCAGGGGCGAAAAATTGGTCGGGAAGCCCAAAAACGCCAAGTTTTAGCCGCAATTTAGCGCCCGTTAACTGCTTGCCTTCATCCCCCAACCCCTTCCTCCAGAGCCGGAGAAGGGGAGTTACAGTCCCTCTCCCCGGTGCCTGAGCTTGTCGAAGGAGGGAGAGGGATTGGGGTGAGGGTCGTAAGGTTACTAGTCGTAAAAGTGAAATGTGCCCAAGTTAAACCCCAACTTAAACGAAGTTAGACAGTCCCGTAGACGGGATCGTAGATCGGCGCCAGCCATACTGAAAGAGTCAAGATTATCCCGCTCCCCAGAAGACCCAAGGAACCCCCATGAAACTTCTCCTCATCAGTTCCACCGGCGGACACTTCAACGCCCTGCTCCAACTCTCCAGCTTTTGGCAACAGCACGAGCGCCGTTGGGTCACCTTCAAAAGCGCCACCACGGAAAAGACCCTAGAAAAGGAAACTGTCCACTGGGCCTATGGCCCCACCAACCGCAATCTTCCTAACCTGTTCCGTAACCTCTGTCTAGCGGCCCGAGTCCTTTTTCAAGAGCGCCCGGACGTCGTCCTTACCACCGGCGCCGGGGTGGCGGTTCCCTTTATCATCCTCGCCAAGGTCTTGGGTATGCAGACGGTCTTTGTCGAGTCCTATACCCGAGTTAATGAACTTAGTCTTTCCGCCAAATTAGCCTTACCGTTTACGGATCATCTATACGTTCATTGGGATTCTCTTCAACAAAAATATCCCCAAGCCCAATTAATTCGCGCTTAGCCACTCTGCCCTTCGACTACGCTCAGGAGACGTCGCTCAGGGCGCAAAACAGAGCGGAGCCAAAATCGAGGGCGGAGCGTAGTCGAAGCCCGGCAACCTTAAAAACCCTAACTATACTAACTCTTCTAGGACACTCCCATGATTTTAATTACCGTCGGCACCGAAAAATTTCAGTTCAACCGCCTCATGCAGTGGATCGACCGCCTCATTACCCAAGGTTTTCTGGATCCCCAAAAAGAAGAGATCGTCATCCAAGCTGGCGCCTGCGCCTTTGTGCCCCAGGGCGCTCAATCTCATCAAGTTCTTCCCGCGGATCAATTCCAGACTCTCTTCGAGCGAGCCCGCCTGATTATCGCCCACTGCGGCGAAGGCACTGTCGATCTCCTCGCCGGCGCTGATAAGCCCTTTATCTTGGTTCCCCGGAGCAAAAAATTTGACGAGCACGTGGACGATCACCAAGTAGAACTAGCGGAGAGTCTCGCCCGCCAAAATATTCCTGTAGCCTACACCCCCGGCGATCTAGCCCGCTTTCTACTTGCGCCCTGGACTGCGAATATTTCCCTCTCCCCTAAAGCCTGCTACGCCCAAGCCAGTCGTCTTTTAGGCGGGAATATTGGCCAGCGCCGGGGTTCTGTTTCCCGTCCCACCGCTCCCACAACGCCGGTTTATTCCCCTAGCTAAGGGACGGGCTTGACGTTTGGGTTTTTCCTGACCTGGAGTCTGTATTCCCTTGAGTGATTTAGCTTGGCAGTTATCTTTTGCGGCTGACAGTTTCTAAAACTTTACGTCCGCTTGTTTGACATAGTAGGAAACGCCGCTAATACCTGACTCTAGCAGGGGCAGTTTTAATCGTATCTTTTCAACTGGCGGCGTCTTAGAGGCGATGGATATTGGTGAGGTAGAGTGTCCCCCCCGTAGCGACACCGCTGGCTTAGTCCTGCAAAGGGATTATCCGGTTGCGAATCGAAGTCCACGGTCCAAAAGGGGAGATAAACGAAGCCTGTTCATAATTCACTTAGGCTTGCTATACAAGTAGATTTAGTATTATGGGATTAGAAAACTGTTCAGAGCCAAAAATGTCAAGGTCAAGCAATGCGTCTTCTGCAATTCAGCACTTCTCACTATTGCCGTAAAGCCCGTCTCGCTCTGGGGTATAAATCTATTGCCTACGAGACCCAGAACCTAACTCCGGGCCTGCACCAGTTGATCGTGAAACCCTTGACGGGGCTAAGCACAGTGCCGGTTCTCCTGCTCGAAAGCGCCGACCAACCTCAAGTAATCGGCGATTCCACCGCGATTCTCCATTATCTAGAGACCTACCAACCCAGCCCCAGCTACATCCCAACGGCGCCGGAACTGGCCCGCCAAGCCTGGCTTTGGGAAGACTGGCTCGATGAAAGCGTCGGCCCGGCCGTCCGCTTTGTCTATTACCAGTTTCGGGCCGGGGAAGGGCGGGAGCTAGACCCGTCCTGGAGCAGTCAAGCCGTAATTCAAATTGTGCGCTGGCAATACGGGATTAACTCGGCGGCCGTCCGACGGGCCGAGGAACGCTTGGATCTGGCTTTAGAAATTCTGGAACCTTGGCGGCATCGTCCTTACCTG
Source organism: Cyanobacteriota bacterium (assembly GCA_046304295.1). Classification (GTDB taxonomy): domain Bacteria; phylum Cyanobacteriota; class Cyanobacteriia; order Cyanobacteriales; family Microcystaceae; genus Synechocystis. Next base: position 1,063 of record JBKCES010000072.1, on the reverse strand, counting down.
ATGGGGGACGCCTTTTCCGTTGCGGACCTCGGCGCCGCGGCGCTCCTCAGTCCTCTGGCTCGCCTGCCCCGCTATCGACAAGCGGCGCCCTGGCTCTTTGAGCGGGTGGGAGAAATCCACCGGCTCTGTGGGGAACCGCTACCGCCGGGGTTAGAGAGCTGAGTTACTTCAGCTCAATTTTAAAGTCTGGGGAAATTTGATCCGCCGCCGCCGCCACCAGTTGACGGACATTATCGGGCAGTCGGATATAACCCAGCGCCTCCGCCTGGTCTTGTCCTTGGTTTAGGCCAAATTGAATCATCGCCTCTAGGGCGGTGGCTTTGTTCGACTCGTCGTATTTTTTGTAAAGGAGCATCCAGGTATAGGTGACGATGGGATAGGATTGTTCTCCCGGCGGGTCGGTGATAAAGGCCCGTAGATTGGGGGGCAACTCCACCTGGGAAAGGGTATAGGTGCCCGCTTCGTTGGTCGGCGCTACAAACTGACCCGCTTTATTTTCCAGCGCCGCCATGGCAAGGTTGCTTTTTTTAGCGAAGCCGTATTCCACAAAGCCAATGGAGTTAGGGGTTTGAGCCACTAGGGAGGTGACTCCCTCGTTGCCCCGACCCCCTACCAGATTCCGCTGGGGCGAGCGCCATTCCACCGCGGTTCCCGAGCCGACTTTTTCTGTCCACTCCGGGCTAATTTCGCTGAGGTGGTTAGTGAAGACATTGGTGGTGCCGCTACCGTCGGAGCGCCGCACAACGGTGATTTGCTGATCCGGCAAATTGACCCCCGGATTCGAGCCGGCGATTTTGGGATCATTCCAGCGGGTAATTTCTCCCAAAAAGATACCCACGTAGGCCTCTCGGGTGAGTTTGAGTTCCGTCACGCCGGGCACGTTATAGGCCAGAACAATACTTCCGGCAGTCATGGGTAGAAGTAGAACGCCCCGGCTCACCTTCGCCATTTGCTCGTCGGTCATGGCGATGTCGCTCGCGCCGAAATCGATGGTGCCAGTGGTAAATTGCTCAATGCCGGCGCCGCTCCCCACGGACTGAAAGTTAAATTGCAGTTGAGGAAC
>JBKCES010000071.1:0-2843 GCA_046304295.1 Cyanobacteriota bacterium | reverse complement strand
CCCAATCCGCCTCCGAAATCTGGATTTCTCTGGCTTTCATCTCTATCGTCCTTGTTTGCCCTCTTACCATACACCATCTACTCCTCTCCCTGAAACCCCCATTTCTTCGTTCACCCTTGAAAGGTTACGGCTGAAATTCTTTCATCCCCTACATTTCGCAGATTGCCATGGGAATTTTGAATATTTTAAAAGCCAGTCTAGACAAGGCTTTCGGAAATAGAGTTACCACCCTTGTTTGATTGCTACTGGGCGTTCGCTCCCTTCAGCTACGCTCAGGGAGCGGCGCTATAAATTAAATTGCATCCCAGCCGCTAATGCCAGAGGACATCACATAACTGGTAACGGTGGCCTCAAAGAAATTGGCCTTGGTGTGGGCTTCTTTTTTGGTGTCGGAGAAGCGCTCCAGGTGGGTGTAGGGGCTTTTGCTATATTTAGCGTCGGTGTAGAGGGGATCGAGACCGATGGCCCGCAGACGGCTGTTAGCTAAATATTTGGTGTATTGCTCGGTGCTATGTTCGGTGATGCCCAAAATGTTGTTACCGACAATATGATTTGTCCAGAGACATTCATAGTTGACGGCGCTGTCAAACATTTCATAAATTTGCTCAACGGAATGGGTAAAAATAGTCATGGCTTCGGGGATGATTTTTTGGTAAAGTCGCACGTGACTTAGTTCATCTCGATTGATCATTTTAAAAATATCCGCAGATCCCGGCATTAACATCCGAGAAGCCAGATTGTAAAAATAGATAAACCCATTGTAAAAATACAATCCTTCTAGAAGATAATCCGCCACTAGGGCGATGAAGTAATTTTCCTGGGAGGGATCGTCAATGTACTTTTGATAGAGACCGGCGATAAACTCGCAACGATCCCGGAGAACGCTATCCGTGCGCCAAAAATCGTAGACCTGATTGCGGCGCTCGCTGGGAATGATGGTCTCGATCATGTATTGATAGCTTTGGTTGTGCATTCCCTCCTGAGAAATTTGCTCTGCCATACAGAGACTAATTTCCGGCGCCGTGACGCTACTTTTGAGGTGGGGAATATTACAGGTTTGGACGGAATCAAGGAAGGTGAGATAGGATAAAATCCCGTCAAAAGCGTAACGCTCTTCGTCGGTTAAATTCCAGTAATCCGTCACATCCTGGGTAATATCTAGACGCTGGGGAATCCAGAAATTTTCCCGCATTTGCTGATATAAACCCACCGCCCAACTGTAGCGCACATCGTTGAGTTGCATGAGGTTGGTGGTGTTGCCAAACCAAATCGTCCGATTTTCAACGCAGTCGTCCCCCGCGGGATTAAAAATCGGGGTAATGGGCATCCGAGTCGGCGCCGTTAAAGTAAAAGTTGTCATAACCAAGATGAGAGCAGGAAAAAACAAAACTCCTTGATTATAACCAACTTTTTAATGGAGACTCTTCAGGAGAAATTCACTTCGTCGGCAAAGCTAGCCCAACGCTGGAAGTGAAAAGCGCCGGCCACAGACCCCCAGACTAATTCATCAGTCTCAGGATCATAACCCCGATCTAAGCTGATCAAACCCGCTTCGCTGACCTCAAAACTGTTATCCAGATAGGTTTCCTTGCCGTCCCGGACAATGACGCAGTTTTTCCCCGGCTCCACTACCCCTTGGAAACTGTGGCCGCTCCAGGTGACCATCATGTCGCACCCGTTCATGGGGGCTAAATTGTCTAAAGTCAAGGTTTTCAGCTTACCTAAATCCCTGGCGGCGCCGTAGAAATTTTCCTCGTTTTGAACCTTAAAGTTCTCAATTTCGATATGATCCCCCGCCGTCTTCAGTTTTAGAACTCTCAGGCGGTAGGGGCGCTGGAGCATAAAATCATAGGCCTGCTCTAGAAAGAGCATCGGTTCCTGAAACTGGGGCACAGGGCGGATGGCCACCCGGATATGGGCGTAAAAGGGGGGATTTTCAAAGGCTTGAGCCTGGTTGCTGAAATCGGCGCTGAGCCAGCGAGCGAGGGTCTTGAGGTCGGTGGCGTGGGACATGGACGAAAACTCCAACGGTCAAAGTCTGTTTATTTATTGTTATACGAAGCTAGCGCCGGGGGGAGATTTTTTTGCCCTCTCCCCAAGTTTCAGCCGGGCCCTAGCCTTGAAGCGATTGCTTATCCGTCCAGATTTTTGTATCCACCTTGAGTTGGTAGAGTTTATTGACCGCCAACCCGGACCAAAAAGGGGCGAATTTGTGTTGCTGGAGATAATCTCGGTAGTCCGGGAGCGTTTTGCCCAAGGTTTCTACTAGCGTATGGGCTAACTGCTTGGCGGTAATATCGGTGCCGCTAATTTGAAAATGGAAGAGAAATTCTCGGGTTTCCGGGCGCTGGGCCAATTCAAAAATGAGGGAAAAATCATGGGTCGCTTTGGGGTCGGCCCGGCGGGGGTAGGGCATATGCTTACCCATTAAAGCGCCGGTGTCGGTAACGTTTAATTGGGCGACCAAGAGTAAATGACGATATTCGGGAGTGGCGGGCAAGAAGCCGGAGTAGTAGAGCAAGAGGGGAGGCGTAAGGTTAAGGGAAGCCTTAAATTCCCAAGTGGCTTTATCGAGGGGGAGATAGATTAAAAAGTTGCGCCATTCGGACATGGGGGTTGGGGATTAGCTGTAGGATGCGTTAGCGATAGCGTAACGCATCGAAGCTTGACCTTGGGTCCGCTCACTCGTAGCGGGTCAGACCCAGGCAATATTTGGCCGCTAATGTGCCGTCTTCGTTTTGACTCTCCCGCTCCACGGCGCCGCGAAGACCGCTGACAAAGAGCAGTAGGTTTTGAGTTCTAGCTCCGTCGGGTTGGGCGACGTCGGTATCCCAGTCCTGCCA
>JBKCES010000070.1:0-5072 GCA_046304295.1 Cyanobacteriota bacterium | reverse complement strand
AAAATAGCGACTCCCCCCAGGGCAAAGGCCACGGGATAGCCCGAGAATAAGAAAAATAACGCCCCCACAAACATCAAGGGGCCTAACCATTCAAACTCATAGGTCAAACTCATGATTCTCTCCCCTGTTAACTGACCCTTCGACTCCGCTCAGGGCAAAAAATTGATAACTGTTAACTGATATCTGACTCAGAGGTTTGGCTCATGGATCTCCGCTTCCCCCGAGCGCCGACCCGTGATTGTAGCCCAATTTTTAATCATTTCCGCTAGACCTTGAAGAATTAACAAGGCAAAACTGACCACAATCATGGACTTAATGGGATAGCGGGGTAAGCCCCCCGGATCTGGCGAACTTTCCCAAATTTGCCAGGAGTTAACGATGGATCCCCAAGAATAAAAAATCACCAACAGGCAAAAGGGAATCAGAAAAAAAACCGTCCCTAAAAGGTTGACCCAAGCCCGACCTTTGACGCTTAAATTTTTATAAAAAATATCCACCCGCACATGCTCATCCTGTTTCAGTGCGTAGGCGGCGCCCCATAAAAAAACCAGATCAAAAATATACCATTGCGATTCTAATAGACCATTAGAGGTCAAGCTGACGCCGATTAACTTACCCAAGTAACGGGCCGCCACATTACCGGCGCCGAGAAGGACTAGCGCTAACACTAAACCGTTTGTCCAGCGCCCCAGGCGCTCGCTCCAGCCATCGATGGCCTCCGCCCAACGCAGAAATTTAGACAAAGAAGACTCCCTAGGATATCGCTGAAATTTGAGCCAAGGAAAACAAGCTTCGTGTCGCCCGCCCTTTGGAGCCAAATCATACCCCATCGGGGTTTTCTGTCCAAGGCGGGTCAACGGCGCCGGTCTGGGAAAACTCCGCTATAATGCCCTCCATTCTCCCCCCCCCCTTGACTCTCTGTGAAGAAAAATATTTTCTTTCTCTGCCTGTTAGTCTTTTTTCCCCTCTCCCTCTGGGCCCATTGGCAGGATTGGGGACAAACTTCTGTTTTTATTCTAGCGGCGCTGGCCATCGTGCCCCTAGCGGCTTTTATGGGAACGGCCACCGAAGAAATCGCCGTGGTGCTGGGCCCCAACCTGGGGGGCTTGTTAAACGCCACCTTCGGCAACGCCACGGAGTTAATTTTGGCCTACGTGGCCCTGAAGGGGGGATTGATTGACGTGGTCAAGGCCACCATCACCGGCTCGATTATTGGCAACTTACTCTTAGTGATGGGTTTTGCCATGCTTTTGGGGGGACTGCGGTTTAAGGAGCAGAGCTTTCAGCCCATCGCCGCCCGCCTCAACGCCTCTTCCATGAATTTGGCGGTCATCGCCCTCCTTCTGCCCACGGCGCTACAATACACTTCTACGGGCATTGAAGAATCGCTGTTACAACAATTATCCATCGCCGTGGCGGTCATTTTAATGGTGGTCTACGGCTTAAGTTTATTCTTCTCGATGAAAACCCACAGCTACCTCTACGAAGTGGGGATTTCTGAAAACGAAGATTTGGGGGAGGCCGCCCATGCCTATCAACCCAATCTGTGGCTCTGGGTGGGGGTGTTATTAACCGTGACCCTAGGGGTGGCGGTGGAGTCGGAATTATTGGTGGAGTCCCTAGAAGAAGCCACCGCCGGATTGGGATTAACGCCTCTGTTTACCGGCGTTATTTTATTACCCATCATTGGCAACGCCGCCGAGCACGCCACCGCCGTTACTGTCGCTATGAAGGATAAAATGGATCTCTCGGTTTCGGTGGTAATGGGGTCTAGTTTACAAATCGCCTTTTTCGTCGCACCAGTTTTGGTTATCACCGGTTGGTTAATCGGCCAGCCAATGGATCTAAACTTTAACCCCTTTGAAGTGGTGGCGGTGGCGGTTTCGGTTTTCATCGTCAATTCCATCAGTAGCGACGGTCGCTCTAATTGGCTGGAAGGAACTCTCCTGCTGGCCACCTACGGTATTTTAGCCTTTGCCTTCTTTTTCCATCCTCTGCTCTAGGCTTCGAGGAGGACTCTTGTTTCTTAAACCCGCACCAGGGTCACCGCTTCCGGCTGGTCTTGATACTTGCCGGCCCGGGTTTGGTAATTGACCGCACAGGGTTCCCCTTCCAAAAAGAGTAATTGCACCACTCCTTCATTGGCATAAATTCGACAATCGGCGCTGGAAGAGTTGGAAAACTCTAGGGTTAAATGACCCCGCCAGGAGGCTTCCGCAGGTGTCAGATTGGCGATGATCCCCACTCGGGCGTAGGAGCTTTTCCCCACGCAAAGAACGGTGATGCTTTCAGGCACATCCAAATGTTCCACCGCCACGCCGAGGCCGTAGGAATGGGCGGGAATGATAAAAAACTGTCCCTGATCGTCTTCGTGGAGTTGGGCGCACTCCAAATTGGCGCAGTTAAACCGCTTGGGATCGACGACGGTGCCGGGAATATGGCGAAAAATGCGAAAGTCTTTCGGCGATAGACGAATATCGTAGCCAAAACTGCTGAGGCCGTAGGAAATAACCGGCAATTGCCCTAGGAGCCGCACCAGTTGGGGTTCAAAGGGCTGGATCATCCCCTGTCGGGCCTGTTCTGTGATCCAAAGGTCGTTTTTCAACACGCTTGACCGTCCCCCAGGGATTAACTGAAAAGCGGAGAGGGGGGGATTCGAACCCCCGTTGAGTTGCCCCAAAACAGATTTCGAGTCTGCCGCATTCAACCGCTCTGCCACCTCTCCAAAGCAATAAACCATCTTATCTTAGATCCGTCTCCTCCAGTGCCGGTTGAAAGCCCTGTTGAGGAGTCCAAAGGACGGCGCCGTCAATGCCGGTGATCCAGAGTTCGCTCCCGAGGGCGGTAATTTTCCGCTGAATACTCTGGGGAAGGTAGGGCGCTAGGGCGATAGCCGCGGGCGGTCGCAGTTGGTCGAGCCAAGCGAGGGGCGCGTATTTCCCGGCCCAGACCAGCGCCGCGGGGAGTTGGGTCGGGGGAAGCGACGGTAGGGGTTCAAAGCGGGGGGTCTGGGCTAGCCACCAGCGTTGTTTGCCAAAGCGCAGTTCCCAAAGGCCGGACTGAAAGGGTAGGGGTTCCAAGGTCGGGCAATTGGGTTTCGGTGCCGGGGTTTCCGACCAGGTTAAGGCGCAATCAATCCGGTTCACGCCTCTTTGAGCCAGGTAAGGTTTAATGAGACCCTCTCCGGCGCCGGGGCTTTGGATTAACGTCACCCGACCGGGTTGGCGGATTAAGACCGCCGGGGTTTGGGGGGCGTGGAAAAGGACAACTTCGGTTTGGGTTAAAGCTTGGACGGCGCTGGGGAGGAGGAGCAGGATGAGACCCAGAGTTACAAACCAAACCCGCCAGGGGCGTAGATTGGGTCGGAGCCAGACGAGGATAAAGAGACTATAAACCAAGACTAATTGCCAGGGCGCCGTTTGCCCCGTGGCCAGCGCCGGCAGATTTTTAAATAAACCCGCTAGCCCAATTAATCCTTGGGCCAGCCAAGCTAAAAGCCAAGTCAAACCGCTACTCAGGGGCGGCGCAATCACAGCCAAAACGGCGCTGACCATCCCCCCTAAACTGAGCAGTTCCACCAGGGGCGTGGCCAGAATATTTAAGGGCAAGGCGGCCCAGAGCAGTTGGCTAAATTGCCCCAGGAGCAGGGGCGTCGTCCAGAGGGTAGCCGCCAGAGGCACGGCGATCATTTCCCCAATTTTGGGAGGCAAAAAATCCAGTTTTTCCTGAAAATAGGGCGTGGAAACTAAAATGCCCCAGGTGGCTAAAAAGCTCAACTGGAAGCCCAAGTCCCCAATCCAGCGGGGTTGAATCAGTAATAAAAGCGTCGCCACCAGAAGCAACGCGCCCAGCGCCCGAATTTTCTGTTGATAGACCGTCGCCGCCACAATCCCCCCCCACATGAGGCTGGCCCGCAGAACGGAGGGTTGGAGTCCCGTTAAACCCAAATAAAGCAAAATCGTGCCCCAGCCTAGGGCTAGACGCAGGGGAGCAACCAAGGCGGCGCTGAATCCTAGGACGGAGCCAGCTAACAACGAAACCTGATAACCCGATGCGGCCAGGAGATGGCTTAACCCTACCTGACCAAAGAGTCGCCGCAGGGGTAGGGGCAGGCTCACCGCTTTTTGTCCTAAAACGATGGAACTAATTAATAATCCCGCCCCGTTCTCGGGCTTTAACCAAGCGCCCTGGACATCCACAATCCGGCGCCGGAGGTCGGCAAAGGCGCAATTTCCCCGGCCAATGACTTCCGCCTCCGTTGCTCTCAGACCGGCGAAAACGCCTTGGTTAGCTAAATAGGCCGCAAAATTAAAGCCCCCCGGATTTTTCGGTGCTCTAGGGCGGTAGAGTTCCCCGGTCACCCGAATTTTTTGACAAGCGCCGAGGGAAGATGGCGCCGATTTGAGGGAGAGGTAAAGCTGGCCTTGAACGGGACGAAACTGGGGATCCGGTTGTTTTTGAACCAGAGACGCCTGGAGGAAAAAATTGCGACCCCCCCGGCCGTTATCTTGACCGGGGTTTAACAATTCCCCCGTCACCGTGACGGTTTGGGGTAAATAGAGGGGCGGCTTGAGAGAACGGCTAATATCCTGAGCAGACGGTTGCGGAATACGCCAGTGGCAATAAAAGGCGGCGCCGAGGGCGATCACTCCCATTAAAAGCCAAGTTTTCGCCTCCGGCCCCCGTATCCAGACCCGCGGCGCTAGCGCCGCGGCTAAAACCGTTAACCCCAACCAGACCAGGGTTAAAATCCCCCAATCTACGGCGCTAGGTTCGGAGCTTAACGACAAAGAAGACAATAACCCTAGGATGTACGCCAAACAGGCCACCAACCCAGGGTTACGGTTCATCGTCTTTCGCTAGTAACGGGCTTGGAGGGACTCGAACCCCCGACCTTGTGGTCCGTAGCCACACGCTCTAATCCACTAAGCTACAAGCCCTTTTCGTTGACTCAACGATTCACCACTATAGCAGAAGGGAGAGATTAACGCAACCCTCCAACGGCGCTAGCAAGGGCAATTTTGTCTGCTCTCATCCCCTTCAACTGCGCTCAGGGTATCACCCAGCCCCTT
>JBKCES010000069.1:0-18759 GCA_046304295.1 Cyanobacteriota bacterium | reverse complement strand
ATTTTGAATTTGGAATTGCTGGAAGAAGATGGTCGTTACCCAGATTTAATTATTGAACTGTTATCGGACTCCACAGCGAAGGTAGACCGAACGACAAAGCGGGAGCTTTATGCTCAAAGGTTCCATACACCCGAATATTTTTATTTTTCACCAGAAACCCTGGAATTTGCTGGTTTTAAGCTAGATTACAATCAGTATGTGCCCCTAGCCCCTAATGAGCAGTGCTGGTTTTGGAGTGAAAGTTTGGGCTTTTTTCTGGGCATTCAGAATGGCCAGTTGCGTTACTTTTCTTTAGAGAGAACCTTGGTTCCTACCCCCGACGAGGTGGCGAGACGGGAAATTTTAAGAGCCAACCAAGCTACGTCTGCGGCAGAACAGGAAACTCAGCGGGCAGAATATCAAGCTCAACGGGCAGAACAGGAAAAATTTAGGGCGGATCGCCTAATGGCTCAGTTACAAGCATTGGGTGTAGACCCCGATGAAACCTGAGTAAGGCGCCTGGCGGCCAAGTTGCGAGCATTGAGTATAGGCACCGACAAATATAGTTTCTGAGAAATTTAAAATTATGATAGCCATCTCTCCGGTCAAACCCCAATTAACGTTAGAGGACTTTTTGGCTCTGCCGGAAACCAAACCCTACAGTGAGTACGTTGACGGCAAAATTGAGCAAAAATCTATGCCCCAAGGTGAACATAGCACTCTGCAGATCCGTTTAGGCACAACTATTAATCAGATTGCATTACCGCAAAAGCTAGCTCATGCTTTTACAGAACTAAGGTTCAATATCAATGGACGGTCTTTTGTGCCTGACATTAGTGTTTTTACCTGGGAGCGTATTCCTAAGACAGCAACGGGGCGCATTGCTAATCGCATCGATACTTACCCAGACTGGATGATTGAAATTTTATGGCCGGAGCAGTCAGCGAATAAGGTGATTAAAAAAATTATGGTTTGTTTAGAAGCCGGTACCCAGTTGGCGTGGTTGGTGGATCCAGAGGATGAGTCGGTGTTAGTGTTTAAACCCCAGCAGTTTCCCGAAATCAAGTCTGAAGGGGACACGTTACCGGTTTTGGAGCCATTATCCATGCTAGCTTTATCGGTTAAGGAGCTATTTGGCTGGCTCAGTTTCGACTAGCATTCGACTAGCAATTGTTACATCATGTATCAAACATCTCCTCCCCTCTCTCCCCGAGACGCTTTACTCACCATGTACGACCTACCGAGTGAAGACCCGGAGGAGCCTGGTTTGCCAGACGAATTTCATCTACTCCAGCCGGAACTCCTGCGCCAAACCTTTCAGCCCCCCACCTACAGCGCCGAAAACTTTTTTACCGCTAGTGACCTCAATCTCTACTACGATTTACAGCATCCTCAGTGGTATAAACGCCCGGACTGGTTCGGGGTTTTGGGCGTGTCTCGCTTGTATGACCAAAGGAATTTACGTCTCAGTTATGTGATTTGGCAAGAGGGAGTGGCGCCCTTGGTGGCGGTCGAGTTGCTATCTCCGGGCACGGAAAAGGAAGATCTGGGGCGGAGTTTACGAGATGCCAGCCAACCGCCTAACAAGTGGACGGTCTATGAGCAGATTTTGCGTATCCCCTACTACTTCGTCTTTAATCGCTATACCGACGAGCTACAGGCTTTTGGTCTAGTTCAAGACAGCTATCGACCTCTTTTAGTAGAGAATTCAGGAGTTTGGCTAGAAAAAGCCCAGTTAGGGCTGGGGTTGTGGCGAGGGCAGTATCAGGGCGTCAATCGGCGCTGGTTACGCTGGTACGATGAGCAACAGAATTGGATTCTTACCCCGGCTGAAAGGGAGGGTCAACGGGCAGACCACGAAAAATCCAGAGCTGATCGCTTAGCGGCCAAGTTAAAAGCATTGGGTATAGACCCAGATGAGGATGGATTGTGACCAAGGGAAGCATCTCAGATTTGTCAGTTGCTCTGTTTGCTCTATAGAGAAATATACATATGACGACTTCCTTGACAGCTCCGCTCCAGAACCTCGCTCAATCTGGCCTAGATAATACCGTAATCCTCAAATCTGTCAGTTGGAGCACGTTTAACCAACTACTAGAAGACCTTGGCGATCATCGGGGTCAGCGCTTAGCCTACAACTGTGGGACTTTGAAGATCATGAGTCCTTTAGGTGTTCATGAAAATAGTAATCGGTTGATTGAGAGTCTCATCTTGATCATGACAGATGAACTTGGATTAAATCTGAAAAAATTTGGCTCTTTGACATTACGAATAGATAAAACGCAACAGGCAGTAGAACCCGATTCCTGTTATTACTTACAAAATGAACCTCAAGTACGGAGTAAACAGCATATTGACTTGACCATAGATCCCCCCCAGATTTGGTTTTAGAAATTGATATTACAAGCGGCTCGCTAAATAAACTTCCTATCTATGCTAATCTAGGTATCCCCGAGATTTGGCGTTATGACGGCCAGCGGCTATCAGTCTTTATCTTGAGTTTAGAGTCCAAAAAGTATAAGCAGTCAGAAAACAGTTCTGTTTTTTCCTGTTTACCTCTAGATCAGGTTCCGTTAGTTATTCAACGTAGCTTAATCATCGGTGAGACAGCGGCGCTGAAAGAGTTTCGCCAGTGGTTGAAAGCTCGTATATGAAAGTTCTAAGTTAATCATGAACAAGCTCCGGTTAGTTCTCCCCTTTCCAAGCTTCAGTGTATACAGATCTCGGTTAAAGACTCAGTTGTGGGTTTGATCCACCTAAATCCCCCTTTCAAAGGGGGGCTAGGAAAAATCTCGTTTTGGGAGTTGACCTTTTTTTTCTCTCACTTGTGATAATCCGCACATCAACTTTCCTGAATATCATCTCTCCCTGCTGGTATCTGTAGATATAGCGGTCACATCTAGGTTGTAAATTTTCCCTCTGCTCAAAGCCTTTGCCCGTAAGGCTTCGGGGATTTAAAATTTTACAACTCACTTGTGACTGCTATAGGAATATAAGTTCAAAAAGAAGACCCTTTTTGAGTGCACTCCCCAACCTTGGAGCCAAAAAATCTAGTATCTATTTTTACCATTCGTTGATTTTAGAACAATCTTTTTCTGAAAAAGAAATTCATCCATTCAGTCCCTATAGCCCCCCAATCCCTAGTTAGCCGTAGTTATCCGCAATCGGTAGCCACCTTTTCAACTAATGTTTTGGGTACAGTTCATCTTTTGAAAGCCCTGCGCCCCGTACATTCGGCACGAGTTGTGATCGTTGTGACAACGGACAAGGTTTATCGCAATCCGGTGTTGTCAAGCCCAAAGATGAATTATTTGCGGTCAACAGCAACTAAAATATCTTTAAACTCAAGATAGTGAACTAAAAGTTTAAGGAAATTTTTTAACATTTGGACACATCTTGAATAACAGAGAGTCTTACGATGAAGATGCGCCAAGTAGTAAAGTAATCTTGTACTTTCTTGCTCTACTCTTGTCATATAAGTTTTGCTAACAATCTGGTCTCCATCACGGAGATTGTAGCCCAGTTAAGTGGTGTTAAAGACTGGGAAAGACCGTTTGTCCTGACTGACGGACACATTTTTAAGAACGCTTCTGAGTACGTTCATTGAAAGGCAGATGTGGCAACACTTTCAGAGTCTGTGTTAGTCATGGATCCCGTCTTTTAAAAACCTAGTCACAGTAAGGGATTGAGCCACTTGTGTCCGTCACTGAGCCGTTTGTCACCGCTATTCTTAATTTAAAGATTTGGTAAAATCCTGAATAAACAGGCAAGATAAAAAACACTTATGGTTCAAATAACACCCCTTGCATCACTTTACGAACAAGATTATCCTGCTTGGTTAGATTTGACCCTAACACAACTAAAAGAGCAAGACTTTGGCGTTATTGATTGGTCTAATTTGATTGAGGAAATAGAGGCGTTGGGTCGAGAACAACGGCATAAAGTAGAAAGTTATTTGTTGCGTCTACTTATCCATTTATTGCTGTATGAACATTGGCAAACTGAACGCCCTTGGTCAGGTAAAGGCTGGGAGAAAGAAATTGATAATTTTCGGTTGGAGCTTGATTCCCTGCTGGAGTCTCAGGTTCTTCATAACCACTTCCTAGCGATTCTAGCAAAAGACTATGCTAAAGCTCGGACACTGGCCATCAGAAAATCTAACTTATCATCAGCAATATTTCCAGAGGTCTGTCCCTACACTCTGGAACAAATTCTTGATTTCGGTTGGTTGCCTGCACAAAAATAGTTCCTCTCAAGGAGAATAAATTATTATGGTTGTTACATTAGGAAAAACTGAATTAGCAACTAATTGCTTAACCTTACCGGGTATTACTTGGGAAAAGTTGGAGCAAATTGAAGTCACCTTTGAAGGTATTGAAGGAGTTCGCTTTATTTATTTAGATGGGGAATTGGAAATCATTATGAGTCCTAGTAGATGTCATGAAGAAGCTAAAAGTACCATTGGACTTCTGCTAGAAGCTTATATGAGACTGAAAAAGATAGCTCTCTGGGAATCAGGGTGATAAGCTCGCCTTATTATTTCTGAAACCCTTATGAGATAAGGAGCTTAGCGGATGTCCCTCGGGCTTAATGGTTTGCTCTGGACTTTTAACACCGCCATTCCCAGAGAACCAAAAAGATTAGATTTTATGCTACGGGAAGTCTAACTTTAGGCTCAAGAGAGGTTACCAGCAGAAAGGAAGCGGATGAGTCCTATAGCGGTATTCAGACGAGTGAGAACGCTAAAGTCTTTGCTGGATAAGGGTTTCAGCCATTTATTTGTCCCTCACTGGTGCGGATACCGCTATATAATATTGGCGCAGTAAAAGAAATTCCCGATTTAGTGATTGAGGTAATTGTTACCAGTGGCAACATTAATATCCTAGAAACGTATCGCCGCCTTGGTGTCCCCGAAGTTTGGTTCTATCAGGATTCTGCATTGACTGCTTACGCTCTTAAAGAGGGACAATAGGGAGCCTCGAAAAACTCCAGTAAAAACAAAAAGACTTACAATGCTTTTGGTTTAAATCAACTGTTTTGGTGGAATAGAGTCTCTTATTTACTCTATTTTCATACACTACTTCTACGTCGTCGCTGTTTCGGATGATTTACTCAAAAAGACAAAGCGTTTCAAGTTATATGCCAAATTTTTAAGACCGACATAAGTTTTGATTCTCTTAAGACCTATTCCTCTTCCATATAATTCCCCCATCTGTTCTAGATGGGCAAAAATATGCTCTACCCTTGACCTTACTTTTGAACGCTCTTTATTTTTTTCTTTTTGCTCTTCAGTCAATGGTTTATTTCTATATCCCTTCTCATGGATATTGCTTACAAATTTCAGCATTAGCAAAACCCATTCAATCCATTTTGAATAGTAGGCACTATCTGCCCATATCTCTGGATCTACATTTTCACTTATTACTTTTCCTAAAACCTGGCTATCGTGCACCGACGCATCTGTTACTTCATAATTCCTTATTAATTTATTTTCTACGTCTATACTCACATGATTTTTGTATCCATAATGGCTCTCATCATTCTTCTTTGTCCATCTCGCCTCTAAGTCCTTTTGGCTCAATTTTTTACCGTTTTCCGTCCATTCTTCTGGCACTTCTCCTTCTTTCAATTTCTCATTTTCTTCCTTTGTATTCCTTTGAATTGGTACTGGCACAAATGTTGCATCTATGATTTGCCCCCCTCTGGCTATATATCCTGACTTCACTAACATTTCATCTAATTTATCAAACAATACCTTCACTAATTCTTTTTTTGTTAGCCATTCCCTAAATAACCAAATTGTTGTTGCATCCGGTACTTTATCAAATACCGTTATATTCAAAAATGCGTGGAACGATAACCTATCATTCGCCTGATATTCTACCTGTTCATCACTTAAGTTGTATAATGATTGTAAGACCAGTAGCTTAAACATTAAAATCACGTCATAAGCTGGTCTGCCTACGTTGCTTTTCTTTTTCCCCTCCTCTAATATATCTCTGAACCATTCCCAGTCTACCAACGAATTTAGACGACTTAAAAAATCGTCTTTCCCTTCTAAAAACTCTAATCTATGAGTGAGATCAAGACCGAAAAGCATAGTACTTTAGTTTGAGTCTAGTGTCATTCTTTAGGATACCACATTTTCTTTTATAAGTAAAGCTTATAGAGATCTCGGGCTGTCTCAGATGATCGAGGTGCCCAATATCTTAAAATTAATCATAGTCAATTACTGCCAGAATTAAATCTAGAAATATTCGCAAAATATATCAACTACATAGATCAATATGATGCGGTGACTGAATTTATCAATGAGTTAAGCCGCCTGTAATCATGGCTTACCCCATTGCCATGCTATATGTGCAGACTACGCCGGCTCGTTTAGTATTGAAGACGGTGAATGTTTAGCGGGTCAGATGCCACCAGCCCAAGCAAAGAAAATTAAACGTTTTATCCTAGATAACCAAGTAGAATTACTGGAGAAATGGAATGAACTCTCAGGTTAAAACCCCTTGGATAAAAGCGGTTAGTGTACTTCCTCTAAAAAACTTTCGATTACAGGTTGAGTTGGAAAATGGGCAAGAGATGATTCTAAGTCTTGGAACGCTTATTCAAAATCGAGAATGGTATTGGCGTTTGCAAAATCCCCGCTACTTCCGGCAAGTACAAATAGAAACCATAGGAGGTATTTGTTGGCCAGAAGGTGAAGACTTAGCGCCGGATGGACTGGAGCGTTATCTAACCCAAGATTGATTTTTATGGAGCTATTCTCTCGACTGAGAGGATAATCTGGTCGCTCAAACTCTGGATTCGAGTGCCGAGCGTAGTAATACCCTGAGCATCCCTGAAGGGTCGAAAAACCCCGAAAATCTTGGGTGATTTGGGAAGAAGACGGTCGCTACCCTGATTTAATCATTGAGCTTTTATCTGATTCCACAGCAAATACCGATCGCCATTTGAAACGAGATTTATACGCTGAAAGATTTTATACTACAGAGCATTTTTATTTTTCTCCCTAAATGGCTTCATATTTTATACGATTGGGCATCGACCTGCAGAATGTAAATTCCAAGGTAGTTTAGGTGGTATTATCACTTGATTGTGTCCACAACTCACTTGTAAATGCTATATAACTCCCAAAAACCTAATATAGCGAGCCTAAGTAAATCACGAACAAGTTTCGGTTAAAGCCCCCCTTTCCAAGGGGGGTTTGGGGGATAAACATTAGATTATGTTCACCACCGATTTAGGTCTGCTATACGAATAATTTAGGCTCTTGTGGGTTTACTATGCTTGACAAAAAAACGTTTTATGCAGTAGAGCAAATTTTAGCGAGGTCTCGTCTCAAAATGTAACCCTTGGTACAAAAACATATGCAAGCCCCATAATTTAGTCATTTCTGAAATCATGAAGCTACCACTCCTAGAACTTTCCCAAAATAAAACTTGGCAAAAGCCCAAGATCTTACTATCTCTCGATAAGCGATTTTTGATCGCTTTGGTTTACTGGTTATTTGTAATCCTGCAAACTTTACCTCTTCTATGGAGAGAAAACTCGGATTACACTAAAATATTTATTAATATTCTCTTTAATATTTATTAATATTCTCTTTTTTGCTTCTGCTTTTTACTATTACTACCAGCGCCGATATCAACTTAAATTTCCGTCCCGACCCCCAGCGCAAATTTTCGGCTTAATCCTTCTCAGCTTAGTTCTTTTCAAGTTACCCACGTTACGAAGTGGAGAAGTATCAGGCTTTCTGTCTGTCGCTTCTCCCAATAGTTTTTTTAAACATTACTCTACTAGCCGCTGGTTTTTATGGTTTTAGGCAGTTTCGGCGCTTTTGGGTAGTTTATTTTGTTGTCGTGTGGTCATTTTTTCTCCGTGATCCTTGGGTGGGTAGGAGTGAGTCATGGTTGACCGTTCTCTCCGCAAAAATTTCTTCTTTTTTTCTATGGTATCTAGGATTTAACTCCTCGACTCAAGGAGACTTTGTTTATGTCAATAATGGCATTATCGAAATTTACAATGGTTGCACACTAACTCCTCTATTTTTTGTCTCCATAGACTTGTTGGTTATCTTATATGTTTTTTATCCCATCAGTCGCAAGCGTCGAGACTTTGTTGTTGCCTGTCTGTTAGCCTTTGGGCTAGCCTTTGTTCTGTCAATTGTTCGCCTAGCGATCATGGCGCTGGTTGTCAACGACCCCGTTAAGTTTGAGTTTTGGCACGGCTCTCAGGGATCAAATCTTTTCATGACGATTTGTTTGGTCGGCTGTGGGTTGTTTGCTCTGGGCCGTATGCCAGAAGATAAGTCCTGTCCAGATCCCAAGCCTCAGAACCCTTTGCCGGCGCTAGCGAAGCCAGAATGGGCTATTAGAGGATGTTTACTTGCCTCTGCCATCATACTTCTATTCTTAATTCTTCAGCGCAATGGCTTAGCAAAGCCACTGGCAAATTTTGAATTTCCAGAAAAGATTCCCCTTACTGAGTGGCAAGTCAAGACAAGTAGGCCGCTATCGGTGGAAGAGATGGGATTTTTTGTGGAATTAGAAGCTGAGAAGCCAATTTCAGACCTAGAGCAAGCCGTTGAGAAGGCGCAGAAGGAGCAGGTCGGTAGTAATATTTTGATGTCCGGGCGCCGTTATTATTTAGAGCAGGCTGGCATGTCATCTGAGATGACCCTGAGCTATGTGCTTAACAGTGATGTAACGTTTCCACTCATGGAAAATATTGATATTAATCAATCGACTTATGAACGACTCCTAGAGAAAGTAGATTTTAATGCGCCTTATTTGATTGTTGACGGTAAAAATAAAATTCATTTGGTAAGTTGTCTGATGAATGGAGGACAAAGCGTTGTGACTAATTATTCGGTACTCTGCTCTAATCGAATCCGTCATATATTATCGAATCCCGAAACAATTTATCAGTGGATGAATGGGCAACGTCTGTTGCAGGATCGTCGTTGTCTATGGGTTCATCTATTAGCAAGTTCTACGACCCCTGCCGTTGACTACCACTTAGTCCAAATTTGGGAAGACTTACAGAAGTTTTGGCAAAAGTCTTATCCTTCTCTTTAAACACTGTAGTATTATTCTCTCAGGTAAGGGACAATCAGATAGCTCATACTCTTGATTCGAGTAGTGAATTTAAAACTCTCTTAAAAATATGATCTTTACTACTCAGGCTATTAACCTTTACCAAAATAACTATGTTGCTTGGTTAGATACAACTCTTAACCAACTCAAAAACTATGACGTTATAAGCTAAAATAAAAGATTGTAATCAATGCCTCAAACTATTCCTGCTAATGAAATTACCCTAGGAAGCCTAAAGCAGTCCTTTGGATTGAAAACTAGCAATAACCCAGATTTTTTTAGCGAGTGGTCGACCGATGTAGCGCAGATAACCTCCCCAGAAAAAGAAATCCTCGATCGCGTCAAAACTAACTTCCTAGAATTGATGGAAGATCCCCCCCTACTGGAAAATACCGTTAAGTTAGTGACTTTAGCTCCGCTCTTAGATCTAGCTGGATTTTATCGGCGTCCCTTTCGCATTGAAACAGAAACAAGCGTGGAGATAAAAATGGAAGATGAAGGTGTTGTTATTAGAGGAAGAATTGATATTCTTGTCATTAAAAACTTTATTTGGCTAGTGGCTATCGAATCAAAACGCAGTGATTTTGCCGCTAGTTGCGCTATTCCCCAGACATTATTTTATATGCTTGCTAATCCCGACCTTCAACAATCTAGTTTTGGCATGATCACTAATGGTAGTGAGTTTGTTTTTCTGAAAAGTAGTCCCCCTCCCTATCGGCAATATGCCACATCCCGTTTGTTTTCGTTGTTAAATCCTCAAAATGATCTATATGATGTCCTCGCTATCCTCAAGCATTTTGGAGAGATTAAGCCATAAACCTCAGTGACGGACACAAGTGGCTCAATCCCTTACTGTGACTAGGTTTTGAAAACATGGTGCCCCTGACTGACACAGACTCTGAAAGTGTTGCCACACCTGCCTTTCAATGAAAGTACTCAGAAGCGTTCTTAAAAATGTGTCCGTCAGTCAGGCCATAAATTTCAGTTGACTGACAAATCTGAAATGCTCCTAATCCCATAGGCTTCCAAAAAAATATGTATCAAATTTCCCCACCCCTCTCCCCCCGAGAAACACTACCTACTCTGTACGACCTCCCCAGTGAAGACTCGGAGGAGCCTGGTTTGCCGGACGAATTTCACTTACTACAGCCAGAGCTACTGCACCAAACTTTTCAGCCCCCCAACTATGAAACTGAGGAAATTTTTACTGCCAGTGACCTCAATCTTTACTACGACCCACGCCATCCTCAGTGGTATAAACGCCCGGACTGGTTTGGGGTTTGGGGCGTGTCTCGTCTCTATGAGCAACAGGATTTACGTCTCAGTTACGTAATTTGGCAAGAGGGAGTGGCTCCTTTGGTTGTGATAGAGTTGCTATCTCCGGGCACGGAAAAGGAAGATTTGGGTCGGACTCTACGGGATGCAAGTCAACCTCCCAATAAATGGACGGTCTATGAACAGATTTTGCGTATTCCCTACTATTTCGTCTTTAATCGCTATACCGATGAGCTACAGGCTTTTGGCTTAGTTCAGGAAAGTTATTGCCCATTACCAATAGACGGTCTTGGGGTTTGGCTAGAAAAAGCGCAGTTAGGGCTAGGATTATGTCGAGGGAAGTATCAGGGCATCGATCGGCTCTGGCTACGCTGGTACGATAGTCAGCAAAACTGGATTCTTGCCCCGACAGAACAGGAAGCTCGGAGGGCAGAAGAGGAGGCTCAGAGGGCAGAAAAAGAGACCCAAAGAGCAAACTATAGCATTTTCAAGCGAGACGTGAACGCCACCGACACCAAAACCCGGACAAGTAAAGGGCTAGCAGGGACTTTGTCCATGACTCACCTGTAAATGCTATATGAAAAATCTAGAGCCGATCGCCTAGCCGCCAAGTTGAAAGCATTGGGCATCGATCCAGATGGGGATGAATTTTGACTAATTAAAGCGTAGCCCTAGTCTTAAGCCCTTTGCTGAACAAATTTTGGAGAACTTTTATATTAACATCCACAAAGTTACGGCTAAGCGTTCTCAGCTTAGCTATTGAAATTTTTCCTGCGCAATCCATTACGACTCTAGAACAGCTTCTAGATGAACACTGGTTATCTTTGCCCTAAGTTTCTGAGATAGGTCACTTTGAGTGAAGTCGAAGCCGACTAGCAAGGTCTCCTCAACACTATACTTAGGTTAATGTGGCTGGTCAGTTGCCTAGAGTTAGCCTAGCAAGACCATCAAAATTTCTTCATCGGCGCTAATTTGATGCTCTATCTTAGTCGTCTTTTCTCTCTAGTGTCTCCCCTTTCCAAGGCTACGGTGTACACAGATCTCGGTTAAAGACTCAGTTTTGGGTTTGATCCCCCTTGGAAAGGGGGACTTTGAAGGCCGGTTCCCCCCTTTCCAAGGGGGGCTAGGGGGGATCTGGACATGTGTGTATACACGGTAGCCCTTGTAAAGAGGGGCTAGAGAGGATCTCGTTTTGAGGGTTGACTTTTTTTTCGCTCTCACTTATGATGGGTCGCAAATCAATTTTCCTGAATACCCCCTTCCCTGCCGGTATCTGCGGATACGGCTGTAGGTTCAAGGAGAAGACACCTTTTTGAGTGCACTCCCCAACCTTGGAGCTAGGGTTTCTAGTCTCTATTTTTACCATTCGTTGATTTTAGGAAAATCTTTCTCTGAAGAAGGGATTCATCGATTCAGCCCCTAGCCGTTTTTGATGTTCCTTCTCCCTCTCTGAGGGAAAAAACTGGGTGGCGCTCTGAGCGTAGTTGAAGGGAATGATCACAAACAAAAATGGTTCTCACCGGTTTGTAAACTCTCATAAAGAGATTTCTAGTATCTCTTTAGAATGACTAGCTACAAAACCCAATCAGGAGATACAGATATAGCTTCAGAAATGGTTGTCTTTTCCATCTGGCGCTCATGGGATGAAGCAAAAAAATCGACTAGTCTTGATTACAGTACTAAAAGTGCTCGTACTACATCATGGTACTTGACTACGGCTCATTTAGAAAACAGGAGTGAAAGTGAGAAAGTATTTTACTTTTTGAGGAAAGTGTTGAATTCGGACTACATTGGTCTGTTTTCTGTGGGAGAACAAATAACAATGACAGGGGTGATTGAAGAAACTGTGGTGGTGGCAAAAATTCTAGATGCGCTCGGGATTCCCTATCATGTGGGAGGCTCGGTGGCTAGTAGTATTTGGGGAGAGATGCGTTATACACAGGATATTGATATAGTGGCAGATATCCAAGAAGGTCAGGTCAGATCATTGTTTGAGGCTTTTTTTCCCCGATTTTATATTAGTGAAGTAGCAATGAGAGAGGCGATTAAGCTAGGACAATCATTTAATTTAATTGATAATGAGACGGGGTGGAAAATTGATATTTTCCTTTTAGATAAAGATCCTTTTCAAATCTCAAGGTTTCAACGAAGAAAACAAGTTATTGTGAATGAAACGGGTGAAAGCCTCAGTTTTTCCTCTCCCGAAGATACTATTCTACAAAAACTTATCTGGTATCAGAAAACGGACAAGCAGTCTTCTCAACAATGGCGGGATATTTTGGGGATTTTAAAACTTCAACAGTCTGGTCTTGATTTGATATATCTTCAAAACTGGGCTGAAATCTTGCGACTTACAATGGAATTAGAGCAAGCCTTGCTCGAATCTACAACTAGCTGATGAAGAACAGTAAACTAAGCGGGTCTTGAGGCTCGCATATGATTTTGTAACAAGGATACATTTTGAGGCGAGACCCCACTCAAATCCGCTTTACTGCATAAAACGTTATTTTGTCAAGCATAGTAAACCCACAAGAGCCAGAAAAATAGCTTTAGCTTTAACAGAATTACGTCATCGGAATGGCAACTCACTATGCAAGCGATACCTCCAAATTTAGCCCATCTCTACGACCAAGACTTTGAACGGTGGCTATTAGAAACGGCTAGATGTCTCAAAAACTCAGATTTTGAGCATATTGATATTGACCACCTGATTGAGGAGTTAAATGATTTGGGCAGATCCAGCAAAACGGCCTTAGAGAGTAATCTTGCTATCTTGCTGGCCCATTTACTCAAGTTATGGGTTCAGGGCGATGCCCCAGACACGATGAAAAGTAGTTGGTATAGTTCCGTGGATGAGCACCGACAACGGGTTAAAAAACAACTAACAAAAAATCCTTCCCTCAAGTCCCACTGGGAAATAGCGTTGGCTGAGGCTTATCCCGATGCTAGGAGGCTGGCGATCAAGGAGGCCCAGCGGGCTAAATTTGGTGTTCACCTCCATACTGACGGTGATTATCCCCAGCAATGTCCTTTCTCACAAATCCAAATCCTCGATGATGACTTTTATGGCAACAATATGGGTTGAAGCGCAGATTGGGGCCGTTGTCGCACAATCAGGTCGAGCAAATCCGGCGGTTATCTGTGCCTCAGTTGGAGGAGCTAGGGGAGGCGCTGCTGGATTTTACTGTCGTAGCCGATTTAGAGCGATTTTTACACAGAACAGATGGGCGCTAATTAGCGAGCATCCAATAGCCAATAACTTTCAATGATCATCTTATAGAACAATCCTAAAACAGCGATGTGAGAATATCTTAAGATCTATCTCGAATTTAGTCCTGATAAGACTATCTAGCGCAAGTTGTTGATCACCGCAGCCCCTGATGGTTATCGGCGCTAATTTAATACTTCATCTTAGTCATCTTTTCTCTCTAGTTCCTGCCCTTTACAAGGCTTTTAATCCCCCCTAAATCCCCCTTAAAAAGAAGAACTTATAAACTCCAATTTATCTATTTCCCCCCTTTCCGTGGGTGAAGGGAGAGCTAGTAAATCACGTTTACCATTATTTTTAGGCTACTGCCCAAATAATTTTCGTTTTGGGGGTTGACTTTTCTTTCACCCTCGTCTACCGTCACATATATATCAACTTTCCTGAATAGATCCCTTTCGCTGCCGGTATCTGTAAATACGGCTGTAGGTTCAAGGAGAAGACACCGTTTTGAGTGCACTCCCCAACCTTAGAACAGGGGATAGTTGTATCTGCTTTTTCTATTTGCTTGACTTTATAGCAGGACTAAATGGGTGGTGAACGCAATCAAGTGATGATCCCCCCCAACCCCCCTTGGAAAGGGGGGCGTGAACCGAACCCCGTTCATGATTCACTTAGGCCTGCTATACCTTTGATTTGAGGTAATGAAATGGGTCAAAGCCTACATCTCAGGTAACTATAAACAAATCTTTAGTTCCCCCCAGAGTGACCGCCTACAAAACCCAATCAGGAGATACAGATATAGCTTCAGAAATGGTTGTCTTTTCCATCTGGCACTCATGGGATGAAGCAAAAAAATCGACTAGTCTTGACTACAGTACTAAAAGTGCTCGTACTATGTCATGGTACTTGGCTACGGCTTATTTAGGAAACAGGAGTGAGACTGAGAAAGTACATTACTTTTTGAGGAAAGTGTTGGATTCGGACTACCTCGGTCTGTTTTCTACAGGAGAACAAATGAAAATGACAGGAGTCATTGAAGAAACTGTGGTGGTGACAAAAATTCTAGATGCGCTCGGGATTCCCTATCATGTGGGAGGCTCCGTGGCTAGTAGTATTTGGGGAGAGATGCGTTATACACAGGATATTGATATAGTGGCGGATATCCAAGAAGGTCAGGTCAGATCATTGTTTGATGCTTTTTCTCCCCGATTTTATGTTAGTGAAGTAGCAGTAACAGAGGCGATTAAGCTAGGACAATCATTTAATTTAATTGATAATGAGACGGGCTGGAAAATTGACATTTTCCTTTTAGATAAAGATCCTTTTCAAATCTCAAGGTTTCAACGAAGAAAACGAGTTATTGTGAATGAAACTGGTGAAACCCTCAGTTTTTCCTCTCCCGAAGATACTATTATACAAAAACTTATCTGGTACCAGAAAACGGACAAGCAGTCTTCTCAACAATGGCGGGATATTTTGGGGATTTTAAAACTTCAACAATCTGATCTTGATTTAACATATCTCCAACACTGGACTAAAATCTTGCGACTTACAATGGAACTAGAGCAAGCTTTACTTGAATCCACATCCCCCGATACTCAATTGGACAATTAGTTAGTACATCATTGAGTGATCTAGACCACCTTCCTTAAAGAATTCACAACTAACAGAACTCTTGGGAATTTCGTTACTCAATAATTCAATAAATTTCTTTTCCATGATTGGGCAGTTGATGTCAAAGCTTTTATCCTGTTGGTTAACATTTGGTGCGTAACTAATTCTCTCCAGAGATCGCTAGAGTTATGATTCTAGACCTATGTAAAAACTAAAAATAAATAGTCCATCTAAAGAAATGAAAATTAAATCTTCAGGCAAATGAAACCCTCTTTTTTGAATCTACCGGAATATAAATCCGAGCAAGTACCTAAAATCTTAATCTCCCTTGATAAACGATTTTTAATTTCTTTAGTGTACTGTCTTTTTGTTGTCTTACAGGCTGTGTCCTTGTGGCGACAAAATGCTAGTTCTACAACTATATTCATCAATATTCTCCTCTTTGCTTCAGGGTTTTATTACTACTACCAACGTCGACATAAATTAAGGTTTCCTTTTCACCCCACTGCCCAACTTTTTGGTGGGATCTTGGTGGGACTGGCAACTATCAAGATTTTTACTTTACATCAGGGTGAGATCGCCACTTTTTATTGGGCGATTTCTGCACCAATCATAGTAATTGGAATCAGTTTGTTGGCGGGAGGGTTTTGGGGGGTTAAGCAGTTTTCACGGCTCATAACAGCAGGTGTTCTGTATGCAATATTAACCCTAGTCGCAATTGATCTGAATGCCAGAAACACCCAGTGGCTAGTGGATTTTTCCGCTAGAATGACTTCCTATCTGTTATGGTATTTGGGCTTTAATCCCCGTGTTCAGGACAATTTTCTCCTTGTCAATGAGGGAATTGTCAAGGTGAACAATCCTTGTACTCTAATTCCTCTAATCATAACTTGCGTTAGTTTTGTTTTAATTATCTTTTCTTTTTTTTCTTTCAAGCGAAAAAGACGCATCTTAGTAGTATGCCTACTTATATCGGCGGCACTGAGCTTTGTTTTGTCCATCATTCGCATTGCTGTCATGGCCCTTGTTGTTAATGATCAACCTAGTTTTGATTACTGGCATGGGACATCAGGTTCTAATCTTTTCATGATTATCGGTTTGGTTGGCTGTGGTTCCTACATCATTAGTCAGGTTCAGGTTGAAGATTCGTCGCTGGCAATCCCGACACAACAATATATTCATCATTCTTATAAAAATGATTGGCTAGCAATTCTTTTTTTGTGGTCAATACTTGTCGTGTTTGGTTTATTGATTTTTTCTCCTGATGGCGGGGCGAAGCGTTTGCAAGGTTTTAGTTTTCCTCAAAGTCTGCCTTTTTCAAAAGCGACGGTACTGGAAAGCCAAGCTCTGTTAAGAAGTGAGGATGGGTCATTGGTGACACCGGATTGGCAAAATGCGGTGATCCCTGTTCTGCCTAAGAGTGAAAAAGATGAGGAGAGAATTGATTTCCGTCTTTTTATGGCAGGGCAACGATACAATCTTGTTCAAGAGAACGCCAATTTAAATCTGACACTGACCTACGTACTTGGTAATTCTTGGAAGTTCCTTCGCATTGGTACTCCAATGTCTTCCCAGCCTTTGTATGAAGATTATTTAACCGCATTGGAAACAAAAGAGCCGAAGGCTCCCTTCTTGATTTGGCAGGGGGAAAACAGCACCCATCTGTTGAGTTGTTTGACGGCCCGTGGCGAAAGCTTTGTTACGGATGTTGCGTTAGAGAATTTTCCTCAACGTATTCGGGAAACTTTTCGTAATTCTCGTACTTTTTATGAATGGGTTTCCGGTCAGCGCCTGATTCGAGATTCACGTTGCATCTGGGTTCATTTGTTTGAAGAATCTGTTAATAGTCCGGCAACCAATGAAAGGTTGATTGCGCTTTGGAAAGATTTGCAAATCTATTGGCGGCAAGCTTTTCCGCCTCTTTGAGGGAAGTAATGGACATTTTCGCTAGGGGGTTACTATTAGGATCAAGTCTTTAAACAAAGCTTCAAAAGGAGTCTTATAATGTGAGTCTTAAACAATTAGCGATTAAGGGAACGATTTGGTCTTCCATTAGCCAATGGGCCAATAAGTTTCTCTCCCTTGCCACTTTTACTATCCTAGCTCGACTGTTAGATCCTGATAGTTTTGGCTTGATCGCCTTAGCGGGGACATTCCTCGCTTTCCTCGGTTTGTTTTTAGATCAAGGATTCAGTACTGCGATCGTCCAAAGAAAAAATTTAGAGCCTGAACACTTAGATACCGCTTTTTGGACAAATATCGCAATCTCTGTAACCATAACTACATTTTGTATCACTGGAGCAGGATTCGCCGCTAACTTTTTTAGTGAACCTAGTTTAACTCCCGTTATTCGTTGGTTATCCTTATCTTTTGTCATTGCTAGCTTTAACAGTGTTCAGAGTGCTCTTTTCTCTAGAAAACTCAATTTTAAGCTCCCTGCTATCTGCTCTCTAATTTCATCCTTCTCTGGTGCGATCGTTGGTATCACCATGGCATTTATGGGATTTGGAGTTTGGAGTTTAGTGACACAACAATTATCGGGGGGAATCGTTTCAGCTTTTGTGTTATGGACTGCCAGTGATTGGCGACCTCGTTTTCGCTTTTCTCGGAAACATCTTAATGACTTATTTGCTTTTGGTCTTAATATAGTAGGGATTAATATTCTGGCTTTTTTTGTTACCAAGGGAGATAATTTATTGATTGGCTATTTTTTGGGGGCAACGGCTTTAGGTTATTATGATTTAGCTTATCGTCTGTTATTGGTTGTCACTAGCTTATTCGTTGGGATTATTACCTCGACGGCAATGCCAATTTTCTCCAGCATTCAAGATGATTTACCCCGATTAAGGAAGGTACTTTATGAGTTTGTAGAATTAACTAATACTCTTGCTTTTCCTATTTTTTTGGGAATGTCAGTGTTAGCACCAGAGCTTGTAATTGTCATTTTTGGGGAACAGTGGAAGGCTTCTATTCCCGTAATGCAGATATTAAGTATAGCTGGGCTTTCATACGGAGGATTTTATTTTAATGCCCCTTTGATAATGGCAATGGGGAAACCCGATTGGAAATTAAAACTCGACGTATATAGAGCATTTGTTTATTGTTTTTCTTTTTTGATCGGTGTAAACTGGGGAATAATAGGGGTCTCTTTAGGATTTGTTCTCAGTGCTTATCTAGGCTCGTCTTGGGTCACGGTACTTCTTATTCAGAGACTTGTCAAAATTAAGATTTCAACGTATTTGAACAAATTTTCTAGTTCTTTGATAAATTCTTTAATTATGGGGGTGGTTATTGTAACTGCAAGATACTTACTTTTCAACAACATTTCACCTGATATAGTATCCTTAATGGTTTTATCATCACTGGGTGCTTCTACTTACACTATTTCTCTATACATATTATCTAATAATTCTTTTGTTAAAATACTTCAAGTTGTTAGACATATGTACAACAAAACTACATAAAAAATGAAATTTATGAAATTTATAATTTGTAGTTGACAAAAATCGTAAGCGTTCAGAGGGTTACGAAACAATAGGGGATTCGTCGTCCGCAGGAGAAAGAGGTAGTAAGGAAGGAGAA
>JBKCES010000068.1:0-3317 GCA_046304295.1 Cyanobacteriota bacterium | reverse complement strand
AGCTTTTGTCTTGACCAAGGGCGTATTGCAGGAGGGCGGTGTCGGGTTCGAGGAGTTGTTGTTGAACTTGGGCTAGGGTTAATGGTTGGGGATATTTGAGGGCGGCGTACTTGGGAGATTTGGCGCGGATCTGGGTTTGAATTTCTTGAGCTTGACTTAACAACTTTTTTTGTTGTTGTTGCAGAGCGAGTTGTTCTTGTTCAGTGACATTTTTTGAGAGAGATTCACTCCACTGTCGTTCGAGGGCCGCAAGCTTATATTGAACAGCCTTTTCTTCTTCAAGCAGTTGGGGATCGACTCCCTGACGAATATCGGCGCTGGCTTCATTGAGTAATTCTAGAAAAGTGCGGGCGCGACTCCGTTCACTGGTGTCAAAAGCTTGAGCGTCATAACCTTTACTTGGAGCTTGTTGATGGAGTTCCATCAAGATGTCAATTTTTAAGGCGTAGTAGTCTTGCTTTGTGGCAAAAAAGCTGGTTCTGAGTTCAGGGTCAATGACAGTTTTTCGGATATTTTCAATAATCTCGATGGCTTCGTCAATGGTTTTTAGCGCGTCAGTTAATTTACCTGTTTGTCGTTCCGATCGGGCAAGATCATAGAGGGTTTGAGCTTCTTCGGGTTGTAGACTGATGGCGCGGTAAAGGGTTAGTTGCTCTTGATAGGTCTGAATGGCTTTATCCGGTTGCTTGAGACCGATATAGGCTTCAGCTAGAGGCTTTAAAAAACGGGCTTCTACTTGGCGAAAACCAGACTTTTGAGCTAAACGGCGAGCTTCCTGAGCCAGTTTAATGGCTTCAGCATAATTACCTTGTTCAAGGCTGACTTTAGCCCGAAGATTATTAACCCCAGCTTGAACGACCAACTTGGTTTCTGAAATATTTATTTGCTCGGCAAATTTTGATGTTATATTAATATTTATTATAGCCAGTTGCTGATCGCCGGTCTCTAGATAAATTTGACTAATGCTTCGTTTAGATATAGCGGCGTCTGAACAGTTTCCATTTGTTTCGGCGATAACAAATGCTTTTTGATAGTACTCTAGGGCAGAGGGATAATTTTTTAGTTCTTTATAAACCGAGCCAATATACTGAAGCGTCCTGCCTTCTTTTGCCTTGTCGCCCGTATTACGATGAATGGCAAGCGCCTTTTGATAGGCATCGAGACTGGAATCATAGGCACCTAGCGATAAATAGATATCGCCGAGAGTGTTTAAAGTGTCAGCTTCTGCGGGGCGGATATTCAGTCGACGTTGAATCTCTAAAGCCTGATTTAGGGTATTGATGGCTTCCTGTTTTTTACCCTGCTGATTGAGAACATAGGCAATCTCTGCTAAAACTTCTGCTTCTCCGGGTTTACCTCCCATAAATTGTCTCAGTTTTAATGCCTGTTGATAGGTTGCGAGCGCTTGCGTCAAATCACCGACTCGAACGTATTCTCCAGCCAATGCGTTTAAGTAGAAAGCCTCTGAGATTAAAAATCCTTTTTCACGATATTTTTGAATTGATTTTTGCCACATTTCAATACTGTTATTAGGTTCAGTTGTTGCAACAGATTCTGATATATTAGATTTATTATTTTCAGGTTCCAAAGCAAGAGCTTGTTTCAAACCTGCCAGTTGAGTAGAACAGCTAGATGAGATTAAACCACGGTAGGACATGTTAGCTATATCTACGTTGCGTTTAAATTCAGGATCAAGCTGATTAGCCCGATTAAAGTAGGCAATAGCTTGTTTTGTTTCTCCTGCGAGCATATATGATCCAGAAATTATGTCAAGAATTTCTGCTTGCTTAATTACATCTTTTATTTCTACCCAAAAAGCTAACGCTTGATTATAGTAATCTCGTTGTTTTTGCCTTTCACCCAAATTTCCATAGATTTGACCAATTCGTATCAAAACCCCTGGAAGTATTTCAGGATTATCTGGAAAAAGTAGCTGAACATTTTTTTGCAAGGTTATTTGTATTTCCAAGGCTTTTTGATATTCTCCTGATTCTTTGTATATTTCTACGAGCGATTGAAATAATAGTGCTTGATCTTGACGATCTTCTAAATCTTTAGAATCCTTCAAAATTGATAATCCCTCCTGAGCATATTCAGCCGCTTTGGGATACTCTCCTCTTAAAGAAGAATAATAGACAGAGAGTGCGAACAAAGTTCTCACTTCCTTGCGGCGATCGCCGGCTAAACGCCAATACTTCAAAGCTTCTTCTCTTTTAGCAATAATCTGAGTTAATGGCGCATCTTGTTTTAATAGCTCGCTAGCTTCCGCTTCTGCTTTTTCAGCCGCAATACGATTGGGATCAGTCGTTGCAGAAGTATCTTGGGCAATCAACCGAGGTTTTACGGCCGTAGAAGTTGTTGCCCAAGACTGAGCCTTGACCTCGACTCCCCATAAACCATTAACCACCAGCGCCAGCGCCGCCAGTCCCCCAACCCAATGTCCAGTCTTTGTCATGACAGGCTCCTTGCCAGCGCCGTTTCATTGATGAAGTAATTTAACATAACTTATCGCTAGGCGATATTTTAGGGCTTACCGCCATTCCCCCTGAAGGACAAACGCCGACCAGTAATAGGGGGATTTCCACTGGGTTTCGGTTTGCATCTGTAACTGGGCCTGCCGTAACGCTTGGGCGGGGGGCAGTTTTTTTTCTAGCATTAGTTTATAAAAACGGGTCATGATTTCGGCGGTGGCGTCGTCGTCGACTTTCCATAAACTCGCCAAGACTCGCGGCGCCCCGGCGTACATCAACCCGCGGGTTAACCCCACTAATCCTTCCCCTTTGATTTCTTCTCCTAGGCCGGTTTCGCAGGCGCTGAGAACCACTAATTCCGCCGGGAGGTTGAGGTTAAAAATATCGTTGAGGCGTAGGAAGCCGTTAACGGGTTTGCCCTGTTGATCGACTAAGGACAGGATAATCCCTGAAAGGGCGGGTTCCTGGGTGTTGAAAATGCCGTGGGTGGCTAAATGGATAATGCGATATTGACTGAGTTGGGGATTGATCGCCAACGGTAAATTGGCTTGGTCGTCGAAAGCGGCTTGGGTTTCTGTTTTGGGCAGTAGGGCAAGGATAGCCTGAGCTTCTCTGCGAGTGCCGGGAATACGGGCAAAGACGTTATTTTCCCTCTCGGCCCGTTTTTTTGCGACGACTTGGGCGGAGCGATTCAGGGCGAGGGTATTTAAATCGGGATTAGTCGGGGCGACGGGTTGGGGCGGGGTGTTGAGACGGTCGTCGTCGGCGCTGAAAATGGGATCGGCGAGGATAGCTAGGGCTTTGGGCGCGGGTTGACGGTTTTGGGTGTCTTGGCGGATGAGGGCG